>JAWVEB010000074.1:0-246564 GCA_033856915.1 Blastocatellia bacterium | reverse complement strand
TCGTCGGCATTCGCCACCGCAATCGCGCCGTTGTTCTCGATATAGAGTTGTTCCTGCGCGCCGGTTTCATACTCGCCTTCGACGATGAAATCCGCTTTCGACCACGCGTCATCAACGTTTCCCTTGTCGACCAGAAACTTTTTGAAGACGTTGTCTTCACCCCAGATGATTTCCTTCTGCGCGAGTGAATCTTCGAGATTGAACAGCGCCGGCAGCTCCTCATATTCGATGTGCACCTGCCGGCGCGCTTCTTCAAGCAGATACTTGTCGTGATGAGCTAGCAGGACGACTGCTTCTTCCGGATGATTGGTGACTTCGTCGGCGAGATAAGGCTGGTCATTGAGGATCAGTGCAACGTAGTTTTCCCCAAGCTTCAAGTCGCGAATGTCTTTGGCGGTGACGATCGTGAATTCGTCCCAGGGAATGTTGCAGTCAGAACTGCCTGCGGGGCGGGGCCCCCGCGAGGGCATCCCGAGCGGGGTGCTGGATGCGGGCGGTTGATCGAAAGAAATCTTCTTGATGCGGCCACGCGGCACCGAACTGCGCACGGTCACACCATGCAGCATGTTAGGAAAAGCCAGATCATCGACGTACAAAGCCTGACCGGTAACTTTCTTACGGCCTTCTTTGCGAGGGATTGGTTTGCCGATGAACTGCTTTTCCATTCTTGCGTCGGTTGGGCTAAAGAGACATTCACAAATCAGGGTTGTGGAACAGAGAGGTTGCGACAGATCTTCTTAGCAAGCTGGTTTGATATTTCTGTATGGCGTGGTACTGCTTCGACTGCTCCCGTCTTCGGGTTCAACCACAGCGAATGTTCGCGACCTTCCCGCTTCAGGTAGCAGCCGTATTTACGCAGATGACGCAACAACGAGTTGCGTTTCATTGCACGACAACCGTTTCCCTAATGGCATCTTGCGGCACGCCACGCAAACCATCTTCGCGGCGGTCTTCAAGAATCAGGGCAATAGCCTCAGATAGATTAGACCGACACTCTTCAATGGTGCGACCTTGCCCGTTCGCGCCGGGTATTTCCGGGCAATAACCGATAAACCAATCGCCGTCTTCTTCAATGACGGACGTAAATTCGTTATGCATGCGATGCCTCCTCAGCGGTTCTCAAAGCTTTAGATTATTCGCCTGTAAGCCGATGGTAAGCTTTCTCGAAAAGAGGAACAAAGTCTACCACCTTCGTCTTGCCGGGCTCGATGTAATAGACAGCTTGCTTCCAATGTGTTTCGTATCGCGTCATCTTTGGTCCGGTGGCTGACGCCTCCGATTCCGGTAGCTTTACAAACATGGCAAACGTCTTCGAGGATTTCCGGCGCAGCGAAGATAAGTCGCTCGAATTCCTCTTCGGTACGAAACGGAGTCTCGACCAGCCGAGTGGTGGCTTCTTTTGATTTCCAAAAAAGGTTGGCCATATTTTCCTATGCAGGTTTTGATGTCTTCCGATTTTGACGCTCATTGTACCGTGGATCCACGGCTAGAGTGAGAAAGACGCCTCACGACGGGTTGGCGTATTTCAGCTGACCGGTGATATCCATTATTTCGATTCCGACCAGTTCTTCCCCTTCATAATCGAAGACAACCCCGTCGTCGATATTGCTCTCGCTGTGGGTCGGGCGCGTTTTCTCCTTCAGGCGGATGTAGAGTGTATCCACATCATCCTGGTAATCCAGCGACAATTCACCCGGCGGAAGGCTGACGCGCCGGTGCGCAGCTTCCAGCAGTTCTTCATTGCTGGGAATGACTATTCCTCTTGGTTCTCTTTGCGCCATATGATCTTTGCTTTATCCAGCTTCATCGCCTTAAATCTTAACGGCGACGCGCTCCGGCACACTGGCCTGCTCGCGCGAATGCATCGTCTCAGCGTTACTGGTAATACGCGTTGGATACTTTTCGTTCCAGCAGGCAACACAAGCTGACTTGGGATTGATTCCGGTTGCTTCCAGCATGCCTTCGAGTGAGAGGTAGCCGAGCGAATCCGCTTCGATAAAGTCACGAATGCCTTCGATGGAATAGTTGGCGGCGATCAGCTCGGATTTGTTGGGCGTGTCGACGCCGTAATAGCAGGGACTGATTGTCGGCGGGCAGGAAATCCGCACGTGAATTTCTTTTGCGCCGGCCTCGCGCACCATGCGCACGATTTTCTTTGAAGTCGTGCCGCGCACGATCGAATCATCGATCAGGATGATGCGTTTACCTTCGATCAGATCGCGCACGGGATTTAGCTTGATGCGAACTCCGAAGCTGCGTATTGATTGCTTGGGCTCAATGAACGTCCGGCCGACGTAGTGATTGCGCACCAGACCGAAGCGAAACGGCAGGCCGCTCTCAGACGAATAGCCAATCGCCGCGGGCACGCCTGAATCAGGAACCGGAACGACGATGTCCCCATCCGCGGGCTGCTCAATCGCCAGACGCTTCCCCATCAGGTGCCGGGAGCGATTGACTGATTGGCCAAAGATGAGCGAGTCGGGACGGGCAAAGTAAACGTGCTCAAAAATGCACATCGAATGTTGCTGCGCATTCAGCGGTCGCGACGAGCGCAGACCATCTTGGTTGATAACAACCATTTCGCCAGGCTCGATGTCGCGCACGTACTTGGCGTCGATCAGATCGAACGCGCACGTTTCCGAAGCGATCACCCAGGCGTCTCCCAGACGGCCCAGGGCCAGCGGACGAAAGCCGCGCGGGTCGCGAATCGCGATCAGTTCTGTCGGCGTTAGAAAGAGCATCGAGAAGGCGCCTTCGGTGTGGCGCAGAACTTCGGGAATAGCTTCCGCCACACCGGCTGCGTGCGATCGCGCCACGCCGTGCAGCACGACCTCGGTATCGGAGGTCGACGAAAAGATCGCGCCTTCGCGTTCAAGCTTCTTTCGTTCCTCGCGCGCAAACGGCAGATTGCCGTTGTGGCAAACCGCGATCTGGCCGTGCTGGCAGGTAACCAGAAAAGGCTGGCATTCGCGCAGCGAAACTTCGCCCGCGGTGGAATAGCGAACATGCCCGATCGCGCTGGTCCCGGGCATCCGATCCAGACGCGTCTGATCGAAAGCTTCCGAGACGTAACCCATGTCTCGCTCTGAGACGATTTGCGCACCGTTCGAGACGGCAATGCCGCAGGACTCCTGGCCGCGATGCTGCAACGCGTACAGACCAAGATAGGTCATGCGCGACGCTTCGGTATGTCCGTAAATTCCGAACACGCCGCACTCTTCGTGCAGCTTGTCGTCCCAAAGATTTTTCACTACTTGAGATTATCGCGCATTCGCGTTGCGTTCAACTGAACCCGGAACACACTTGTGGCTTGAGATGCTTTCGCTCCTCCGGAGCTAATATTCAATTTTGAACTTTCAATGCTATAAACGTCTCGCTCCTTCGGACCTTCAGGATTATGATGGACTCGCTTGAGCGTTCTTAACTCAGCGTTCGATCGGAAGCATGGCAATGACGCTTATCAGAATTTTCCTCGGCGCGGTATTGGTTGGTGCGCTTTTCGCAGCCGGCTGGAATGTCTACCGGCGCTTGCCGGTGGATGGATCGTGGGCGCAGGCCGGGACCGACGGCAACAATGCCTACTCAGAAATAACAATAATTCTGAGCAGCGATTCGGCGGCTACGCCGGTCAACACTCGAATTGAACTTTACCCGATAGACTTTGCCGCGACGCAGCGGGATTTTTCAGTTGTGGTCAGGCCGGGGAAGACGTTCGATGATTTTCTCGCCCAACGGATGAAAGGCCTGTTACCGGTGCGCGCGCAACTCGATAACAATGGCCGAGCGGTGGCGAAATTGTCAGAAGGCAATTGGTGGATCCGGGCCAGGGCAACTTTGACCGGCGGCGAAATGATCGAGTGGCGTTTACCTGTTAAAGTTTTCGGTCGGCGACAATCCATAGAACTAACGACAGAAAATGCCTACGAACGCACCAAGACGTTTTGAACAGTCTCAGTTGTTGTAGTTAGGAATGTGAGTCGGCGAAGCCGACGATAGATCTGTAGCCCACAGCGCAAGCTGTGGGAAAGGGAGTAGTAATCCGAACCAAAGCCCCGGTGGGGCGAAACATTCTCACGATGGTTCTCGGTAACGCCCATAACGGGGCTCTGTCAAATCCACAATCGGTGACCCACGGCTGACGCCGTGGGCTACAGATCTTCCACCGCTGCGCGGCTAACCTTATCCGGAAGCGAGCCTGGCCGAATTAATGAAAGCTCTGCGTTACGAAAACCAAAAGCTCTCAGTGAACGACGTCGCGAAACCCAACGCTGACGGCGAAGCTCTGGTGCGCGTGACCTTGTCGGGCATCTGTAACACGGATTTGGAGATCACGCGCGGCTACGCCGGCTTTCAGGGAACACTGGGCCATGAATTTGTCGGAGTAATCGAAGAACTATCGCGGTCGGTTTCAGCAGCCAGATCGTTAGGCAGGACTCCTCTTGAAAGTGAGCCCTCCCTTACGGTCGGGCTTCTGAAACTGGGGCAGCGTGTGGTCGGGGAGATTAATGCGGGTTGCGGCAGTTGCGTCCTTTGCCGGGCTGGCGATCCGCGGCATTGCGAGCAGCGCACGGTGCTTGGCATCGTCGGACGCGATGGAGCTCACGCGGAATTTTTGAAACTACCGGTCGTAAATCTCCTGCCGGTGCCCGACGAAGTCTCAGATGAGCGCGCGGTGTTTACGGAACCACTCTCGGCAGCCTGTGGAATTCTCGAGCGCGCAGAGGTTGCCGAAGGTATGAACGTTGGAGTCATCGGTGACGGCAAACTCGGTTTGCTCTGCGCCCAGGTGCTGGCCACAACCGGGGCTGCTGTAACTCTGGTTGGCAAACATCCCGGCAAGCTTCAAATCGCCGAACGCCTGGGCATCGAAACGATTACGCTCGACAAGGCAAAGCTCCGAACGCGCCAGTTCGATGTCGTCGTAGAGGCTTCGGGTTCCGCAACCGGATTCGATCTTGCGCTTGATCTGCTTCGTCCACGCGGGACACTGGTCCTGAAATCTACCTTCCAAGGCGCCACGGACTTGAATGCGGCCCGAATCGTGGTCGATGAAATCAGCGTAGTTGGATCACGCTGTGGACGATTCGCGCCGGCTCTCGATCTGCTTAAGACAAACGCGGTTGACGTCGCCAGTTTGATCAGCGAAGAAAGCCCGCTCGCCGACGGGTTACGCGCGATGGAACGCGCTGCGGAGCCCGGCGTGCTGAAAGTCTTGTTGAGGCCTTGAGGTTGTTTGCCTGGTGCTTCGTTGTCGTCTGAGGAGCGCGTATTGGCAGGCTGCGCAAGCTGGCAGCTTGCGCTACTTTGAAAGCAGTTGGGGACTTCTAGTTTTTCCCGCGTCCTTTCGCTATACTCCAAACCTGCTCCCGTGAGATTGGAAAATGCGTGGGAGGGCCGTGAGCCCTACCCGAAGCAAGTGATTTTCTAAGGCGGTGAATCATGTTCGACTCTTTCAAACAAACTACTGAAGCCGAGACGTCTATACTGCGGAAACTACGTGTCTGGATCGCGGTAATGGCCGTTGTTTGTGTGGTGGCCGGCATCGGGATCGGCGCGATCCTGGCAGGCCGTCCGACGGTTGCTCAGGAGGGAGCGCAATCCATGGCCCGGGCGCCCGAAGCGCTCTCGGCCTCGTTTGTGGAAATCGCCAGCCAGGTCGAACCCGCAGTAGTGAACATCGACACGATGCAGGTTTCCAACGACATCGCCGAAAGCGATAACGAGGACAAAGCCGATCGCAATCCGTTTTACGATATGCTGCGCCGCCCGCAGCCGCGGCAGACGCGCGGGGTTGGCAGTGGATTCATCATCGATCCGAAGGGCTATATCCTGACCAACAACCACGTGATCGACGGCGCTTCGCGGATTACTATTGGCCTGGTAACCGGGGAAAGATTTCGCGGCCAGGTGATCGGCATCGACAAGGAAACCGATCTGGCCATAATCAAGGTTGACGCGCCGCATGATTTGCCGGTGATGAAGTTCGGTGATTCAAACGCGGCCCAGGTGGGCGATTGGGTCCTGGCCATTGGCTCGCCATTCGGACTTGATCAAACGGTAACTGCCGGCATCATTTCAAAGAAGGAGCGCGACTCGCAGACCTTCTCTAACTATCAGCGCTTCCTGCAAACAGACGCGGCGATCAATCGCGGGAACAGTGGTGGTCCGCTCGTCAATATGCATGGCGAAGCGATCGGGGTGAACTCGCTGATTGCCACCGCGACCGGAGATTACAACGGCATCGGTTTCGCCCTGCCTTCCAACGAAGCAAAGTTTGTTTGCGAACAGATCCTTTCCCACGGAAAAGTTAAGCGGGGCTTTCTGGGTGTTACGCTTGAATCGGTGCGGGGAGAGTTTGCTCGCGTCTACAAGCTGCCTGACGTGAAGGGCGCAATCGTCGCCGACGTCTCAGCGCAGGACCGCAACGGCCAACCAACGCCCGCCGCCAAAGCTGGATTTCAAATCAACGATGTGATCGTCGAATTCAATGGCCAGCCCGTTCAGGATTCGAATGTCCTGATTGCCAAGATAGCCGGGACGCCGGTGGGACAGACAGCGGAATTTACATTTCTGCGCGATGTCGACGGCAAGCTTGAACGCCGCACGGTAAGTGTAACGCTGGCTGAACGCCCGGATCCTGGTCCGCGCGACATAGAAAGCGTCGACACTAAAGATAAGTCTGATAGCGCCAAGACCAGCAGTGGGCGAATCGGTTTGACGTTGGCTGAGCTGACCCAGCAACAGCTCACCGAGAAACACTTGAACGGGGTCAAAGGACTTTATGTGAAAGAGGTTGATCCGAACGGACTGGCCGCCGACGTTCGGCCAAATGAAATCATCGCCGGTGAAGTGATCACGCGGGTCAATCGCATTCCGGTGACGACACTGGCTGATTTCCAACGGGTCGTGGAGTCGCTTAAGTCGGGGGATGCGATCGTCCTCAACCTTTCGCGTTTCGACCGATCGACCAATCCCAATCGCATAGTCCAGCGAATCGTTCAGTTCACTTATCAATAAGGGTGATGGGTAATGGGATTAGGGTGTAGTCGAACGCGGGACTACACCCTGCACCCAAATCCCTAAACCCTCACCATTATGGCTCAAGCAAAAAAAGCTCTGGCAAAGAAATCGCGGACGGCAAGCGCCGCCAAACGCACTCGCAGCAAAACCTATCACAACTTTATCGGCGGCCGCTGGGTGCCAAGTAAGAGTGGGCAGTGGCTTGAGAATCGGAACCCTGCCGACACGCGCGACCTCATCGGTCGATTTCCACTTTCAATCAGCGACGATGTAGCCGCGGCTGTATCAGCGGCAGTTGAGGCGTTCGACGGTTGGCGGCGTACGCCCGCGCCCCGGCGCGCAGAGATTCTGTTTCGCGTCGGTGAGATTCTGATCCGAGACAAAGCAAAGTACACCGCGGACATGACCCGCGAGATGGGCAAGGTTTTGAAAGAGGCCGGCGGCGATGTTCAGGAAGCAATCGACTGCACCTATTACGCGGCCGGCGAAGGACGTCGTCTGCACGGATTCACCACTCCTGCCGAGATGCCCAACAAGTTCGCGATGTGTGTGCGGCAACCGATCGGGTCCTGCGGATTGATCACGCCGTGGAATTTTCCGATGGCGATTCCGTCTTGGAAAATGATCCCGGCTTTGGTCTGTGGCAACACGGTCGTGATCAAGCCCGCGGAAGACACGCCGCTCTCAACTTACAATCTGGTCAAAGCCTGTGAAGAAGCCGGAGTGCCGCCCGGCGTCGTCAATCTGGTTACCGGCTATGGCGAAACCGTGGGCGCGGGTATCACCGGCCATCCTTCTTTGCGTTTGATTTCATTTACCGGATCGACGGAAACCGGCCGGTCGGTTGCCTCGGCGTGCGCCGAGCGTAACGCGATCTGTTCGCTTGAGATGGGCGGCAAGAACGCGATTATCGTGATGGACGATGCGGATATCGACAACGCGATCGAAGGCGCGGTTTGGGGGGCCTTCGGAACTTCGGGACAGCGCTGCACGGCCTCTTCGCGTTTGATCGTGCATCAGAAAGTCTACCGGCAGTTTAGTAAGAAGTTGGTTGAGCGAGCGAAGGCATTGCGCGTTGGCAACGGGGCCGATCCAAAAGTCGAAGTAGGTCCGGTCATCAACTCAGATGCCGTGCACAAAATCATGGGCTACATAGACATCGGCCAGCACCAGGACGGAGCGACGCTCGCCTGCGGGGGGCACCACCTGACTAAAGGGGAGTACGCGCGCGGCTATTACATCGAGCCGACCGTGTTCACCGATGTGACCCCCGACATGCGCATTGCCCAGGAAGAAATCTTTGGCCCCGTGACTTCGGTGATCCCCGCGGATTCTTTGGACGAAGCGATCGAGATCGCGAATGGCGTCCGTTACGGTCTGTCCGCGGCCATCTATACACAGGACGTGAACCGCGCCTTCCACGCGATGAACGAAACCTACACCGGGATCTTCTATGTCAACTCTTCCACCATCGGCGCCGAAGTTCATCTGCCGTTTGGCGGCACCAAAGCCACCGGCAACGGCCATCGCGAAGCCGGCACACAGGTCCTGGACATCTTCTCAGAATGGAAATCGATTTATGTCGACTACAGTGGAAAGCTGCAGCGGGCACAGATTGATAATGTGATAGAAGACCTTTGATCCTGCCTGGGAGCGCGGACGTCCCGTCCGCAATGAGCGCGAAGCGCGAACCTTCTCTTTTGAAGCCACGGCAAAACGAAGCGTGCTTCGCACGCTGTGCGGACGAGACGTCCGCGTTCCCAGCACGGCGGGTGCGCTTTCGCGCCCGTTTTGTTATCTTTGGATCAAATGCCAGAGGACCAGAATAAGATCCGGGATGCAGCGGACGCGGTGAGGGGAATAGTAGAAGCCGTTCCCATTTATCAGGATGCGGTCCAACCGGCAGCTAAAGAACTCGGAACGGCTCTTCAGATTGTGGCTAAGACCATTCACGTGGCTCTTATACCCTGCTCGATACTTGTCTGGGGCTATGATCAGATTAAGGACTATCTAGCGGACGTCTTGCCCGAAAAACTAAAGGACGTTCCGCCAGAAAAAATAATTACACCCAGCCCAACCATCGCCGGGCCAGCATTGGAGGCATTACGGTTTTCTGCTCATGAACCCTCACTACGCGAACTTTACGCCAACCTCCTTGCCACATCTATGGACGCACAAACTGCACGCGATGCGCACCCTGCGTTTGTTGAATCCATTCGGCAAATGACGCCCGATGAAGCGCTGGTGATGCAACTTTTGGCAGCAAGTCAGACCGTTCCTATGATTACCGTTGGAGTGGGATTTAATATGCTAAATCCTGTGACGGTTCACAGCGAGCGACTTCTCCACTTTTCCTCGGTGGCAGAGGAATCCGGATGTGCGCACCCTGATCTCTGGTCTACTTATCTAAACAACTTATCTCGTTTAGGCTTGGTGGAAGTCAAAGAAGGAGCACTCATGGGTAGTGAAGCCGCTTACGAGGCACTCGTAAAACACCCGACTGTTACGAGTTTGGTTTCAGAAATTGAAGCTGCAGGAATCGGTTTCGCGACGAGTAGGAATGAGTTCATACAGCTTTCAGCCTTGGGGCAACAATTCTGCAAAGCCTGCATTGCGCGGAGTGGTTCATGATCTCCGCAAGACGTTTCCCTAATTAATGGATCCATCCCGCATTCGTAATTTCTCGATCATCGCGCACATCGATCACGGCAAATCGACGCTGGCCGATCGTCTGCTCGAGTTAACCGGCGCCGTGACCGGGCGCGACATGTCCGCGCAGATACTCGACGATATGGATCTCGAGCGCGAGCGCGGCATCACGATCAAAGCGCACGCCGTGCGTCTCGACTACACAGCCAAAGATGGCCGGCAGTACCTCTTGAACTTGATCGACACTCCGGGGCACGTCGATTTTTCTTACGAAGTTTCGCGTTCGCTTTCAGCATGTGAAGGGGCCTTGCTCATCGTCGATGCGTCACAAGGCGTCGAAGCACAGACGCTGGCCAATACCTATCTTGCGCTCGAAAATAATCTCGAGCTGATCCCGGTAATCAACAAGATCGATCTCCCGGGCGCCGAGCCGGAAAAAGCCATCGAACAGATCGAGCACTTCATCGGCCTGGAAACTCACAACGCGATTCTCACCAGCGCCAAGACAGGTGTGGGAGTGGCGGAAGTTCTGGAAGCGATCGTGCGCGACGTGCCGCCGCCAAAGGGCGACCCGGACGCCCCGCTCAAGGCCCTGATCTTTGATTCGTGGTACGACTCTTATCGCGGCGTCATCGTTCTATTTCGCATTATCGACGGAACGATTCGGCCCGGAATGAAGATTCGTTTCTTTAACGCCGAACGCGATTATCAAGTGGAAACGCTCGGAGTGAACCGCCCCGGGCCGACGATGATCGATAAATTGAGCGTCGGCGAAGTCGGCTTTCTCACCGCTTCGATCAAGACGGTGGCGGACGTGCAAATCGGCGACACTGTGACCGAAGCGGCGCGCCCCACTAAAGAGCCTTTCCCCGGTTACCAGGAAATCAAGCCGATGGTTTTTGCGGGTCTCTATCCCGTCGATACAAACCAGTACGAAGAGCTGCGCGACGCGATGGACAAGCTTCGTCTGAATGACGCTTCGTTCTTTTACGAGCCTGAATCATCGACCGCGCTCGGTTTTGGTTTTCGCTGCGGCTTTCTCGGTCTGCTGCACATGGAGATCGTGCAGGAACGTCTGGAGCGCGAGTTCAATCTCGATCTAATCACCACGGCGCCCGGCGTGCGCTATGTGGTGACGACGACCGACGGCAAGGTGACTGAAATCGACTCGCCGGCAAAGATGCCCGATCCAGGCCGGATTGTGAAAATTGAAGAGCCGGCCATTCGCGCGACGATCCTTACTCCCGAAGAGCACCTGGGCGGAATCCTCGCGCTGTTGGAAGAAAAGCGCGGCCAGCAGAAAGGCTTTGAGTACATCACGTCGAATCGTGTAATGCTGACCTATGAGCTGCCGCTCAACGAGATCGTTCTGGATTTTTATGATCGCTTGAAATCAACTTCGCGCGGATACGCTTCACTCGACTATCACCTGGCGGGCTATTGGGAAAGCGATCTCGTTAAGCTCGACGTGCTGGTTGCCGGCGAGCCGGTGGATGCTTTGTCTCTGGTTCTGCACCGCGACACCGCCGCCGCGAAGGGCCGAGCTCTCGCAACCAAGATGAAAGAGCTGATCCCGCGCCAGCTTTTCGAAGTGCCAATCCAGGCGGCCATCGGCGCGAAGATCATCGCTCGCGAAACCGTGAAAGCAATGGGCAAGAACGTGATTGCCAAATGCTACGGCGGCGACATCTCGCGCAAACGCAAGCTGCTCGAGAAACAGAAGGAAGGCAAGAAGCGGATGAAGAAAGTCGGGCGGGTAGAGATTCCGCAGGAGGCGTTTCTGGCGGTGTTGAAGGTGAATGAGTAGTTGTTGGGTGCGGGATTCATTGTTGGAACAATCGCTCCAACATATACTCCCAACGTTCTCCGCTTCGAAATCATGGCGACCTTCACTCGAAAAGAGATTGTGGAAGGACTTGAGCGCCTTGGCCAACTAGCCACAGAGTCCGCGATCAAGATAGAACTTATTCTGGTCGGCGGCGCGTTGATGGTAATGCGGTTTCAGGCTCGCGAATCTACTCGCGATGTGGATGTGGCCATCCTCGCGCCAGCCGACGCTCAGAAGGTTAGAGAATTGGCTCGACGAGTTGGAGAGGAGCATGGGTGGCCGGACGATTGGCTGAACGACGGAGCAAAGGGCTATTTGATCGGACTCAGTTCCGGTTCGATTGTACTTTCGGCCCCGGGCATCGAAGTACGCAGTCCGGCCACTGAGCAGCTCTTGGCAATGAAGCTGTCAGCCTGGCGCGATGATGTCGACATAGCTGACGCCTCTCGATTACTTGAAGAGATGAAGGGTAGTCGCGATGAGATTTGGCGGGAGGTCGAGCCTTATCTGATTCCAGGCAATGAACTCAAAGCGCGGTACGCTTACGCCGATCTCTGGGAGCTTAGACATGGTAAGAATTGAACAATTAGCAGAAGCAGCCATCAACCAGGATGCCTTCTCGCTTCGAAGTCTGACGCAGGATTTGTTGCGCGAGCATCCGACACTAAAAGACTTTCCGCGACCAACGGCCGGCGACTTTAAGACACTTGCCGCAGCAGCAGCCCTGATCGAACTGTTCGCCGAGCGTCTACATCAAGAACCGCCGGCGTGGACGCAGGAGATAGGCTGCCTGCCCGAACCAATGTATTTGGTGAAAGCGGCTGCTACCATGAAACACTTGCGGGCTTTGTGTGAACTACAATCTCCCGAACCTTTGCGCAAACGGGGATTCTACGCGCCACCTAATTTTCTTGAGAGCGCATGAAGATCGGTTCGCGTAGAGATTCCGCGAGAAGCTTTTCTGGCGGTGTTGAAGGTAAATAGTGATTCAAGCAACCATCCTCTAAGGAGTATGAAAATCGCATTTCATTTTGACGCCGACCATGAGTCCCTGGGTTCTTGCTATGGCTGGCCAATAGAGGGGCATCTTCTGCGGCTCATTGTTAACGACAAGAATCTCGACATCCATTCGAAGATCTTCGTTGGCGACTTGCTTCTTCACTCACTAACAATGGACGTGGAATATTCCGAGACTGGCAGTACTCATAGATTCAACAAAGAAGCATTCATTACTGCTGTTAACGCATGGATTAATCCTCCGAGTTTTATTTGGAAGACGTTCACGCAAGCAAGCTTTGAAAGAGTTTTGAATCACAATGTCTATATCATTTGCTTTGAAAGCCTGAGACTACGTGACGCCGAGCGTCTCGATAAGGCTCTAAGGGAAAAGCCGTATTACTTAGGAGCAATGCAAGTGGACGAAGAGAGTCCAGTACACTGGGCCGCATACGCTGGCTCCTTAGTTCCTCAACTACGCATTTACGGCAAGAACATAAACGTATTCTACGAAGGATTCGAAGAGGACGGGTTGGACTATGGCTTGATGGAAGGACTGAAGAAGCTCGGTTTCACAATCGTCGAGCCAGAGTCTCTTAATGGTAAATACACGATCTTCGACAAGTACCACGACTTCGAACATGCACGTCGCGTCGCAAATCTAAATCGCACTCTTGGAGATACGCTCGGGTTTGTTGTGGACTTTGTTATTGCTCGGTTGTCTGACCCTGCACCAGAGATCGGAAATAAGATTTGGTCTGCAATAACAGCCTTTGAAAGGGCGGAGGTTGACGAAGACTATGCCCATGTGGCTATAAGTTGCCGCCGTGCGATTGAATACGTGACTGATCAATTATTCCCCCCTGAGGACGACTCATCGAACGAACGAAAGCTTGGTCCAAAGCAATATCGAAACCGTCTTTTAGCCTTTGCGGATCGAGAGAGGAAAAGTGATACAAACGTTGACCTGATCTGTGTAAGCACCGAGGCACTTGCTCAGCAATTGGAAAAACTAAGCAATCTAGCGAATAAAGGAATACATTCCGACGTTGCGAGACACGAGGCAAGGCGCTGCTTGATAAGAACCATACTTCTTCTCGATGACGTTCTTTCGTTAAAAACCGGCACTTTGCAGATTAAGGACCATCTTGATGATCAACTCGTGCGGGAGATGTTTTCAGGGGACGACTCTTAGGAGTGTCTTAACGGTCGGAACATAGCGAGCACACTCAAAGTTCGATTGAAATTGCGTCAAAGTCTAAAACTCACCATCATCATCCGGCTCGACGAGCTCTTGCACTACTAACTCACTCCAGGCTTTCATTACTTCTTCGTTAGCGTCCATTGATTTCAGGACCTCACTGACAGCGCCCGGTTCCTGCTTCAATTCGGGAAACGTCAAAAGCAACATCGCCAGATCGCGCCAGTCTGTTCCCGACTTTGGTTGTCCGCGCCGCGCGTGATACGAGATGACCTTCTGCGCGATGAGTTCCGGGGGAGAGATTACCAGAACATCTTCGATTCGTTCGGCGCGGGGCAGAGACTCAGCCGGGCGCAGATCAACCAGATGACGATTGCGCGGCTTGTGAATCTGAAACAGGCGATACCCTTTGCCCGCGCCAATCATGCTCTCGCGAACCGTTATGTGAAAACGCTCACTCAGATGTTCTCGCAACTCCTCAGCCAGCTCGCCGGCACGAGTGGAAATTAGATCAACGTCCTGGCTCATGCGCGCTTCACCCACATACGCATTGACCGCCTGGGCTCCGAACAGAGCGACATCATCGCGCCCGCGCAGAAACTTGAGCACCGCGTCATGGATTGTCGCCAGGGGAAGTTGTTCGCGCATGGCAAACTCCTCGAATGTAAGAGTTCCGGCGTTGAGCATCGTTTGAAATAATACGCCCCTCCGGCGCCGCTTCCAAGATTCACCAACTTGAAGATCCTCCTCATAATCGTCTCTTGCAGTTTCTTCCGCAAACACATTCGTGCTAAAACGCTCCTTCGCAGCGTCGCCGGTCGTGTAAGAGCACCAGGAGGTCTCGAGATGAAAACCAAATTAGCTTTCGCCCTCATCGTGTTGTCTTCCACGACCATTTTCTCCCAACAACCTGACATAAAGATGCCGGCCCAGGCGCCCGTGACTCTTCTATCAGGCCTCGGCTCTTTGCACCATCCTACTTCGACGACGAACCCTGAAGCCCAGCGTTATTTCGATCAGGGCTTCCGATTGATCTACGGGTTCAATCACGAAGAGGCAGTTCGTTCGTTCAAGCGCGCCGCCGAAATCGATCCGCAGATGGCAATGGGCTGGTGGGGCGTGGCATACGCGCTCGGTCCAAATATTAATTACGAAGTCGATCCCGATCACGAAAGGTCGGCGTTTGACGCAGTGCAAAAGGCGCTCGCACTGACAAAGGATGCGCCTGCTAATGAACGTGCCTACATCGAAGCGCTCGCGAAACGCTATTCGAGCGATCCGAAAGTGGATCTGAAAAAGCTCGCCGTCGATTACAAGAATGCAATGGGTGAGCTGAGCAGGAAGTATCCAGACGATCTCGATGCCGCCACGCTTTACGCTGAGAGCATGATGGATCTGCGGCCGTGGCAGCTTTGGAGCGCCGACGGAAAACCCGCTGAAGGCACGGAAGAAGTCATTGCGGTGCTCGAATCAGTCTTGCAGCGAAATCCTAATCATCCCGGCGCGATTCACTACTACATTCATGCCGTCGAAGCTTCACCGCATCCCGACCGAGCGCTCGCTTACGCGCCAAAGCTGCCGCAGTTGATGCCCATGGCCGGTCATCTGGTGCACATGCCCGCGCACATCTACGAACGCGTCGGCGATTATCAGTCAGCCGCCCGCAGCAACGCGGAAGCCGCCGCCGCGGATGAGGCCTATTTCAAGGCGACGGGAATGCAGGGATACTATTCGATGTATTACGCGCACAACCTCGACTTCCTGGCGATTGCCAATAGCATGCAGGGCCGTTATCGCGAGGCGATCGACGCCGCGAACAAGCTGGCTGACTTCACCCGGCCAATGATTAAGGGCATGCCGATGTTCGAGCCGATTCTGGCAAAACCAATCCTCATGTGGGAACGCTTTCATCGGTGGGACGAAATCATAAAAGCGCCTCAGCCCGACGCTTCGCTGCCGGCAACGCTTGCTGTCTGGCATTTCGCGCGCGCGATGGCGTTTGTCGCGCGGGGCGACGTAGGCAACGCTGAATCTGAGCATAAGGCATTCCTGGAGACTGCCAAGTTAGTTCCGCCGGATTCAATGTCGTCGTTGAATCCCACCAGCAAGGTTCTGGCGATCGCTGCAGATGTGCTAGGCGCTCGCGTTGCCGAAGCGAAACACGATTACCAGAGAGCTCTCGATCTTTTCTCTAAAGGAATAAAGGACGAAGACTCGCTGGCCTATGATGAACCTCCGCAATGGTTTCATCCGGTGCGCGAATCGTTCGGCGGCTATTTGCTGCGGCGCGGAAACTACGTCGACGCCGAGGGAATCTTTCGCAACGATTTGGAAAGAAACAAACACAGCGGGCGTTCTCTGTTTGGATTGATGGAAAGTCTGAAGGCGCAAAAGAAGAGTGAAGCTGCTGCAGCCGCGCAAAAGGAATTTGAAAGTGCCTGGAAGAACGCGGACACAAAACTGAGCATCTCGGACCTTTGAATCTAAGTGTGACCAAAACTACTTCCAATCCCAGACCAGCCAAATCCGTCACCATCTATTGCGACGGATCGAGTCTCGGCAATGGCCGCGAAGAAACGCGCGCCGCGGCGGTAGCGCTGCTCGGGTTTCGCGGTCTGTGGCGCGCTTTCGGAACCTATCTGGGCAAGGCCACGAACCAGCAGGCCGAGATTGCCGCCGCCGCGCTCGGCCTCGAAGCCTTAACTGAACCCTGTGTGGTGCGTCTGTTCACCGACTCGCGTTATGTCGTCGAGACCATGTGCGGCCGTTTTCGTCGTAAGACAAATCACGAATGGTGGAAGCGTCTGGACAATGCGTCGGAGCGCCACGAGGTCGCGTGGATCTGGGAGCAAGGGCATGCCGGGCATGTCATTCAGGAAGCCGCCGATCGCGCCGCGCGCAAGATCGCTGCGTTGGGCCACGTCGAACCCAGCGTGCTTCAGGATGCCGTGGATCGAGTGGGAGTGACTGAGCCGCAAGATGAGCCTGCCGAAGAGCCGGAACTGTTTTGAGGCTTATCTAATCCGCAGATTACGCAGATTTCACCCGATTATCATTCGAGATAATCAGAATAAGTACATTCACTAAACCGGCTGCCTGGCCATGCCCTTTTTCTGAGTTTGTCTAATCTGCGTAATCTGCGAACTCAGCCTGACCTCGCGTCGCGCTCGCTTTCCTGCTTTCACAAATCTATAATCGGGCAACCAACAAACCCGGGCGTCACTTCTCAACGAGAGCACGTGTTACCACAGTCTCCAAAATCAGTTAATCAGCATAAGCTGCACGCTCCGGCGATGCGCGTGAGTCATAGCAAAGGCCTTAAACAGACTTTCTTGAGCGGTGATGTTGTGATCAATCTTCACGCAAAGACCGCAAAGGAATGCCGCAAAAGAACGGACAGTCCTTCGCGGCGAAAACCTTCGCGTACTTTGCGTTTTAATTTCCTGCTCCCAATGACTCGCAGCTTGAGCACAACAAAGCTGTTTGGAAGTCTCGGGATGCTTCTAATCTTCGCCCTGCCTGCCTTAGCGCAAATAGCCGACCGCGGATGGGAATGGCAAAACCCGCGGCCTCAAGGCAACGCCATCAGCGCCATTCGTTTTGCCAGCGACAAACTCCACGGTTGGGCCGTGGGCGCCGACGGAGTGATTCTTTATACCGCGGACGGCGGCTTTCAGTGGGAGAGCCAGCCGACCCGGGTGGTCGTGGCTTTTAATGGGTTGTACGTTTGGGATCGGCAACACGCGATTGCGGTCGGCGCGCGTGGTACGGCTGTGTTGACCAGGAACGGCGGAGAGAGATGGACTGAGATCCGCACGCCTACGAAAGACCATCTTTATTCGATCACTTTCGCTCCCGACAGTCCGGCGCGCGGCTGGGCCGTCGGCACTTACGGCTTCATCATGGCCACGACCGACGGCGGTGAAACATGGGCCTGGCAGAGCAGTGGGACCCGCGTCCATCTCTACTCAGTTTCGTTTGCCAACAAAAATACCGGCCTGGCCGCGGGAGATCGCGGGACCGTGCTGCGGACAATCGATGGCGGCCGGCATTGGAAAGAATCAATAACACAGGGCTCGCAACCTTTTACGAGCGTGACTTTCATCACTCCGAAACGCGCTATGGCGGTCGGCTATGGCGGACACGTACTCTTGAGTGAGGACGCCGGTCTCACCTGGGAACCCGTCGACATTCTCATGACTAACGACTTGCTCGCGGTCTTTTTTTCAGACGAGCAACACGGTTGGATCTCAGCAGACAATGGCGTCGTGCTCAGCACTGCGAACGGCGGCAAGCTTTGGATACCGGCGAGCGTGCGCACAAATCCGCGGCTGGTGACTGTCTACTTTGCCGATGAAAACACTGGTTGGACCGCTGGCACCGACGGCCTGGTCTTGCGCAGCGACGATGGAGGCATAGGCTGGCAGCGCCTGACCGAAGGCGGTCGTGACGATCTGGCGGACATCTTCTTTCTGGACAATGCGCGTGGCTGGGCCGTGGGCCAGCACGGAAAAATTCTCGAGACCCGATCGGGTGGCAAGTTTTGGACGGTGCGGCCGTCAGGCACGAGTGCGCGTCTGGACGCGATCACTTTCATCGATGACAACAACGGCTGGGCCGTCGGCGCACAGGGAACGATTCTGCACACGAGCAACGGCGGCATCATCTGGACGCCGCAAGAGACTGACACCAAACAGGAATTGCTGGGCGTCAGTTTTGTTTCGGCAAAGCTCGGCTGGGCCGTCGGCGCGGGCGGGACCGTGTTCAGAACTGAAGACGGCGGCAACGTGTGGCGACAGGTTCCCTCGATGACGCGAGCATGGCTGGAAGACGTTCATTTTCTGGATGAAAAGCACGGCGTCGCAGTCGGGTCAGGCGGCACAATCCTGCGCACCGAAGATGGCGGCGAAACCTGGAAAGACATTTCTCATAATGTGCGCGAGTGGCTCTACGCGGTGACGTTCGCCGATAAAGGACGTGGCTATGCAGTCGGCGAAAAAGGAATCATCCTGCGCACAGACGACGGCGGCCTGACCTGGAAAGACCAGGAGAGCAGTGTGAAGACGACGCTGTTTGCGATCTCAGTCGCTTCGCGTGATGACGTCCTGATTGCCGGCGAGCAAGGCCGCGTGCTGGCTTCGCGAGACGGCGGCGTCACTTGGGAAACGCAGCCGACCATCACGAGTTCACCACTGTTCGCGGTCGCCTATCGCGGCGGCGCAAACGCCTGGGTGGCCGGCCGCGGCGGCGCGATCCTACGCCGCACCGAAGCCCTGGCCACCGTGAAAATTCCAAATCCGAAAAATCCTCCAGGCCTGCGTGGCGCTCCGAAATTGAGAGGGCAGGAAAACACGCAACAACTGAATCTGGACGACGGCGACATTCCCAAAGCCGTGCCGCCGATTAGGAAACCAGTGAAGCCTTGAAGCGTGACTCGCTCCGGCGGCACGATGTTATTATTGAAAACTCTTTAGGCTATAAATATTCTGCCGCGACGCGGCTCGAGTAGTACGGAACCGCTCGCGGTAGTGAGCGGGTTTCTTTCGCAAGAGGTTAAATGCCGGAACCTACTAAACCAAAAACCCGCACCGAAACTGATTCGATGGGCGAGATCGAAGTGCCTGCCGACAAATATTGGGGCGCGCAGACACAGCGCTCTTTGCTTCACTTTAATATCGGCAACGACGTCATGCCGCGCGAGATGATTCGCGCGTTTGGCATCCTCAAGAAAGCCGCCGCGATCGTGAATCAGGATCTTGGCAAGCTGCCGGCGGAAAAAGCCAAGCTGATCGTGCAGGCCTGCGACGAAGTGATCGAAGGCAAGCTGGACGAGCATTTTCCTTTGCGCGTGTGGCAGACGGGCAGCGGGACCCAGACCAACATGAACGCGAACGAAGTGATTTGGAATCGCGCGATTGAGATTGCCGGAGGCGTTCTCGGCAGTAAAAAACCGATTCATCCCAACGACGACGTGAACATGTCGCAATCGTCGAACGACACGTTTCCTACCGCCATGCACATCGCCGCCGCCGAACAGATGAATAAGTTGATATCGCGCGTTCAAGAGGTAAAAAGCGCCATCGATGCGAAGGCCGAAGAATTCAAGGACGTGGTAAAGATTGGCCGCACACACTTAATGGATGCCACTCCATTAACCGTCGGACAGGAAATGTCCGGTTGGTCCAGCCTATTAGAGCGCGACATCGAGCGAATGAACGCCACGCTGCCGGGGCTCTACGATCTGGCGATTGGCGGCACGGCGGTGGGCACTGGCTTGAACTCACCACCGGAATTCGGTGAACGGGCGGCGAAAAAGATTGCCGAGCTTACGGGGCTGCCTTTCAAATCGCATCCCAACAAGTTCGCGGCGCTATCGGCTCACGATGAAATTGTTTTTTGTAGCGGCGGCCTGAAAACCTTAGCAGCTTCCTTGATGAAGATCGCCAACGACATTCGCTGGCTGGCGTCCGGACCGCGCTGCGGCCTGGGCGAACTGATCATCCCTGAGAACGAACCCGGTTCATCGATCATGCCCGGCAAAGTTAATCCGACTCAAAGCGAAGCGATGACCATGGTCGCGGTGCAGGTGATGGGCAACGATGCGGCCGTCGGTTTCGCCGGCTCGCAGGGCAACTTTGAATTGAACGTCTTCAAACCGGTAATGATTCACAATCTGCTGCATTCGATTCGTCTGCTGCACGATGCGAGTCACGGCTTTGTCGAATACTGCATCGCCGGCATGACGATCAATCGCGAACAGATAGACGAGTATCTGCGCGACTCTTTGATGCTGGTCACTGCTTTGAATCCGCATATCGGCTATGACAACTCAGCGAAGATTGCCAAGCACGCGCATAAGGAAGGGATTAGCTTGCGCGAGTCGGCAATCGCACTCGGCCTTTTAACCGGCGAAAGATTCGACGAACTGGTTAAGCCGGAAGAGATGACGCATTCGTGATTAACTTCGTCGGCAAATTCCACAGATAAGCGTCAAACCATTTCAGTGTATGTGCGAATGACTTTGGAGTGCGGTGGCAAGCGTAGCGCGACACCGCTTTGATTTTCATTGATCCAA
This sequence comes from Blastocatellia bacterium, assembly GCA_033856915.1. GTDB lineage: Bacteria > Acidobacteriota > Blastocatellia > Pyrinomonadales > Pyrinomonadaceae > UBA11740. The sequence goes on along the minus strand of JAWVEB010000074.1, from coordinate 225,795 downwards.
AGCGCCGTCGCCGCTTCGCTCTGCCGGCGCACTCCAAAATTCGGCTTTCGCAATCTCCGTTTTGAGTTTTTCTAATCTGAAATCTGCATAATCTGCGGATTAAGCTGTCCAGCATGAACAAGTCCAATCTCGTCGCAATCGGTCTTCGCGCCAAGACGGCACGCGCAATCGCAGTCGTCCTGGGAGGGCCGAGCGATTCACCACTTGTCTTCAAGAAACTTGAGATTGCTCTGGCTGATCCGAAGATTCCCGCCACGGCCCAGCCCTATCACGAAGTGATGGATCTGCCCTGGGAAGAAAGTCAGCAGGCCGTGCGGAAATCCGCGCGCGCGATCGAGACCGTCGCCCGCAAAGCTCTGGCGCGTTTGATTAAAGAACTTCAGTCCGCCGGAATGGAAGTGTCGGGAGTTGGAATCGTCGGCGCTAAAGATAAGGAGTTGGATCCGATCGGCAACTTTCACATCCGCGCCCATGCCGCCGAGGGAGTATTATTTCGTCGCGTCCTGGATCTCGCGGCGGACGCGAACGGAATAAAGAGACGAACATTTCCGGATCGCGAATTTTCAGAGCTGGTTGCGATCGAACTAAGCCCGGGGATCAAGCGAAAGCTAAACGACCTGGGCCGCACCCTGCCGCCTCCGTGGCGAACGGACGAGAAGCAGGCTGCGACTGCTGCGTGGTTGGTGCTGCACGGTCGCCGAAAATAGTTTTGAATAGCTTGCGGCTAAGACACGCAAGTTCGTGTGAATTAGTGACTAGCGTTTTCGGCTATCAAAGCATGAACGAGCCACGAAGTCACACGAACTTGCACGAATGATCTGAGTGCACAGCACTTCTGCTGAGTTTGTCTAATCTGTGAAATCTGCGTAATCTGCGGACTCTGTGCCCGACCCAAACGAAAAAGTCCAGGAGAATGTCGACGGCGGTTTCTATGTCGATTCCACGTGCATCGATTGTGATGTCTGCCGCGAGACTGCACCCAACAACTTCGCCCGCTCTTTCAAGAACGCCTATTCTTACGTCAGCAAGCAGCCCGAAAACGAAATCGAGCTTAGAGCTTGCGAGGAAGCTTTGGCGTGCTGTCCGGTCGAAGCGATTGGGAATGACGGGTAATGTAGTGCAAGTTGTTAACTTGAGAGCGCAAATTACCAATTTGCGCCACAAACCTTTATAATTCAGCCATCGATTTTCCCCTGAAGCTTTCTTGGTGATTTCTGAACGGAGCTGTCCCTATGTCCGGCGAATCGCTTGAGCGTTACTTTCGTTTGGTCCAGGGCGCGCGTGACAAGCGGCCTTCGGGACGTTTGTGGTGCCCGGCGGCCGACGTCTATCGCACGGACAACGGCTGGATCGTGAAGGTTGACCTCGCGGGCATTCGCCCCGGTGATATCGAAATCACGCTCGATGGCCGGGTGTTGCGCATCAGCGGATTGCGCCGCGATCGCACCTGCGGCGAAGGCGTCTCGCATTATCAGCTCGAGATCACTTACAGCCGGTTTGAAAAGATGATCCAGTTTCCCCGTTCGATCGAGCATGCGACCATCGAACGCGATTACAATGACGGCCTCCTAACCCTGCGATTGCGCGAGGAAGAAGAAGCGGGAAGCAAAGGCCGAGCCCGTGCTGCCAGTGAGTGATCTTTGCAGCTGACTTATTATTGACCGAGCTTTATCTCAAAAAAATGGCCGAAGCAGAAATAATTTCCGACAAGAAAGCCGCACCGCAACCGTCAGCCAAACGTGAAGGCGTGCCGTTCGAGATTCCCGTTCTGCCGCTGCAGAACACCACGCTGTTTCCTGAGACCATGGTGCCGCTGGCGGTCGGCCGGGACGCCTCGATAGCCGCGGTTGAAGCCGCTCTTTCCAGCGAAGAAAAATTGTTGGCGTGCATCAGTGTGCGTCCTGATAAGACCGCGGACGGTGACTCTAAGGCCGAGGATCTTTATGAAGTCGGCAGCCTCGTAATGATCAAGCGTATGGAGCGCGTCGAAGACACACTCCACCTGATCGTCCAGGGCGCCGATCGAATCCGCGTGCTGGAGTGGGTGCAGCGGGAGCCTTTCCTGCGCGCCCGTGTGCAGATTCTTCCCGAGCTGACAATAAAGAACAATGATGAGGTCGAGGCAGCCAAGCGCAATGTGCAGCAGTTGATTCAACAGGCGCTGGCTTACCTGCCACAGGTGCCGCCGGAGGTCCGGATGGTCGTGCTCAGCGCGGACGATCCGGTTCGGCTCGCATACTTCCTCGGCTCGATCCTCAGTCTGGGCGTTGATAAAGAGCAGCAGATGCTCGAAGCCAACACGGTCGACGAGCTGATGCACCTCGCTCACGATTTCCTCGCGCACGAAGTCGAGATCATTCGGCTGCGTTCCAAGATTGCCAGCGAAGCCCAGACCGAAATGGACAAGGCGCAACGCGATTACGTGCTGCGCCAGCAAATGAAGGCAATCCAAAAAGAGCTGGGCGACGACGAGGGCGGCGAGCAGGCCGAAGCCGCGCAGTTACGCGAGCGGCTGGCGAAAGCCGATCTGCCCGACGACGTTCGCAAGGAAGCGGAACGCGAGCTCAGCCGGATGGAGAAACTGCCGGCAATGGCGCCGGACTATCACGTCATTCGTACGTACCTCGATTTCATTCTCGAGTTGCCGTGGAAAACTTCTTCCGAAGATCGACTTGATTTGAATGAAGCACAGAAGGTCCTGGACGAAGATCACTATGACATTCAGGACGTCAAAGAACGCATCCTGGAATTCCTGGCCGTGATTAAGCTGCGGCCCGACGCCAAGAGTCCGATTCTTTGCTTTATCGGACCTCCGGGCGTAGGCAAGACCTCTCTCGGCCGTTCCATTGCCCGCGCGATGGGCCGCCATTTTGAGCGTTTGAGTCTGGGCGGAGTGCGCGACGAAGCCGAGTTGCGCGGCCATCGCCGCACGTACGTCGGCGCGATGCCCGGGCGCATTATTCAATCGATCCGGCGGGCCGGGGTGAACAACCCGGTGATGATGCTCGACGAGATCGATAAACTGGGCAACGACTACCGCGGCGATCCAGCGTCGGCGCTTTTGGAAATTTTAGATCCCGAACAGAACAATACTTTTACGGATCATTATCTGGATCTGCCGTTCGATCTTTCAAAAGCTTTCTTTATCGCCACCGCAAATCAGATTGGGCCGATTCCGCCGCCCCTGCGCGATCGCATGGAAGTGATCCAACTGGTCGGTTACAGCGATCGAGAGAAACTGCAAATCGCCCGCCGTTACCTGGTGCCGCGGCAGGTGCGCGAGAACGGATTGACGCCGGAGCAATTTGAAATCACCGACGACGCCATAAGTCTGATTGCCACGCGCTACACGCGCGAGGCCGGCGTGCGCCAACTCGAACGGACCATCGGCCGCCTGGGGCGCAAAGTCGCTCTGAGAATCGCCCAGGGACAAACCGAAAAGATCACGGTCGATGCCGGCGACATTCCGGACTTTCTCGGCGCGCCGAGATTCTATCCCGAAGAAGCACGCAAGGAATTACCGGCCGGCGTCGCGACGGGCATGGCCTGGACCGAAATGGGCGGCGAGATCCTTTTCATTGAAGCATCGCTCTTGCCGGGCGGCAGTGGGTTGACGATCACGGGACAGCTTGGCGAAGTGATGCAAGAGTCGGCGCGAGCGGCGCGTTCGTATCTCTGGTCGCATGCGGAAGAGTTTGGCATCGGCCCGGAAATGTTCAAGGGCTATGGCGTGCACATGCACGTTCCGGCCGGCGCTATTCCGAAGGATGGACCCAGCGCGGGCGTGACCATCACCGCCGCGCTCGCCTCGCTTTACACCGGCCGGCGCGTGCGGCCCGACACCTCGATGACCGGCGAGATCACGCTCTCTGGCCTGGTGTTTCCCGTCGGCGGAATCAAGGAAAAAGTTTTGGCGGCGCATCGGGCCGGGATTCATCGCATCATCCTGCCGGCGCGCAACGAAGCCGATCTGAAAGACATTCCCGAAGACGTGCGCCGCGAGTTGCAGATCGTTCCGGTCACGCGCATCAACGAAGTCGTCGACGCAGCGCTGGAGAAGCTGGTGGCCAACCCACCCCCGCCACTGCCGGTTACTACCGGCGCGAGGGACCGACACGATCAGGACTCCGAACCACTGATCGCGAAAGAGCGATAGTGGGCCCAGACTTTAGTCTGTATCGCTCCACCGGAAGTAATCACAGACTGAAGTCTGTGCCACTTTTTTGGAACTCCTCCCTCGTTCGTAGGTTACACTGAACAGGTTCTTCTCTCCCGTGCTTTTCCCGGTTCTTCTGACTTAAGACAAAACGAAAGGATCGATCTATGGGCTCGACTCGCTCATTACTTCTCTCATCCTTAGTCATCGCCGCGTGTTTTGGTTCGGCCGGTGCACAGCGGCGCTGGGAGCGTGTGCCGCCGCCGCGCGATCCGCAGTTCTATGTCCCGCGAAACAAGCTCGAAGACTTCGAAGGCCGCATGGAAACGATCCTGATCAAGGGACGCACTTATGTGGCGACGTTGCGCGCGCAGAATGGCTATGCGCGCGTCGAGGCAACCGAGATTCGCGACACCGGCAACTCGACCAGGGTCACGGGAGTCGTGATCACGATCGTCGCCGACGGCGGACCGCCGGGCGAGATTCGTTCGTTGATCGACTATGAAGAGATCGACGCGTTGATCAAGGCGTTCGATACGATCGCCAAATCGGATGACTCGGTTACCAGGCTCACCCATTTTGAAGCCCGCTATCGCACCAAAGGCGACTTTGAGATCATGGTCTTCAAGCAAGTCACCGGCGGCGTGGCGGCGACGGTCGAGGGCGGCTTCTTCGATCGATCGCGGCTGATGATGACGCTGGATGATTTTACGAAGCTGCGCTGGATGATCGCTCAGGCGAAGGACAGACTCGACGAGATTAAGTAGGATGCGCGCAATGAGGTCAGGTGAGTTGGGATGACTGCTGGGGATAAACACAGACTGAAGTCTGTGCCACTAAGATCGTTGTCGTTCGGAGAGTTTGATGATCAGGTCCGCGATCTCTTCCAGGGGCTGCCGGCTGGTGTCGATCGAAAGATGATAGTTTCGTGCGCAGGTCCAATCGTGGTCGGTCATCTCGTTAAAATAAATCTCCCGGGTCCGATCTGACTCGGCAATCAGCTCGCGCGCCTGCTCTTCAGTTAAATCCGGATACACGCTCATCACTCGCCGGGCGCGAAAACTCTTTGGCGCGTGACAGAAAGTCGTGAACATGCCGCGATGTCGTGGCAGCAGAAAAACACCTGCCCAGCCCACCACCACACAATCGTGCTTGCCGGCGATTCGTTTCATGATTTCCTTCTGCTTTTCAAAGAGTTCGCGGTCGGAAAACGTTCGCAGCGGCGGCGGGTTGTAATGCGAGTCGGCCGCGCCAAACGACAGACCACCCAGGATTCTTTCCCAAAAAGAAGAGATGCGCTCTGAGTGCGCGGCCACCGTCTCTTCATCACAACCAAACTCTTCAGCGGCCAGGTGCAGCACCTCGCGATCGACGTACTTAAGCCCCAGCCGCGTCGCGACTAACTGGCCGATATACGAACCACCGGTGCCCATCTGCCGCGAAATCGTAATAGTTGTTCGAGTCATGACTTTTTGGTGGCACAGACCTCAGTCTGTGATTCATTTGTCTGTTATCAGAGACTGAAGTCTATGCCCTAGTAACGATGCGAAGGCAAGCCGATGTGTATGTGCGGCCCCGTCGCCACGCCGGGAATCGCGCCGCGAAAAGCCGAGAACGGAATTCCATTGGCGCGGAGATATTCCAAAAGTGCCTGGCCTTCTGGCCCATCCGGATTCAGCGAGATGTCCATCGCGTTACGATGATCGAGGTGCCACTGGTTATGAATCGCGCCCTGTCCGAATACGGCGATGGGCAGAGGCCGTTTGAATGTCTGTTGAAAGAAAGTCTCGATCCGGCCGGCCTGCGAAAGGACCCAGGGGCCCGCGCCATTATAACGGATGAACGAGCTGGTTTTGATCAGGCCGCCCTTCGCCGCAGGGCCGAGCTTGGCGATCTGTTTCTCGGCTTCGACCTCGATCAGCACCTGGGCAATCTGTGTGTCCGCGGTGGCGATTTGTTGCTGCACTCCAAGAATTTTCAAATTCGCGTCGGCCAGCGCGCGTTCGCTTTGATCGAGATCGCGTTGAGAGAGCAGCCCGTCGGCAACCAGCTTTTTCGACTGGTTCCGGTGCTCCTCAGTTTTGCGCGCGCTCGCCTGATACAGAGCCAAAAGCTTTTCCAGGCTCGCCTTGTATTCTTTAGTACTCTTAACGTAGCTGTCGCGGAGTTTCGATAGTTCGTTGTCATTTTGAGCGGGCGCAGTTTTGGGCTTGGCAGCGGGCTTTGCCGCTTTCTTCTGAGCGCAAACGCCGCCGGCAAGGATCATCGAGATCATCATCGCTAAGAAAGTCCGTCCACCGAACGAGATTCCCTGATACGCGCTCATCGACAAAGACAACTGCTCCTTCTCCGACTAAATCATCAGCGTACTTCATGCGCTAATGCTCTTAGTGCATGGCGACGCTGCCGGGCTTTGCCCTCACCCGCTTGAACAAGAGCGTGGCCGGAATGCAAAACAGACACAGAAACGCGAGCAGGCGAAAGACGTCAATGTACGATAGTAACATTGCCTGTCGCACCACGGTTCCATATAGTCCCGCATAAGCCTGCTGCCCGGCGACGACCGAGCCGCCACGCGCGGCGAACCCCTCGGTCATTTGTTTTAAGCGCTCCTGATAAGCCGGATCGTAAGGCGTTAGATGCGACACCATCGCCGCCTGATGAACCTGTGCGCCGCGGGCCAGCAAGGTTGTGACGGTGGCGATGCCTATGCTGCCGCCGGAGTTTCGCATTAGATTGAAGACACCCGACGCGTTGCCCATCTGCTCGTTGCTCAAAGTACCCAGGGCCATCGTTGTTAAGGGAACGAAGATGAAGCCCATCGCAAATCCACTGATGATGCTGGGCCAAACAATACTGCTAATGGAGATTTCCAAATTGATATTGCCGAACTGATAAGTTGAATAGCCGAGCACGGCAAACCCAAACATGATGAGGTAACGGCTATTGACCTTGCCGATGAGGCGACCCACGATCAGCATCGAGACGATCGCGCCGAAGCCTCTGGGGCTGACCGCCATGCCGCTGGACACAGCGGGATAGCCTAAGAGAGTCTGCAGAAACAAAGGCAAGAGCGCGATCGTCCCGTAAAGGACAATACCCATCACGACCATGAGCGAAGTGCCCACCGCGAAGTTGCGATTGACCAGCACGCGTAAGTCAACAATTGGATCGTTCGACCTCAGCTCCCAAATGACGAATGAAATTGCCGTGACGACGGAAAAAATGGTTACCCACGTAATGAACGACGACGCGAACCATTCTGCTTCCTGACCTTTATCCAGAACCAACTGCACCGCTCCCAAAGCCAGGGCCATCAATCCAAAGCCGATGTAGTCAATGCGGCCTGGTCTTTGATTCTTGATGTAAGGCGGATCTTCTATGAAAGTTCGCGCCATGAAGATCGCGAGAATTCCGATGGGAATGTTTATGTAAAAAATCCAGCGCCACGAATAATTATCTGTGATCCATCCGCCCAGTGTGGGACCGATGATCGGGGCGACCACCACGCCCAAACCGAACACGGCCATTGCCGAGCCACGTTTCTCAACGGGGAAACTTTCCATCAACACCGCTTGAGCAATCGGTTGCAGGGCGCCACCGCCCGCGCCCTGGGCGATCCGCGCGACGATCAGCATTCCCAAACTGGCGGCGGCCCCGCACATGATCGACGACAAGGTGAAGATCGCGATACAAACAATCAGGAATCTCTTGCGCCCGAAATACCGACCCAGCCAGTTCGCGGCGGGCAGGATTATCGCGTTCGATACCAGGTAACTGGTCAGGACCCAGGTAGCTTCCTCGGGCGTCGCGGAAAGGTTTCCGGCAATGTGCGGCAGCGCGACGTTGGCCACCGAAGTGTCGAGCACTTCCATGAAAGTAGCCAGCATTACCGCTGCCGCGATCAGCCAGGGATTGAAGCTGGGCGTCCATTTTTCAGTGCCATTGCTCATCACGATTCAAGAGATCATTTTCCATTTCTCATTTTTCATTTCTCATTCGCTATTCGTGGCCAATGGCTACAGTCAATCAGATCAAACCGTAAAGCAGAACACGCATCTGGGTCCGGTTCTCAGCAAATCGAGCAATGACCAGATGAAAAATGACAAATGAGAAATGGAAAATGATCTGTTCCCGACTCCAAAGTCACTTCACCTTAACTTCCGGCACGACCGACATGCCCGGCGCCAGAACGTGCTGTGGTTCGATCTGGTTTGGCTCAAAGACAATTTTTACGGGGACACGTTGTACGACCTTCACGTAGCTGCCGGTCGCGTTCTCAGGTGGAATCAAACTGAAACGCGCGCCGGTTCCGGCTTGTATGCTGTCGACATGTCCCTTAAAAACTTTGTCGGGATAGGCGTCGATCGTAATGTCGACCGGCTCACCCGGACGCAGTTGGCCGATCTGGCTTTCCTTGAAATTCGCGGTCACCCACACATCGCCGGGAACCACCGCCATCAGCGGTTGGCCGACCTGGACCAGCGCGCCGACCTCGATCGATTTGCGCGCGATCCGTCCGGTTTCCGGCGCGTAAACTTTGGTGTAGGAAAGATCCAGCTCCGCCTGATCGACCGCGGCCTGTAGCTGTTCGAGGGTTGCGCCAGCCGCAGTTGCCTGGGCCTGGCTGACTGCGACCTGTTGCGGAGCAGTATTGGCTTGCGCGAGTTTTCCCACCGCTTCGTTCACTTGTGCCTGCGCGCCGCCCACCTGGGTCTGGGCGCGCTGAGCATTTTGCGCCGCCGCCGAAGTAGCCGCCCGAGCGGCGTTGACCTGCGCCTCTGCGGCGGCAACTCTCTCTCTCGCGGCGTCCACCTGAGCGTTGGCCGTGCGCGCAGTCGCGATCGCCTGGTCCAGACGCTGATGCGAAATCTCGTCCTTCTCAAAAAGCATTTGATAGCGCTGCACGTCCGCACTGGCGCGCTGGGCTTCAGCCACGGCGGCCGACACCTGCGCTTGCGCCTGCTGGACGTTCGCTGCGGCGGCCCCGACTCCCGCCGACGCCTCAGTCGTGCGACTGCGCTCAGACGCCGCGCCAGCCCGCGCGCCAGCCACCGCGGAACGCGCTTGCTGCACGCCGGCCGCCGCTTGCTGCACATTGGCGCGCCCTACAGCCCGCGTCAGAGTCACCTGGGTTTGTGCTTGTTTCTGTTGCGCGCGACCGGCGTCGAGCGCCGCTTTCGCCTGAGCGACTTTTGCTTCGTAATCCCTGGGATCAATCTCGGCCACGAGGTCGCCGGCCTTCACGTTTTGGTTGTCGGTTACGTACACTTTGGCGATATAGCCCGAGGCCTTGGGACTTACCTGAATGATATGGCCGTCGATGAAAGCATCGTCGGTTGTTTCATGCGAGCGCGCATAGAGCCAATAACGCACACCTACGACAGCCGCGATCAAAAGCACCACGGCAGCGCCTATTAAGAACGCCGGGCGTTTGTAAACTGGCCGCTTGCGGGCATGTTCACGCGCCCCGCCGTTAAGCGGCTCGCCGTATTCATCGACAGGCTGGTCACTGTCTCGAGCGGATTCTGAATCGTGTTCGGTGGGCGCCGGAGCCTCGTCGTCGACGGGCCGCTTTGATGGATTGTTGACTTCGTCCGAGTTCGCCATATCAGTTTATCTGGAGACGGGCCATCGCCCGTGATTCTGTTCTTCCTACCAACGAAAGGTCTGCGATCTTCCCAGCGCCGCAGCCAAATTCAATCGTGCCCCGTTGTAAGCTGCGAGCGCCGTAACTTGATCCAAACGCGCATTCGCCAGAACCGTCTGGGCATTCACAACTTCGAGGTTATCGCCGACTCCGGCCCGAAAACGATCGCGAGCCATTTCTAATTCGCGTTCAGCCAGCGTCACCGCGAGGTCCGCCGCGCGCACCGTCTCAGCCGTGGTGCGCAAGCCGGCAAAGGCCAGACGCACGTCCTCTTCGACCTGACCGCGAATGCTCGCGAGCTGCAGCTCTGCTTCATTCGCACGGCTATTGGCAACCTGTATCCGGCCGCGCGTCAGGCCGCCATTGAAAATTGGAACGTTCAACTGAATTGCCGCGCGTCGCGTCGGCAGCGCGCTTTCGGTGGGGGTAATCCCGCTGACCCCATAGTCGCCCATGAATTCCAGCGACGGCAGTTGCTCTGCCCGCGCGGCTCGTTTCTGGTAAGCAGCTTCGGTCACCTGCGCCTGGGCGACGCGGACTTCGGGGCGAGTATCTTCGGCCTGGGCAACCGCGGTTTCAATTTCCGGCAAAATTGAAGGCACGAAACGCAGGGGATCGGTAAGCGTAAGCGGACTCCCGAGCCGCAATCCAACTATGCGCTGAAGCTGCAAGCGGCCTTCTTCCGAATCCGTCTGCGCTCGCGAGAGCCGCACCTGTTCCTGCGCCAGCCGCGTCTCCGCGCGGGTCACGTCCACGCCGGTAGCAACACCCGCGTCGCGCTGGTCCTGCGCCAGCTTGAACAACGTTTGCGCCAGCGTCACGTTTGCCTGCGCTGCCGAGACGGCGCGGTCGGACCGCAGCGTTTCCAGATAAGCCAGCGCGGTGGCGGTCGCGACTTGTTCACGAGCCAGGTCTTCTTCCATCTCGGCCACGCGCACACCCGCGCGGCCGGCTTGGAAAGTTCTCAGCGCGCTTAAACTGAAAATTGTCTGCTCCAGCCGCACCCGCGCGTCAAAGTTCTTAAAGGGTCCGATGAAGGTGGAGGTGAAGCCGGGAAATTTTCCCGGAGTGAAACCGAGCGCGGCGAGATTCTCGGTGACGCTGGCCTGATATGCAGCGCCATAGATATTCGGCAGCAAACCCGCGCGCGCTTCCTTCTCAAATCCGCGCGCTTCGTTCCGTCGCTCTTTGGCCAGCAAGGTCGCGAGATTGTTTTCCAACGCGAGCTTGATGGCGTCTTCGAGACTTAACGCCGCCGGTCCCGCCACTACTCTGGCTGCGCCCGGCACTTGTTGTGGATTTGTAATCGGCGTCGCCGGAACCGTTCTCTGCGAGGACGGCCCGCCCATTTGACCTGGCTGTGTACCTGTTGGCGATTGTCTCTGGCTCGGCTGACTTTGACCCGGTTGCAATGTTTGACCCTGGGTCATGTGACCCAATGACAATGCCAATAAGAAGCCGGCGCCAATGGCGCTGTTCGACCGCCTAAGGGCACGAATGAAAACGCCGCCGAACACCAGCGGACACTTCGTCGGGGACGCAAACCACCAAAGGATCAAAACGTTCGTTCCTCTCAGTCTGTTGTTGAGTAGATCCTACGTTTCGCGAGACTGTACCTGTTTCGTGTCAAAAGTCTCGCGTAAGTGCAACGTAACAGGTCAGCCGGACGGCTTTTGGTTTGTAAGTAGCAACAGGCAAGCCAAAACCGAGAACGCGCCTCCGGAGGAGCCAAAATGTTTTTAGCTCCAAAAGGAGAATTTGGGAAGTAGTCTTCGGATACCGCGTGGCGATTGTTGGGCGGCGGCAAGTCCGCCGAGGACGAGCAAACATGCGACCAGCGCCGCGATGGAAAGCAATCCGCGAGATATTTCCTGAGCACTCTCTCCGACCTATCTGGATATCAAAGGATTGAAGCCGGCACATGATACACGAAATGATCTTCAGCCAATCAGGTTCATGGTGTTAAGCTGGCTGTTTCCGGCTCATCGTAAATTCGATCTCATTAGCACCCGCCTTCAGCCGGGTGATCTCAATGGACGACCACGGCTAAACCGTTTCAAACGGTTTCCAATTGGGTAGGTAACGCCTGCCACCTGGCTGAGGCCAGGTGCTAATGAGATATTGGAAAGACTCTGTACTATCAATCAAGGGAGCTTACCCATGCAATCTGCCCTGCTGAGTATCCTGATCTTCTTTGCTGCCGGCGCCGGGTTTGCCCAAACGCCCAGCCCGACACCCGTGCCGCGAAATTATCCCGCGCCGATCGAAGGCGACTTTGTCATCCAAAACTTTCACTTTCGCAGCGGCGAGGTTCTGCCGGAATTGAAGATTCATTACCGCGCCATCGGCACAGCCAAGCCGGACAGCGCGGGCGTGGTGCGCAACGCGGTCCTGATTGGACATGGCACCGGCGGAGCGGGAACGCAGTTTCTCTCTCCGCAGTTCGGCAACGTCCTGTTTGGTCCGGGACAGTTACTTGACGCGACGAAGTACTACATCATTCTGCCTGACGGTATCGGTCATGGCGGTTCGAGCAAACCGAGCGACGGGCTGCACGCGCGCTTTCCGCATTACACCTATGACGACATGGTGGCGGCGCAGTACGAACTGCTGACAAAGAAGCTGGGTGTGAATCATCTGCGGCTGGTCATGGGCACTTCAATGGGCGGAATGCAGACTTGGGTTTGGGGCGAGACCTATCCTGATTTCATGGATGCGTTAATGCCGCTGGCCAGCAATCCCGTGGAGATTGCCGGCCGTAATCGCGTTTGGCGGCGCATGGCCATGGATGCGATTCGCGACGATCCGGAATGGCTCGGCGGCGAATACAAGACGCAACCGATGCGAGGCCTGGTCGCTGCCGAGAATCTTTTGCTGTTAGCTGGCAGCGCGCCTTTATTCTGGCAGAAGCAAGCGCCGACACGTGAAGCCGCCGACAAATTTTACGCAGACCGCGTGAAGGCCGCGGTGGCGCGCCTTGATGCAAATGATCTGCTTTATCAGCTCGACTCTTCGCGCGAATACAATCCCGCGCCGAAACTGGAAACGATCAAGGCGCCGCTCCTGGCGATCAATTCGGCCGATGACTTCATCAATCCGCCGGAGCTGGGTCTGATTGATCAAGAAATCAAACGCGTCAAGCGCGCCCGTTACATCCTGCTGCCCATTACCGATCAAACCCGCGGGCACGGCACGCATACGCTGCCGGCGATCTGGCAAGGGTATTTGAAGGAATTGCTGGAGACGTCGGGGCAGTAGCGCGACCGTCAGGGAGGGCTCAGGTACAGAACCGGGAGCGGTAGCGACCGGGATAAGAGCTCACCTGAGCCCACTTCAGTAAGTTGAGCCCTTATTCCGCTCGCTACCGCTCGCGGTTCTGTAGTGCGCTCACAACTCGTCAAACATCACTTCATCGACATAGCACCAACCCCACTCCTCGCCTGGTTGGAAGGACTTGATGATTGGGTGACTGGTGGCGTGAAAATGTTTCGTCGCATGTTTGTTCGGTGAAGAGTCGCAGCAGCCGACGTGGCCGCAGGTCATGCAAAGTCGCAGGTGCACCCACGCGGCGCCGATGCGCAGACAGTCTTCACAGCCATCAGCGCTCGGAGTGACTTCTTTGATCTGATCAAGATGAGTACAAACATCGGTCATATGAACCTCCTTCAATCACAGCAGACAATCGCCTAAATCCTTTGCTCCCTCTCACTTTGCGAGAGGGTTTTGGGGTGAGGGCCTGAGAGAGCCTCTGGATATGGGTTGTCGTTGGTAAACACGACGGGTCTTTAAAAATTACGTCGCCGCTAAGCTTCGCACCCTCCCCTAACCCTCCCAAAGGAGGGGATAACGCGCACTCACTTATCAGGCTTCTTCAAAATAGCGTCCAGATCCATCTTGCCATGAAACGACGGCGCGCGATGCATAAGCTTCTTGGTCAGGTCCGTGCTGAGCAACGACTGCATCGCGAACCTCATGCTCGGATTGCGATTCAAAAGCCGGCTAATCGCCTCCTTCGGCCAGGCGATGTAGCGCGTTGGCATTAGGGCGCGCACGGTCGCGCTCGCCTCGCCGCCGGCAATAAAACTGACTTCGCCGATGAAGTTACCGTCTTTCAGTTTGGCCACTTCTTTTCCATTCGTCTCAACCCCAACGAGTCCGTTGTAAATCAGCATCACAGCGTTGATGGGCTGCTTTTCCACTGCCAGGACCTCGCCCTGTTTCGCTTCCAACCATTGGCCCACTCGCATCAGCTTCATGAACTCAAAGGGAGCAAAGTTCTTGAAAAGAGTTTCATGCAGTTCCTTCTCTTCGTCCGTGAAGTCCACGCCGGCGCGCTCTTTGATAATGATCGCGATCTGCACAATGTTGATGATGGCAAATAGTATGTTCCAATAGATCACGCTCCACAGCGGCGTGGCCGGCACAAAATAATTGAAAGCCATTCCGGCAAAACAAGACAGGATGGTCAGCAATCGAAGCCAGAGTATGTCTTTCAAGAGATAGGCCGCCATGGTCAGGATGGACGCGAGGTGTCCCGCCAGGTGTCCCACTAACACGTTATATTCCACCGGCAAATCCTCCGCGGGTACACACGGTACAGTGCGACTCGCCGTTCAGGTTTAATTTCCAGCAAAGGCAAAATGCATTGTTGCCCCATGCCAGGGAATCGCGCAAGGACTAAAGTGGCACAGACTTCAGTCTGTGACGAGCCGCTTAGCGGCAAAAGATCTGTAGCCCATGGCGTAAGCCATGGGATCGGCGATCCCGAATTCGACCGAGCCCCAGAGGAGCGAAACACTTGCCGCGACGATCGTTTTAGTTTCGCCGCTCCGCGGCTACCTTGTTGGCTCCGACCCATACCCACGGCTGACGCCGTGGGCTACAGATCTTTTGCCGCTCCGCGGCTTGGTCAATGCCTTTTGAAAAACCCGATCTTGATCGGGCCTTCCTGAAGTCTGTGCCACAAATCAAAACTCTTCTCAGACGATGGGTTGTAGTCTAGTATGTCCCGTACCGGCCGAAATTCCATCAAGTACACCAAGAATGAACTATCGAGTCACAATCCGCCTATTGTTCGTCACCTTGCTCGCAGCTCTCGGAGCGTTGCTTGTCACCAGCGCGATCGAACCGCGGCCGAGTTACGCTCAAAGTCCAGCTCAGACTCCAGCCAAACGATGCGACATCGCATTCCCTCTTCCAAAACCCAGCGACATCGGCGCCAGGAAGTTTGAGAAGCTACTCTACTCGTTCATCGACCAGGGATGTTATCGCAGTTGGATTGCGGATTCACAAATTCGTAATACGGGACCATTTATCAACGGTACTTCTTTCGGCACTCATAACGCAGTGAAGATATTTTACTCGCCGGAAGTTTGGGACTGGCTTAAATACAAGGACCGCCACGGCGAGATTCCCGATGGCGCCGTGATCGTCAAGGAGATGTTCCCTTCGCCCGCCAAAGAAGGCTCGAAGCTGAGCGCCTGGACCATCATGGTGAAGGACAAAAAAGGCTCGTACGATGGCTGGTACTGGTCCTTTCACGCGCCCGGTTATGCTCCTGAGAATCCAGACATCGACTATCCGGATTCCGGCTTTGGCCTTTACTGTCTTCGCTGTCATGCTGCCGCCGAAAAGGAATCAACCTTCAGTGCCGTCAAGAACGTGGAAGGCGACCCGATCTCTTTTTTCATCTCGGCGCCCACGATGCAGCCGCTTCCGCCCGCGACCAAAGATGAACATCAGCAGGTCGCAAGCACGAAGGAGATCAGAGGAGGCCCATTCGGGACTGCCCGAAAATCTCCCGAACCGAACTTTCTGAATCTCTTCAAAGGTCTTCCGCTAGTGACACTGCCGAAGGTGAAGCACTTTCCCGGTGAGTCACTCGATCATGTTATAGCCGGCCACTCGGGGCCCACGGGATTTCTCACGTCGAGCCAATGCATCGGTTGTCATTCCGCCTCAAAGGAAAACATGGCGTTTTCATTTGCCGCCGGGCCGCAGCCGCCCATCAACCTTTCGCCCTATACGGAATGGCGGGCTTCGATGATGGGATTGGCCGGGCGTGATCCAATCTTTCACGCGCAACTGGAATCTGAAAAGACGATGCGCCCGTCGCAGGCCGGCTTTCTCGATAACACCTGCTATCGATGCCACGGCGTGATGGGCCAGCGGCAGATCGAGTCGGATAAGCAGCAACCCTTCGAGCACAGCATGGTCTATGCACTGCCCGGCGACACCGACGCTGAGTACGGCGCGTTGGCTCGCGACGGCGTCTCGTGCGCTGCCTGTCACCGGATATCGAAAGAGGGACTGGGGACGCCGGCCACGTTCACGGGCAAGTTCAAAGTGGATCCGCCGAATGTCGTTAACGGTCCTTACGATCAGTTGATCACGGTGCCAATGAAAAACGCGACGGGCATCACCGCGCGTTTCGGCGCGCATATTAAGTCAGCCGCGTTGTGCGGTAGTTGCCACACGGTGATCCTCCCTGTCTTTGACAACAAAGGCCGCCCAGTCCTGGACCCGAACGGCAAGCCAAAAGAGTTTCACGAGCAGATGACTTATCCTGAATGGCAGAACAGCGTCTATCAGAACGAGCGCGCGCCGATCAGACAGGAAGCCGTTCGCACCTGCCAGGACTGCCACATGCAGAAAAAGTTTTTGGGTCAGCAGCTCGTTTTTCGCGTGGCCAACATTGAAGACGTTAACTATCCCTACGCGGATTATCGTCTCCCCGACAAAGACATCACGGTGCGCGTGCGCGACCAATACTCGCGGCACACTCTGACTGGAATCAACCAATTCGGCCTGATGTTTTTTGAGCAGTTCCCGGACATCCTGGGAATACGGACCGCCGATTACATGTACGGTGAAGCGGTCCCGGGTCTGCTCACGGCGCAAAGCTCGGGTTACGATCTGGCGCGGAGAGAAACCGCGACGATCGAGGTGGCCTCAGTAACCAAAACCGCTGTTTCTCTCGAGGCCGCTGTTTCGGTTCAGAACCTGGCCGGACACGGTTTTCCCTCCGGTGTCGGATTTCGCCGCGCCTTCCTGACTTTTGAAGTTCTGGATGCGGCAGGCAAAGTCATCTGGGCCTCAGGCCGCACCAACAGCGCCGGCGCGATCGTCAAAGGTTTGACTGAGGAAGTCCTCCCGACTGAATTCTTTTACGACGAAGCAAAACGTAAACAGGTTTTTCAGCCGCACTACGAAGTTATTAGCGACGAGAGCCAGGTACAGATTTATGAAGAAGTGATCGCGGACAGCCAGGGAAAGATCACGACGAGTTTCGTGGGTCTGGATCAGGTGCTGAAAAATAATCGCCTGTTGCCGAAAGGCTGGCGCGCCGACGGACCCTTCGGTGAATTCACCCGGCCGCACGGAGACGCTGAACACGATCCGGAATACATCAACAAGTCAGGGGCGACCGGCGCTGATCGAATCATCTATCGCATTCCGCTCGACGACCGCATCCGCACCGCTGTGTCCGTGCGCGTCACGCTGAACTACCAGTCGATTCCGCCGTCTTATCTCAAGGACCGCTTCACGATCGGAAGAGGAGCCGAGACCCAAAGGCTGGCCTATCTCGCCAGTCATCTTAACGTCGAGAAAACTCCGATAGATGGTTGGAAGCTGCCGATTGTTTCAGCGGCGAAGCGAGTTGGAGATAAGTGATGAGGGTTAACTCAACCAGCGAGGGTGTGAGGTCAGTACCGGAAGCGGTAGCGACCGGGTTCCGCCCTCCCGACTCGTCATGGGAAGCGTTGCGACCCGGTCGCTACCGCTCTCGGTACTGACCTCATTATTGGCGATCGCTCGCCATAACCGATCACAATAAAGATCGGATCCATCCGCCATCGACCGGAATCGAGGTTCCGGTGATGTAGTTGGCGCGTTCCGATACCAGGAAAGCAGCCAGCGCGGCGAACTCGCGCGGTTCGCCCAGACGCCGCATCGGAATTTCTTGCTCCCAGCGCGCCACGAATTCCGCCGGAGTGATTCCTTCTTTGTCAGCCATCATCTTCGCCAACTCTTCAACGCGCTCGGTGCGGGTATAGCCAGGCATGATGTTGTTGACCGTGATTCCAAAGGTCGCGACTTCGTTCGCGAGGGTGCGCGCGAATCCGGTAACCGCTGCGCGTAAACTGTTCGAGAGGATCAAATTATCGATCGGCTGCTTAACCGCGATCGAAGTGATATTCAGGATACGTCCCCAACGACGCTCTTTCATTCCCGGCAGAACCTGACGCGCCAGCTCGATAGCGCTGAACAGCGTCAGACGAGTCGCGGCTTCCCAGGCATCGGCGTTGAAACTGTCGAACGGGCCGGCTGGCGGCCCGCCGCCGTTGGTTACCAGCACATCAATGCGTCCGAATCTCTCGAGTGCGGATTTCACCAGGCGCGCTACTTCGTCAGCGCGGGAAACGTCGCATGGCAAAGCGAGAATCTCGGCGCCGGTCGCTGCCGCGATCTCAGTCGCGGTCTGCTGGATTGTCTCCGCGTTGCGCGAACAGAGGACGAGCGTCGCGCCTTCCGCTGCGAGCTCTTCGGCGACGGCGCGGCCCAGGCCGCGACTGGCAGCGGCGACGAGTGCGATTTTTCCTTTTAGACCGAGATCCATTTTAGGTTTTGTCTCCGCCTCTATTGCAACGGCGAGGCGACCGCAAGTTACCAACTTGCGCTACAGCTACTTCTGTCTTAGGTAATCATCCGTCTTGTCCAGCCAGTCCTGTCTGGGCGGACTAAAAATATCGACATCGAGTGTATCTTCCAAAGCTTCGGCTTTGTGCGGAACATGAGACGGAATGTGCAGCACCTCGCCCGCCAACACATCAATCACTTCCGCTTCGTCGCTGCCGATCCAGAAACGCAGGCCGCCTTCCAGGATGTAAGTGATCTGTTCGTTCTCGTGCGAATGCCGCGGCACGATGGCGCCCTTCTTGAGATAGACGTGGGCCAGCATCATCCGATCCCCGGTGATTAGCCGCCGCTCTAAAACTTCCGAGAGGGCCTCTTTCGGAATATCCTCCCAGCGATGATGCGTTACGCTTCTGTGATCCATCTGTTTGTCTCCGAATCCAAAGGGCGAGATCGTTTCCAGCCTGCCAAACTTACCGCATGGTCATTGCCAAGTAAATCCGAAAAGGTTGTGCAGCCATGCTATGATTTGCAAACCTGGCCCGTGCCTTCAGGTAACCAAATCCGCTGTTCAGCCGTCTAAGGATGCAGACAAGTATCGTCCACTTTCCCGCACACGTTAATTTTTCGAGGTAAATACAAATGTTTCTAAAGAAGATTGCGGCGTTCCTGTTCCCCACAGCCCTGATCATAATGAGTGCCGGGTTCGCCGGAGCGCAGGACGCGACCTCTCAGACGGCGACCGCGCAAGCCACACCCGACGCGCAACAGCAGGAAGAAAAACTCAAGCTGGAGAGCAAAGCCACTGCGTTGCTCGATCAGGTAGTAACTGAAGCTCAGTCTTTGAAGCTGCCTGAGAATCGCGTTCGCGTGCAGATCGCCGCGGGCGATATGCTTTGGGACCGTAGCGCGGCACGCGCGCGCGGACTGCTGGTCGACGCCGCCGCGATCCTGGGCCAGATGATGATCGACGCTGATCGCACTGACCGCAGCGAGGTGCAAAGCTTGAATCAGTTGCGGCAAGAACTGATCCTGACCGCGGGACGCCATGACGCCGAACTCGGCTACCAACTTCTGCGCTCGACCCAACAGCAACCATCGGCGGCAGGTAACGCCGGAGGTGGGCGACGCGTCATACCCGATCAGCAAGGCAACCTGGAGCAAAGCCTCCTCGCGATAATTGCCGCCAACGATCCGAAGGTCGCTTATCAAAAAGCGTCAGAGGCGCTCGATAAAGGTGAGTACCCGACAGCGGTCAGCAGCATCCTCTGGCAGTTGCAGAAGAAAGATCCCGAAAGTTTCAAAAAGTTGTCTGAGAAAACGCTCAGCCGTCTGGGCTCGGACAACCTCGTCGCCACTCGCGAAGCCGCCACCCTGGCGATGAGTTTACTGATGCCGGGGCCGCGGGTCGCTACTACTTCAACCGCGACGCCTACGGAAACAAGTGCTACGAACTCGCGCGTCGGCGCCGGCCAGGTACTGAGCGAGTCGGCCTATCACGACTTATTGGATAATGCAGTCACGGCCGGGCTCAGCGTCACGTCGCTCGCCGCCGGCGCCGGCGGTAACAATGTTCGTGGCGGCGGTGCGCGGCGCGCTCAGCCGGGTCAACAAAATCCGCCCGACGAAGCACAGGTGCGACAGAGCAACGCGCGCATTATGCTTTTCTCTCTGCAAACGATGCTGCCGCAAATCGATCAGTATCTGCCTGAACGCGCCCAAGCCGTGCGTCAGAAGCTGACCGAGCTGGGCATGGGAAACAATGCCAATCTCAATTTTGGAAACCTACGCACCGCCATGCAACAGGGCACCAGCGAGAGCCTGGCAAACGCGGCCGGCACCGCTCCGGCACAGATGCAGCCGCGTCTGTATCAGCAGGCCGCGCAGAAAGCCGTGGACGAAGGCAACCCGGATCGCGCGCTGCAAATCGCCAACGATCATCTGGATGAATCGGGACGCAATTCGATCATGCAGGCGGTGGATTTCAAACGAATGGCCACGACGGCCTCCCCGGAAAAACTCAACGAGATCAAACAGAAGCTGGCAGCGTTGCCGTCCGATTCAGATCGCGTCAAGTACTTGATCGACTTGTCGACAGCGACGCAGAAAGATAATCCGAAGCTGGCGCTGCGCTTCCTCGAGGACGCCCGCAGCCTGGTGTACAAGCGGGTCACAACTTACAAAGAGTTCGAGGATCAGCTCAAGGTCGCGGACGCTTTCGCATCGCTGGATTCGAAACGAAGTTTTGAGTTGTTGGAGATGGGAATTGGCCAACTCAATGAGCTGCTGACAGCGGCGGCCGTGCTGAACGGTTTTGAGATGGATATTTACAAAGAAGGAGAGCTGTCGCTCAGGGCGGATAACGATCTGGTCGCGATGGTGGCCCGTTACGGACAGGAGCTGGCGGCGCTGGCCAAGATCGATTTTGACCGCGCCCGCATGACTGCCGACCGGTTCCAATTATCTGAGCCGCGCCTGAACGCAAGGCTTTTAATCGTGCAGAACATCCTGGGCGTACAACCCGTAACGACCTTCAACAATCGCCGCGGTCAAAATAATTTTCAATTCGTGCTGCGGTAGCAACGTTGGTCGTTTAGAGTCGGGCTATTGCCCGACGTTTTTCGTTCCGCGGCGATGATTCGCATGCGGCACGCGCATCTTCTCTGCCGCAATCTTCAAAACCTCCTGCACCTGCTGATCCCAGTATGCCCAACTATGACCGCCGGGCAGCTCGCGATACTCGTGCGGGATTTTCTTTTCGATGAAGAGTTCCGATAGCTCGCGATTCGGATTGAAGTGCTGGCCAGCGTCTTCAGTGCCGCAATCAAAGTAAAAGTAAGGCAACGACGCCACTCGTGCGTTCGATAAGCCGCGAGCGATTTCAAACACGTCGTTCGCTTTGCGGGTCTCGCTATCCACAGCACCAAAGATTTTCAAAAACGGTTCCCAGTTGGCGCCGCCCATCTCCTTCTCTGTATAGCGCGTGACGCCAAACGCGCCACTCATCGAACCTGCAAACACGAACGTGGTTGGATATTTCAAACCATACTTGATCGCGCCATAGCCACCCATCGAAAGTCCGGCCACTGCGCGGCCATAACGCGCCTGGATTGTGCGATATCTTTTGTCGACGTCGGGAATCAATTCCTTGAGGACGTAGGCTTCGTACTTGTCGGTCGGCACGCCGCCGCTGTCGACATACCAACTATCGTTTCCTTCCGGCATCACCACGATCATGCGGTACTGTGCGGCGTAATCGGCGACGTTCGTGCGCGTCAACCAGTCGGTGTAGTGCCCGGCCCAACCGTGCAATAAATAAAGCACCGGATACCGCGTCGTGCTGGCGGCGCGATAACCGGGCGGCAGAATCACGTGGTAAGGAAGCGTCGTGTTGATGAGCTTGCTTTGGAACTGAACTGTTTCGACAGTCGCTACGGAAGCGCTTTCCTTGGCAAGCAGGTACCCAGGCAGACCAAGCCCAAACGTTAGCAGTGCGACAAGCGAAATGATCCATCGTTTCATTTCAAAGGAAGTGTGGTGTGTTTGGTTATTCATGTATGTCATGCGAAGCGATCTTCCTCCCTCTCCCTCTCCCAAAGAGGGGAAAGGACGCAATATTTATTGGCCCACACCTAGCCATGCGCGATAGATCCGTTTCTGTTGTTCACTCGCCTGGACGATCGGAATAATTCGATAAGGCGCATCGACGCGGCCCGCCAGGCGTATGTCGAACGTGCGCACATCATCAAACCGAAACACGGTTATTCGCACTGTAGTTCCGGGACGTTTGGCCGCGATCAGCGCCTCAAAAGTTTCTCTGTCGACTCTGGCATCGTCTAAAGCGATGATCTGATCCTTTGCATTCAAGCCTTGATCGTAGGCGGGCGAACCGGCACGAACGCTCTTGATCACGATGAAGTCACCGGCGCTTTTCTCTTCCAGATCGGCGCCCAGAAAACCCTTCAGACGCACAGGCCTGTCGCCTTCAACAAGTCCGATGCCAAAGCCGTCCTGCTCCAGACGCAAACCGGCACCCACGAGCATCCGGTTATAAACCCCTTCAAGGTCATCTTTCCCTCGCACATAGCGCGAGAAAAAATCATCGAGACTGGCGCCGGCCACAAGCTCGCACGCTTTCTGAAAATCCTCCGGCGTGTAATTGCGGCCTTTCTGGAAAAACTCCGTGTAGAGATACCGCATCACGTCGTCGAGCGACTTCGCGCTGTTGGTGCGACGCCGAATGTCCAAATCCAGCAGCAGACCCAACAACTCACCTTTGTCGTAATAAGAAATTTGCGAGTTCACTGAGTTTTCGTCGGGACGATAGTATTTGACCCACGTGTCGAAACTCGATTCTTCGGCGCTCATGACCTTGCGGCCCGGCAGTTCTTCAAAATCCTGAATCTGCTGCGCCAGATGATCCAGATAGACTCGATCCGAAATCAGACCCGCCCGGCGCACCATTAACTGGCCGTAGTATTCAGTGATGCCTTCGGCCACCCACAACAGACGCGTGTAGTTTTCTTTGGTGTAGTCGAACGGCCCGAGTGCGTCCGGGCGAATGCGCTTCACGTTCCACAGATGAAAGAACTCATGGGCCACCAGCGCGTCAAAGTTCCGATAGCCGTCTTCGGTAGCGAAGCCGAAGCGTTTAAAACCGAGCGCGGTCGAATTCAAATGTTCAAGCCCACCCCCGGTGTTCGATCGCAGATGCAAGATAAACGTGTAGTCGTGATAGGGAACGGCACCGAACATCGACGTTTCAGCTTCGACGATCTTTTGCACGTCCGCGCGCAGGCGCACGGGATCATAGTTGCCCTCGCCGTCGATCACGATCCGGTGGGGCACGCCGCGCACCTGGAAGTCCAGCTCTTTGAAGTTGCTGGCTTCAACCGGAGAGTCGTAAAGAATATCGAAGTTTCCAGCGCGAAAAGTATTTGGCTGCCCTTTCACTTCGGGCAAGCCGGTCGCGATCTTCCAGCCCGTCGGCGCGACGATGCGCAGGGTCGACGGCGCATTCAGTTGTCCGCCGGGATACATCAGCAGGGTCGCGTTGTTCCAGAAGGCATGATCAGAATTCAGTTCGCTCGTCCGTACCGTAAGCTCATTGGCATAGACGCGATAGGTCGCCCGCCACTGGCGCGCGCCGCGGGTCTTTACCCGCCAGGTGTTCTTGTCTACTTTCGTCCAATCAAGCGCGCGACCATCCGCGTCAGCGGCAAAGTCCTGCACGTGGCGTTCGAACTCGCGAATCAGGTACGAGCCCGGCGTCCACACCGGCATGATGAGATCGGTTTCGTTCGGAACCTGAAGGTTCGCCGGGATTTTCACGCGCAGCTCTACTTCGAAAAGGTGCGTGTGTGGTTTGGACATCGCCACGGTGAATGAAATATCAGATGAAAGGGGTGAGTTCGGCTGGGCCGGCGATGCTACGGCTACCAGCAGCATTATCAAGACAAGCTGGGCCGCGCTGAATAGATAGTTGAAACGACGCATATTGAAAACGTCTCTACGAAAAATGTTTATGGAGAGCTGGAGCGCAGAGATGTTACTACGAATTGTGAGTGGGAGCCCAAACGGCCACTTCAGTGAGTGCCGCGGAGCGCCGAAAGATCTGTAGCGGAACAGTCTTGCCACTAGGCTTCAGGGGCAAAGAGTTTTATAGTTGCTGACGTTCCAGACAAGTCGAATCGAAAGGTGACTGTCATGCTTCGCAGACTAACCGCAACGTCTTCTACCTGGATAACCGTGCCGCTGCGTTTGACGCTGGGCGCTATTTTTATTGGGCACGGGGCGCAGAAGGTCTTCGGTTCATTTAACGGACCGGGCTGGGCCAAGTGGTTAACGTTCTCTCAATTTGTGCCGTTTCCATTTATGCGGCCGACGTGGTTGTGGTTGGCGGCGGCGGCGCTGGGCGAACTCATCGGCGGCGTTCTGGTGCTGGTCGGTTTGTTAACGCGGGTCGGGGCCTTTCTGATCATCTGCGTGATGCTGACGGCAATCATCGGCATTCTTTGGCCGGCGTTTTTTGCACCGGCCGGGATGGAACTTCCGCTTGCTTTGCTCGGCAGCGCGTTGGCCCTCTTGATTGGCGGGGGCGGACAAGCCTCCGTCGATCGCATGATTAGTGGACGTGGACGCCGGTAATTTGGAGTGCGGTGGCAAGCAAAGCGCGACACCGCTTTGATTCGTTTCACTTCGACCGTGGGCGACTCATGAACCTGGCCAAAGCGCCGTCGCCGCTTCGCTCTGCCGGCGCACTCCATATTTTTTCGAGTCGATAATCGCAAATCAAGACGTCTCATGAAGCGATCGCCGCTCTTCGTCATCTTCGTCACGGTCTTTATCGATCTGATTGGCTTTGGGATCGTGATTCCGGTGCTGCCTTACTATGCCGAGGGCACGCGCTTTGGCGCGACGCCCCGCGAAGTCGGGCTCCTGTTCGCTTCCTATTCCGTAATGCAGCTCATCTTCTCGCCGGTGCTGGGCCGGCTCTCGGACAGATACGGCCGGCGTCCAATTCTGATTATCAGCTTGCTGGGAACCTGCCTCGGTTTTTTGATCCTGGGATTTGCCACGACGCTTTTGATGCTGTTCATCGGTCGCATCATCGACGGAATTTCGGGCGGCAATATCTCGACCGCCCAGGCCTACATTGCCGACGTCACTACCAAGGAAAATCGCGCCAAGGGAATGGGATTGATTGGCGCAGCCTTTGGATTGGGCTTTGTTTTTGGTCCAGCCATCGGCGGAATCCTGAGCCGCTGGGGCACCAACGTGCCGTTTCTTTTTGCCGGCGGCCTCGCCCTGGCCAACGTAATCCTGCTCTACTTCACCCTGCCTGAAACGGTCACGCCCGATCATCCCGCGCGGGTTTCGGCGGCCAGCGGCCGCGGCTGGAAACATGTGATCGAAGCCCTGCAGCAACCACAGCTCGCCTTTGTGCTCGCAATCTATTTTTTGTCGATCGTGGCTTTCTCGATCATGACCGCGGTGTTTGCACTCTTCATGATGTTCCGGCTGGGTTACGACCCCTGGCATAGCGGTTGGATCTTCGCTTTCGTCGGCATCATCTCGGCCGTGGTCCAGGGCGGACTGATCGGAAGACTGGTTAGGCGCTTCGGCGAGCTGACCCTGGTAATTGTCGGCGCGTTGCTGTTTACGTTGAGCTTGCTGGCCAGTCCGTTCGTAGGGCCGGCGGTCGGTGTGCTGGGAATACTTGCGGTCGGCGCGTTGTCTGCGATTGGCAACGCACTCTCGGCCCCATCGCTGACCAGTCTGGCATCGAAGAGCGCCGGTGCGAGCGAGCAAGGGAGCGTGCTCGGTGTGATGCAGTCAATCGCCAGCCTCGCGCGCGCCGTCGGCCCGACGGTCGCGGCCTTGATCATCTATAGCGCGGTCGCGCACATCGGCTACGATCTGAAACCGCAGAACATGAGCGATGCTTCGATCCTCAGAACCTTCTGGACGGCCGCGGCGGTCCAGTTTGTGGCGTTTGTGCTGGCGGTATATTTTGCGCGCGCTTATCGAGGTAAGTATGCAGGCGGTGAAGTTGCCGAGGTGGTATGAGGGAGCTTAAGCAGCAGAGGCCAATTGTTCATTCTGGATAGTAACCGTTGGATTCAAACTTGGTTCAGGAATTGGAAGGTTCTGATCTTGCAAGAGGGCGACGTGTTCGTCCATGCCAGATCCCGCCTTATAGATACAATCTTCGATTGAGTGTCCAACCCCAGAAAAGCCTTCGAGCTCGGGAGAATAAAAGCCGAAGAAGACCGGGTCGGCTGTAGCTTCGATAACCAGTGAATACTTAAGATCAATCATCGATTAACTCCTATCCGTGATTCCCGCGGCTCTTAGAATAGCATGACAGGTGCCCGTCGGAATCTCTTTAGCTCCATGAAAATCAACCCGGATCAGCTTATGGTGCCCTAGCTTTGTATTACCTGATTGAGCCCTTCTCTTATCAGACGAAACCCATTCGCCGCGAGCAAACGAATTAGTTCAGTAAATTTCATGATGAATCCTGAAACTCTCTCACACTCATCCTGAGTCAGCAAAGTAACCCGGGGGAAAAAGAATAGCCGGGGGAAGCGACCCCCGACTATTTTACCCATCACGCTGCTGTGACGTTCACCGCCCCTACTGACCGAAGCGCCCACGGTACTCACCCGACGTAATGAATGCCTTCACCATGTCGGCGTTGACGAAGTTGCCGTTAAAGCTGTTCAGCTTGTTCAGCCAGAAGTTGAAGCCGTTAAAGTTCAGCCCGGCTTCCGGCGCCGCATCGGGGTTTCTCCGCAGATACCCAAAGTACTGCATCAGCACAAAGGAACGATTCATCTCCTGCTGCTTCAGCAACGCGTTCTCGGCAATCTTCATTAACACATCCGCGCGTAATGCCGGGTCTGCCGGGTTTGGCGTCAGTTCGCTGATCAAGTCCGCACGTTGAGTCGGAGTCAAAACATTTCCGGCGTTCGCATTCAGCCCGTCGACAAAAGCCGTGGCAGTCATGCTGGACGGATACCGCGACTGGAAGCCAGAGCGAGCGACGAAAGCCAGAGCATAAGCCTGCTTGTTCGCGTCGAGCTGCGCCTGCCAGGCCCCCTGACCCACAATGACGCCTCGCTGCACTTCCTTAGTGTCCGTAATGAACTCACGGTATCTCACCGGAACGGGCACGGTCGGTGGATTGATATCTCCAAAGGCCGTTTTGTAGGTCCGGTAGACGTAGTAACCGGTTTGTTGGAATTCAATCGAAAGGAAGAACGCCCCTGAGACATTCACCTTTCTTAGATCGCGACAAGCTTGATCGGATCCACAACTTTCAATCTGGTTCACCCAGAAGTTGAGACCAGCCGAATCCGCCGGCAGCGGTTCACGATTCAGAAAGTCGTGATAGTGCTGGCGCACAAAGTTGGTTGAATCATCGATCGGGTTGGCTGCCGGTTCGGTCACGTCATCGGCAATCGTAAGCGTGGCCGTCGACGGCGCACCCAGCGCCGCGTTACCGCTAACATTTGATAACGTCAGAGTGAACTGCTCTGATCCTTCGACGTAATTGTCCTGAGAGATCAGGACCTCGAACGTCTTGCTGGTCTCGTTCGCGGCGAACTTCAGCGTCCCTATGGCGGTGGTGAAATCACAGCGAGGCGAAACAAAGCCCGGTGTCGAGCATGGAAGTATCGTCGTCGCCGCGCTGTCATCCGGCGTCGCGTAATCGACCGAGACAGCTGACGTAAGTTCTCCACTACGCTGCACCGTGATCGTGGCTGAGAGCGAACTCTCTGTGGTGTTGTAGGCTGCGGAGCTGAACCTGATTATCGCACCTACCTGTTGACCGCCTGACAGTGTTCCCGTACTCGCGATGAAATTCGGATCGCCACTGTAATCGGCAGTGATGGTGTGTATACCGGCAGTCAACGAAGATGTCGAGAAGGTGGCAACTCCACTTCCATTCAGAGCCTGGGGCGATCCGATGCTGGTACCGCCATCCTTGAACTGAACCGTTCCGGTGGGCGTGCCCGCTGTCGACGTGACCGTCGCGGTGAAGGTCACACTTTGGCCTGAATTCGATGGATTGGGCGAAGCCGTGACCGCTGTCGAAGTCGCCGCTTGGGTATTAGTCAACGCAAAGGCCGCGGTAGGCAAACCAGTGCCGAGGCTTGCGACAACATTATAAGGACCGCCGGCCGTACCGTTTGCGGTAAAGGCCGGAGCAGTCGCCACACCGCCGGCGTCAGTGTTGACTGTAGCCGACCCAGAGAATGTTCCACTAGCCCCGCTACCAGGCGCCGTGAACGTAACCGGAATGCCGACCTGGTTGTTGCCGGATTCTTTAACGTTGGCCTTCAGGGCCGTGGCGAACGCTGAGTTAATGACCGCAGACTGTGGCGTGCCGGCCGTGGCCGTGATCGAGTAGTTGACCTCAACGGCGCCGATATCTACCGTCGAGTTGACGATTCGATTGAAGCCCGTGCCGCGCTGATCTGTCGTCAAGGCCGCATTGCTCTGGTCAATAGCCAGCGCGTTGCTGCCGGCATTGATCGCGGGACTGCCAGGCAGAAGCAAGTGCGTCTGCGTTGGGCCGCCGTTGGTGGCAAGTAATCCGACCAGCGAGTTCGCCACGCCAACTTGATTGCCGTTGCTGTTACCGAGGCCGCCCGAACCTCCGGCGCCAATCAGATCAAACGAACTTGAAGGATCAACCGTCTGATCAATGTCGTTGGCAGTCGAGGTACCTGAACCTTTGTAGTTGCCGGCGACTATCGTGTTACGCAACGTGATGGTGCCGCCGCCATTTCTGATACCGCCACCATTGTCGGTGCCGCCAGTATTATCCGAATCACTATGATTATTGGTGACAGTAACATTCGTCAGAGTCGTTGTTCCGGCGAGAGTCTGAATACCGCCGCCGGCGGCGCTGGCTGTGTTGCCGCTAACGGTGCTGTTGATTATTTTGGCAGTGCCGTCAGCAATCTCAACGCCGCCCGTGCGCGCGGCACTGTTGCCGTTAATGGTGGAGTTGATGACAGTCAGGGTAGCCAACCCATTCTCGATGCCGCCGCCTGAGCCAGAGTTGGCATGGTTGTTACTGACGGTGCTGTTGCTCAGGGTGAGCGCGCCTCCGTGATTGTAGATGCCGCCGCCCGTCAGTGCGGTATTACCGGTGACTACACTGTTACTAAGGGTCAGGGTGGCGTCGTTATAGATGCCGCCGCCATCCGTTATGCTGCCACTAACGGTCCCGACGCCGTTCGTCAACGTTAGACCTGAGATCGAGACGGTATTGCCCGTCGTAGTCCTTAAGATATGGAAGCTGGGCGTAACGCCGCCGCCGCGCGTGACTGTCAACAGGTTTGAGGCTGGCCCCTGAATCGTCAGGTTCTTGTCAACTAGTAACTCTGCAGTCGTCAGCGTAATCGGACTAGCGACATGTCCGGGGGTCATGTCGAAAGTGATGGTGCTCCCTGCGCAACTATCAGCGATGGCCTGGCGCAAAGAGCCCGGGCCGCTGTCGGCATTCGTGGTTACGATCGGATTGGTAACACACGAGACCAATTGAGTGTTGGCAAAGCCGCCATTATTCTCGGTGTTCGTGTCGTTCGCGTCGTCAACGGTGACCGAATTGCTCACGAATGGATCGCCCGCGTTTGGCACAGCGTCGGAAGGCACATGAACCTTGAGCGTGAATGTCTGGCTGCTCGTGCCCGGGAAACTCGTCGTCTTATTACAGGTAATGGTGCTGGTTCCACTGCATGTCCAACCGCTAACCGGGGATAACGAAACGAATGTCGTGTTGCCATATGTCGGGCTGTCGGGATCCGAGTTCGTCGTATACCGCGGCAGGGTATCAGTCCAACTCACACCGGTGGCCGGATCTGCGCCGCTGTTGGTAATGGTAATGGTGTAGGTCAAGTCTCTGTCGGGTACGACCGTGTCGCGGTCGACTGTCTTCACCACAGTTAGATCGGCGCCTGGCGTTCCCGCCAACTGGGTTACCTCGACTGAGCCAATGTCGACTGTCGGCTCGTCAGGTTTAGCACCGCCCCCATCAATCTTGCGCGGGAAGCCCGTGCCGCGCTGATCCGTGGCCAGAGCGACATTGTTCTGATCCAGGGCTTTCGTATTATCACCGCCATCTATAGCGGTACTGAATTGATCAGGCAGGTGTGTTTTGGTCGGGCCCCCGTTGTCGGCCAGCGGACCGAGGTGGGGACTGAGAGGAATCGCGGCCGTGCCAATCTGGTTGCCGCCGGAGCCGTTGCTGATGCCGCTCAATCCGGCATCAGTGCCAATCAGGTTTGAGCGACTTGCAGGATTCACCGCTGCGTTGACGTCATCGGGGTCAAGAAAGCCGTCGCGATTAGTGGCCACAATGGTGTTGTTTAGAGTCAGCGTGCCGCCGCTGCTGAAAATACCGCCGCCAACTCCCACCAGGCCGGGAGTGACAGCGGTGTCGGCGCTTGCGTGGCCGGCACGTCCCGTTTGATTATTGGCGACGGTACTATTCGTCACTTTCGCCGTGCCGGTATTGTAGACTCCCGCGCCGCTGCCGCTGTTGCCGGCCGTGCCGGGATTGATAGTGTCGAGATTGTCGCCGCCCCGGCCGGTCAGATTGCCGCTCACCGTGCTGTTAATCAAATTCAGAGTGCCAGTATTGTAAATGGCCCCGCCGTTCCCCCCGTTGCCGGCGGTGCCGCTGGAAACGTCCCCACCGTCAGTTGTCGTATTGTTGGTGAACGTGCTGTTCGTAATCGTCACAGTGCCGGCATTAAGAATGCCGCCGCCGGTGGTGGCCTTGCCATTGGCTATCGTTAGATTCGAGAACGAGAGACTGACGCCGGCACTGACGTTCAAGACGCGTCTTGATACCGCGCCGCTGATCGTCAAGCCGTTGTTGGTCGGTCCGCTGATCGTCAGGCTCTTGTCTACCGCCAGTTCAGCTGAAGTCAAAGTAATGGTAGCCGGGCCACCGGAAGTCAATGCCGGATCGAAAGTGATCGTGTTGCTCGTGCAAGCGCCAAGAATTGCTTCTCGCAGAGTGCCGTTGCCTGTGTCGTTAGTGTTGGTAACTACGGGACTAGCGACGCAGTTGATGGTGATATTAAACGTCGTCGTCCCAATCGTTCCGCCCGCTCCGTCACTGACAGTGAAGGTGAAACTATCAGCGCCCGATGCGTCACCGCTATTGTGCTGATAGGTAATTAGATTGTTGTTAATGTCGTCTTGCGTAAAGGTGTCGCTCGCCGCCAGCGGCGTGGCGCTCTTCTTCAATGTTCCGTGGAGCGTGGCGGTACCAATCGTGAAGGTCAACTGGGCCGGCGTGTTGTCAGCGTCGCTCACCAACAGTTTGGTGTTGTCGATGGCGCCCGAATGGCCGCGAGTCACCGTCAGCACGCCGTTCGTCGTCAATGTCGGAGAGTCGTTGGTGGGCGTTACTATGATACTGAAAGGCGTGCTGCCAATCGATCCGCCGGCTCCGTCTGAGACGGTAAACATAAAGCTGTCACTGGTTGTCTCGCTGCCGTCGTGATCGTAGGTGATGAGACTACTGTTGACGTCGTCCTGCGTGAACGTGCTTCCGCCTGAAAGTCCCGAGCCGCTCCTCTTCAAAGTGCCCTTCGCAGGGGCTGTGCCTACGGTATACGTCAACTGCCCTGCCGTGTTGTCAGGATCCGTGACGCTCAGTTGGGCGCTGCTGATGGTATTGCCGGTCGAGCCTTCATTGACCGTGATGCCCGTGTTGTTGGCAATGGTTGGCGGGTCATTGACGGGCGTAACTGTGATACTGAAAGCCGTATTGCTAATCGTTCCGCCGGCTCCGTCTGAGACGGTAAACATAAAGCTGTCACTGGGTGTCTCGCTGCCGTCGTGATCGTAGGTGATCAGGTTGTTGTTGATGTCGTCCTGCGTAAACATGCTGCCGCTTGAAAGTCCCGAACCGCTCTTCTTCAAAGTACCGCTCGTGGGTGGGGTGCCTACCGTGTATGTCAACTCTGACGGCGTGTTGTCGGTGTCACTGACACTCAGTTGCGCGTTGCTAATGACGTTTCCAGTCGAGCCTTCGTTAACGGTGGTCCCGGTGTTATTGGCAATGGTGGGCGGCGCGTTATCGCTCATTCGAGTCCCTTTGCTCGCACTCGTGTTCAAGCTACCGACATTGATTGCCAGCAGCGCGGCGCCGAGCAGCAGCAAGACCGCCAACAGCGCCGGATGCCGAGCGACGAAACGACGCAAACGATCATTGGACAGACGAGAGGAATTGACGGAGGAACGGATCGAGCGATTCATGGACTTCTCCTGAGAACGGAAAACAAGTGTGTCGGCACCTGGATGTTAAGATCCTTGCACTCAGTCTCTGAGCGCGAACAAATTAGTGATAGCGTTCATGCAGCAAAGGAAACCCGGAAGGACTGATCGAACATTCCTTGCAGATCCAAGGCAAGTCTTGCTGCCCCTGTTCCCACCGTCGGAGGCGTGACTGTGGAAATGATTTTACCGGCTCCGTGTAATTCGCCCGGTCGGCCAGATCAATTAGCGAGCGCGAGGATTCTAGCATTAGTCGGTGTCAAAGCGGCAACACCCTGCACGCCCGGTATGACGGTTTGGGTATGGGAACGAAGTCGTGCTTCGGCGCGAGCGTTGTCTTCGGCGCGGAGCGTGGTTTTTTCGGCGCGCTGCGCCGGCATGACTTTAGCCGTGGCTTTCAAGCCACGGATACTGCCCTCTCTTTGCGCCTTTGCGCCCTTGCATGGGATTATTTCTCTCAAAGGCCCAAGGCCTAAAGAAACTGTGACCTTAGAAGAAAAACTCAAAGAGATTCCCAAATCGCCCGGAGTCTATCTATACAAGAACGCGACCGGCAAGATCATCTATATCGGCAAGGCCAAGAACCTGCGCAATCGGGTGCGCTCGTATTTTCAGGGGGGGCGCGCCGGCGACTACAGCTATGGCATCAAGACCGCGGAGCTGGTCCGGCAGATTGCCGACGTCGAAATCATTGTCACCGATAACGAAGTCGAAGCCTTTATCCTCGAAGCTACCCTGGTCAAACAGCACCAGCCTTACTTTAATTACAAACTCAAAGACGACAAGTCTTATCCGCACTTAAAGCTCACTATCAACGAACCTTTTCCGAAGTGCGTGATCACGCGACGAATTCAAAATGACGGCGCGCTTTACTTCGGACCATTTTTGCCGGCGTCGATGGCCCGCCGGACAATTGACTTGATAAACCGGACGTTCCAGTTACGCACCTGCGACATCGAGATCGACGGCAAAGCGCCGCGGCCGTGTCTCGAGTACCACATCAAACGATGCCTGGGCCCGTGTGTGAAGGGCCTGTGCACGCCCGAGGAATATCAGGAAGCCGTGCGCGACGTGCGCTTGCTTTTGGAAGGCCGCAATACGGAACTGGCCGGCCAATTGACTGAGCGCATGGAGCACGCTTCCGCGGACCTGCGTTACGAACTGGCCGCCAAGTATCGCGATTTGCGCAAGACGGTAATAAAGCTTTCCGAGCAGCAGAAGATGGCGACTACGGGAGAGACTGACCTCGACATCTTTGGCTACTATCGCGAAGGCGAGCGTTTGGCGCTGCAGCTATTCACGATGCGCGACGGCGACATCGTCGGGCGGCGCGAATTTTTCTGGGAAGATCTGCCGGCGGCGGATTTCAACCCGGCGGAATTTTTGAGCGAAGTGCTGGCGCAGTATTACTCGAGTGACTATGTGCCGCGCGAGATTCACGTGCCGATTGAGTTCAACGATCGCGAACTGCTGGAAAAGGCTCTCAGCGAACGCAAGGGCAGGCGCGTGCACATCCTCGCTCCGCAGCGCGGCGAAAAGCGCGACATGATCGATCTGGTCGAGAAGAATGCCAAGCTCGCTTTCGAACAGCGCTTTCGCGTGCTGAAGCCCGACATGAAACGCGTGCTGGAAGAAATGCAGGAGACTTTGGAGCTGCCACGCTTTCCGGCGCGGATCGAATCGTTTGATATCTCGCACATCCAGGGCGCCGAAAACGTTGCGGGCATGGTCGTGAACGAAAACGGCAAGATGAACCGCAACGAATATCGCAAGTTCAAGATCAGATCGGTTGAGGGCTCGAATGATTTCGCTTCGATGCACGAAGCGGTACTGCGGCGTTATCGCCGGGTTCGCGACGAAGAAAAGTCTCTGCCTGATCTGATAATGATCGACGGCGGTAAAGGGCAGCTTAACGCCGCGGCCGAAGCCATGCGCGAACTCGATCTGGAAGCCGTCCCGATGATCGGCGTGGTGAAACCGCCTCTGCGCCACAACGACGTTGCTTACCTGCTGGTCAAGGGCCGTGAAGACGAGCCCATCTATCTCGATCCGCATTCGCCGATCCTGCGCTTGATCCAGATGATTCGCGACGAGACGCACCGTTACGCCGTCACCTACCATCGCAAGCGGCGCGAGCTGCGGGATTTCACTTCCGAGCTGTCCGCGATTCCCGGCGTCGGCGAGAAACGAAAGACGCGTTTGCTGAGACAGTTCGGCTCAATACAGAAAATTGCCAATGCCACTGTAGACGAACTCGCACCCTTCGTCGGCCGCAAGACCGCGACCGAGATCGTCGATCACTTCGCACGTCAACGCGCGCTGGCGGAAGCTGCCAATGCCGCCTGAGAAGGGAACAGTTGAAAACTCTTCTTAAAATTCTGGCTCTTGTTTTTATTACAGTGGGTAGCTTTATTGCGGGCTTTATTCTGCTGGTGCTCGTACTTGGCGCCCTCAATAGTTTGGGGATTATGCATGGCCAGGCTAATCAAAACTTTTGCTCAGCCGTGACCGTGTTCATTCTCCTGGTGTACCCGGCCATTTGGATAATACGGACCGGCCAGGCCCTGCTTAACTTTCGCAGATCCGGAAGGTGGCCCGGATTAGCCATCGCTTCGGTGCTGTTTGTCACGCTGAATGCTGCCCTGCTGCTGACAAAGGATCAGCCCGGCAAGGTGGGCAACGGCTTCGTCGTCTTTCATTTGTTAATGATTTTGATCGGCGTCTATGGCCTTCTGGTGCTTGCTCTGGCAAGCCGGAATGATTTCATCGAATGAACTAATCGTCAGGCGGTTAAGCCTCGAAGCAGTCGCCAAGTGAACCTCAATGTGCCTGGTCCAAATACTTCTGCCCTCGATCAGTCACACGGACTTCCACGGGTGTGCGACCTGGTCGCTACTGCTCCCGGTACCAACCTCACCACACTGCAATTGTCAGCCTTGAATTTTTGATCGTTCAGACGCAAACTTCAGCCAGGGGGAGGCGGCCAATGAAATACTTAGTTTCTAGTTTGCTCACCGCATCTCTCGTACTCGTTTGCTCTTTTGGTACGCTGTCGCAGGACAACTCTTCCAACACAACCCCGGCTCGTAAATTCAAACATAACAGCAAAGTTGAGAAGATTTATGACAAGGTAAAGAACCAAACCACAGTTTATCTTCGACCGATGACGCTGAGATATACCAAGAGTTCTGTCGAGGCGAGGATCATCAGCGAAAGCCGAACGGACTTTCTCCCGGCTGACATGCTCTACATGACCGCATATTTTGTCTCGCCCGGCAAAGTGCTCGTCAAACCCGAATCAGTGGTCATTGGGTTTAGATCGCAAGCCCTGGATCAAACGAAGTATGCAGGCAAACCCACTCTCTCGATCAAGCTGGATAATTCATCTTTGAACCTGGGTCAAGTGGTGGTGACTGAGCGCCGCATAGACGGCGTTGGTTCCAACCAATATGTGCTGCAATCATTCGAGCTGCCCATACCCTATGAAACTTTCCGCCGAATAACGAACGGCCAAAAGATAACTATTAGATTGGCGAGCGATGAGTTCGAGTTGAGCAGCGAACATTTGGAGGCCTTCCGAGATTTGCTTAGCAGGGTCGAGTGAAATTAGGTGGCGACTGACACCGTCCCAACGGCTGCGGAAGAAGATGAGCCCTTTAGGTCCTAACGTCCTAAACCGAACACACTCAGGAGGAAACCTCATGGGACTACTTGATAAAGCAAAAGCTCTCGCCAATAAGGGCGAGCAGGCCGTCGATAAGATCGTGAATGCTGCCGAGGAAGCCACGAAGACCGTCGTCACCGAGGGGCGCAAGGGTGCTGCGACCATCGCTGCCGGGGAACGCAAAGCCGCCGGCGCTGTTGCCGATGAGCTAAAAAGGGCGAGGGGAATAATTGCGGGTAACGCTGATGGATTCATCCGGGAGAGTGCGACCTATGCGGAGAGACTCCTGACCGACGCCGAGAAGGATTTGGCCCGCACCGTCTTTGAAGAGACTGTGCCTTATGGAAAAGTCTATCTTTCGAATGGCCGGGGACTGGGGCAAAGGGCTTACACGATTCCTCATCCTCTGCACCTTGGTTCGTTTGTGATCCATATCGGGCCGGACATTTTTCGAGACGCGACCGACTCGTCCAATGTCATGTTCAATCAAACCGGGGATTCTATATTCATTCACGAGATGACCCATGTCTGGCAGGGAGTGAATCGGAGTACTGCGTTCGATTACATCCTTGATTCTCTTTACAACCAGATCCACTCCGGCAGTCACGCCTACGATTTGGACGCGGCTGATGTGGGAAAGAAGAGCTGGGATAAATTCAACGCCGAACAGCAGGCCATGATAGTGCAGAACTGGTATGTGGGCGGCATGCTGGAGAGCGACGCTGCCTTTATCTACATCAAAGACAATATCAGGGCACGAAACCCATGACTCGATGACGATCGAAAACAGCTTAGACGACAACGAACCGGCAGTGGTTCTGCTGCATGGCTATCCATTCGATCATTCGATGTGGCGCGAGCAGGCAGCTTTCCTGATGGCGCGCGATTATCGCGTCATCGCGCCCGATCTGCGCGGGCTGGGAGAGACAGTGGCACAGACTTCAGTCTGTGCGCCCTCCACCCCGAATCACAGACTGATGTCTGTGCCACCAACTATCACCACCATGGCTGACATGGCGCGCGACGTCGCGACCTTGATGGATGAATTGAAGATCGTGCAGGCGATCATCTGCGGCCTTTCAATGGGAGGCTATGTCGCCTTTGAATTTGTTCATTTGTTTCCCGAGCGCGTCCGGGCCCTGGTCCTGGCCGGCACGCGAGCGCCGGCCGACAACGCACAGGAGAAGCAGGCCCGTGAAGAACAGGCGCAACGCATTCTGGCAGAAGGCATGACCGGCATTGCCGAGGCGACCTTGCCGAAACTGCTGGCGCCGCGAACACTAACAGAGAAACCTGATGTGTTGAGACGCGTTCGCGAAATGATTTCGCGCGCCAATCCTCAGGGCGCCGCAGCCGCCCAACGCGGCATGGCCGCGCGACGTGACTATTCGGACGATCTCTCAAGCATCAAAGTGCCCACGCTTATCATTGTTGGCCGGCAGGATCCGATCAGGCCTGTTGCCGACGCCGAGTTCATGCATGATCGGATTCAGGGTTCGCGACTGGAAGTAATCGAAAACGCCGCACACATGACGAACATGGAGCAGCCGGAGATCTTCAATCGCGCGCTGCAGAGGCTTCTCATGGAGAGTCAGCTTTGATCTATCTAATTTCGTGGGCAATCCTTTTCGAGCTGGCGCTCACACTGCCGCTCCTGGCTCTGGTATTCTTTTGGCTCGCTGAGCGCCGTGGCACGACGAAGGCTTACTTTATCCTGGCTTTATTCCCCACGGCATCGTTTTTCCTGCTCCTGAAATTTCAACAGTATCTTGGTAACTGGCCCAATACCTTGCTTCCCGAAACGCTCTGGCTCAGTTTGATTACTTTTGTTTTTGGCGTGGCTCTGGTCGTCCGGGCCTACCGAAGAAAGCTGGGTTGGGGAATGCTTTTGTTTGCAGCGATCGTATCCAGCGTTCCGTTTGTGTTGGTCATCGTAATGCTGTATCAGACGAGTCAGGACGAGTTTCTCAAACATTTGTAATCGTTGACCCAAAATAAATGACCCAACCCAAAGCTTTCGCCATCGAAGAACGCGTCCGCTGGGGCGATGTCGACGCGGCGCGGATTATTTTCTACGGCTCGTACATTCGGTTCTTTGAAATTGCCGAGACGGAGCTGTTTCGCGCTGCCGGCATGTCCTATGGAAAGGTTTTTGACGAACTGGATATCTGGCTGCCGCGGGTGCATCTGGAATGCGATTTTCACCGCGTCGCCCAGCTTGATGATCTTTTGGAAGTAAGCGTTCATGTCAGCAAGGTGGGAACAACTTCGCTGCGTCTGAACTTTGAAGTGCGCCGCAAGAGCCCTAACGGCGCCGTCGAAGAAAAGTTAATTGCCACTGCGCATTTCGTGCTCGTCGCGGTGAGGCGCGACACGCTCGATCCGATCCCGGTGCCGGATGAACTACGGCGCGCGCTCGCGCCCTACACCAGCTCGTGACGTAGTGTCGCTCGTTCAACGCTACTTACTTTTATCATCCCGCAGCAAGCCTTCGATCAGGTGATCGAGGCCCAGCCACAAACTCCAGCTATGATGATAGAAGGCCAGCGGAAACGCGACACCGCAGACGAAGAGGGCGGTTAGCATTTTCTGTTCGTCCAGGTTCGTGAGGAGCAGGGAAAGAAAATACACCATCAGGATCAGGACTTCGGTAGCGAGCACGTTCGCCATGATCGCGCCGACAAAAAAACCTTCCTCGCGTTTGAACATTACGCCGCAGGCAGTGCAGCGGACTTTGACGTTGAAAGGCCGTTCAAAAATTGGGGCGCGGCCGCAGGCCGGGCATTGCAGCCTAAGAGATCGCCCCACGGTGACGACAATCGTGCGCGCATCTCTTTTCATAGGTTTGTGGCACAGACTTCAATCTGTGTTGGCCGCTTAGCGATCACAGGCTGAAGCCTGTGCCACTATTCACCCAGGGCTGCATACTTAAACAGACGGAACCGGTAGCGCGATTGATCGCGAATGCTCTTCGCAATCACGCCGTGCAGATCTTCCTTCCAGGTCGTGTATTGATCGATGAAGCGGTCCGCACCGGCCTTGTCGCCGTTGTATTGAACCTCGAGCACCTTCTGCAGCAGCCTGCCCACGACCGAGTGATACTTATCGTAGTGAATCCGAAGCTTTCCGTTTTCAAAGCTTAGCAGCCCATTTTCCAGAAAGAAATTCCACTGCATTAGCTCCATCGTGTTGTAGGGCTGGTCGCGACGGGGCTTGTTGTTCTGCAGCGCGCGCTGAATGCCGCCGGCATAGACTGACTTAAATTGCTCGTCAGTATAATAGCCCTGCTTGTGCAGCGCTTCCGCGACAAACAGCGAGACCAGATCGGCCTTCATCTCTTCCAAAGCGCTGGCATCATCCGTCAAAGCCTGATCCAGGTCACGTCCATCCTTCGTTAGATCGACACCGAGGTAGTGGCCGACTTCGTGCCAGAGCGTTCGATAAAAATTTCCGTCCGAGGTCAAAGCCTTTGCTTGATCTTCCCCGACCGCCGCCGCAAAGCCGCGCGACGTGCCTTCGAAAATATTCGGTTCGCGCATGATGTTCGCGCGCAGCAGAATCGTGCGGCCATAACGGCGCGCCAGATAACTTTCGTTGGGCAGGATCGTGGCTGTGTTCGCGCCGCGCGCCTGGCCAAAGTCGGCTACCACGTCATAGACGCCAACCGGAATGTCCTCGCGCACCTTCTTGTGATGATCGTACGGCAGAGAATCTTCCAGAGCCTGCAGGCCCTTCATCGCCTGGCGCAAAGCGGTTGTCTCCTGTTGTCGGGTGGCCAGCAGACTGAAAGCGAAGAACGTCTTCACGCCGTAGAGTTCGTCGTCGTAGGTTTCGTATGAACCAATTTGCGCGTTGAGATTTTTGAAGTGGCCGGTGACCCACGCCGCATCGCCCGATTCGTAATCGTCAGACAAGAGATCGCGGGCGCGATTGCGCAGATACCTGGCAAATTCTTCATCGTCCTTTTGCAGAGCGTCGGCAGCTTCGTTCAATAATCCATGCGCTTTCGTTAATTCGTCCGCATACGCCAATGAATAAGGCACGGCATAGAATCCCTGCCGCGCCAACATCATGCCGGGACGAGATTTGCCACCCCGAATAGTTTCCAGCTCAGCTCTGAGCCCCGGGTGCAGAATATCCAGCGCCGGATACTTGCGCAGCTTCGCCAGGTCGCTGTCGGCATTCAAAGAGTTCGCTGTTCTGACAACCGTGCGCAGGCCCATGATTTCATCGCGCTGCTCAGGATGAGCGCTAAGGTAGGTTTCGATCTCTTCTTTCGTCACTCCCCACGGATACATGTTCTTTCCCGGCACGACCGGATCGACCGGCAGAAACGGTTCACGTTTGTTTTCCAGCGTCGTCGCGATCGGTCCCTGAAACAAACGATAGAGGAAGGTGAGATTTTGTGTCGCCGGCGATCCGCTCCGCCGGTCGAGTTGCAGCAGATCGCGATCAGCCAACAGCGCCTGTTTGTGTCTCTGATCTTCGTAGATGCTCTGAAAGATCTTTCCTACTTCCAAGAGCTTCGCGACCGCGCGACGTTCGCCGGCGCTTAACTGCGAAAGATCGGGGGCCAGCCTGATCGTCTGAGTCTTGTCGATGATGGGCTGGCTTTTTTCCAAAGGCCAGTAGCCGGCAGGCAAGGTCTGATTCGGTTTCATGCGAGATCCGGTTTGCGCGTAGGTGGAGAGAAAAGCGACGAGCACGACAGCAACGACGAACAATCTGATCATGGCGTAACCTCAGGCAGCGAGTCGAATCTGTTTTCAGGCATGATACCTAACGAGCGCCTGTATACACCAATCCACGATGCGGCATAGTACGGAGTGCGCTGACTTGTCAGCGCTTTTTAAAAGCGCGGCTAGTCGCCGCACTCCAAAAATCCCCCACTACTTCTGTTCGATGTCTCCTGTTAAAGGTTCCAGAGGCTTCGTGGGAAGCAGGCGAAGAAAGTCGTCAGCATACCAGGCGGTGCAGCTGGCGAGATGCTCGCGGAGGACGGAACTAGAGTTATACCCGTCGACAATATAGGCTTTCCATCTGGGTTGAATTTCCTCAGGCTGCTCCGCCAGTTGCAGCGACACCAATTCCATAAAGCCGGATACCATTTCCGCCGTGCTTAGTACTTTCAGTTTTTCGAGCTCACTTTGGGATTCACTCAGCTCTTTGTTGTCGTAGAAATACGGGCGTACTTCAGGATTCTCTGCGAAGAAGCGCATTATCTCGAGGCTCTGATTATAAAGTCGCTCGTTCACGTCGCCCCGGCTTTGGAGGAGCATCACTTCGACCTGGCGCTTCGTTGCCTTGAGGGCAAAGACGCCTCCGATAACTGCTCCGAGGATGACTCCGAGGACCCCGGCGATCGCGGCGATGATTGTTGGATCCATCCGCTTACTGTTCCTGTCCGCTTGGCAGCACGGCTTGCAGGTCACTGTAATCAGCTCGGGGTTTCGCGCGACAGACGAAGCTTACTTCTTTTGGTTTACCCGGCGCGGTAACGCTGACACCTTGCGTGCTGATCTTTGGTTTCTCTTCGCCGTTGTAATCGTCGAATACTGAATACCCATAGCCGCCGATCGTGAAATTGATCGACGTCATATCAAACTGGGCCCGGAAGTAATGAGAGTACTGAAACTTCGCCTGAGTCCCTTGCCGTTCCCGCGGATACTCGAGATCGATCTTTCCCGGCAGTCCGAAACGATACTGCAAATAACCGCGTTCGGCGGTCAGTTCTTGCGACGCACAGATGGAGACGATTTTGGCCGGACGTTTGACGGGACAACTGAAGATGACGCGTTCATCTTTCGCGCAGAGCGTGTTCGGTTGCGGCCCGCTGGGCTGAGGTGAGGCGGCGTGTGCGACCGCTGACGGCAAACGGTTCGCGCTCAGAGCAACGCAAGCAACAATAGCGGCCAGCACCAGGAGCATTATTAGTTTTCGCATGGTCGTGGGATGGTAAGACAGGTTACTTGATTCGTAAAGAGTCATTACCCTCGGCTGGATTTCGCTTCGAAGAGCACTCGATCACTTCACTCCGATAATCCCGCCGTCCAGAAGTTTCTTGATCATGCGCAGAGTGTCGGCTTCGCGAAAGGGACAGACGGAAAGGATCGATTCGATGTCCGACTCGCCATTGATCCGAGACAGCACAAAGCCTTCCTGCGGCCCGAGCCGTTCGTGCTCGAGTTGGCTCGGCGTGATCAGAATCCGCGTAATCGCGCGCGGAGATAAACCGCCGTGATAAATCTCGGCGATCAATTTCTTCTCTGCCTGTTCGCGCAACTGTTGCGCTTCGGCGTTCTTTGCTTCCTGCTCGAGCGCGCTATGAATGATCGCCAAAGCATTCTCAGCATTGTTCTCTCTGATCTCAGCGCGGGCCAACTTCAGCAACTCAGGCACCGTCTTTGGCAATTTCAGCGCGGACAAATCGGCCGGCACCTCCACGGGCTCGGGCGCTTCGCCGGCGACCTTGATGATGCCTTCGCTGACCAAATCAAAGAGCAAAGCGCACGCGTGAAACAGAGAGGTGTGCATGTTGTAGCAAATCTCTGCGGCCGTCATGTGCTTTTCGACGTGATAGAGGAGCTGGCGAGTTTCCGGGTTGTCGCTCAGCGATTGGGTCCAGCCGGGATTCAATTCAAAGAAGGTTCGCTCGGAAGGTATGACGGTGCGATAACGGGCCCATTCGTCTATCCGGTAAATGCCATCCATGATCACCGAGGTAACCTCGACCTGGATGCGGATCAGATCTTTGGGCGGAGGTTCGTTGTCGAAAAACTCGAAGTGGGCCGCGTCCCAGATAAAAAGATCGTAGATGATTTCCAGCGTGCGCGTGCGCAAGACTTCGATCACGTCTTCCGGGGTGACAAAGCCGCGCGACGCCAGGATCACGCCCAACTTGCCGCCGGATTGCCGCTGAATCTCCATGGCCGTCTGGAGCTGGGCTTCTTCGATCTTGCCGTAATGCAGCAGCACCTGGCCCAGATACTCTTTCGGATCGTTGGAGCTCGAGCCGACGATCAAACCTGATTCGAGATAGATATGCTTGACGATGCTGCCGAGGCCGAGCTTGAGCGTGCCGCTCTTGCGACCTGACGCCAGAAACTGGAGCAGGTCAGAGACACTCATTGTGTTCAGAGTTCCGCGAATTCCCATCGGGTGAATCCTATGCAGTTCTTCGGGAGGAGTTTCTAAACCATCGTGGAACCCAGGGCCAGTGAACTGAGACCAGGCATTTCTAACCTGAAAGAGATTACAGTTTCAGAAGGGAAAGATTCAAGTTGTATCTGCGCTTGATGGCGAACACAGTCGCTGACTTCGAAATTTCGTGGCCCGTGGGTATGGGCTCGTTGCGCACAACGGCCGAAAGGCTACTTCAAAGAGGTTTCAGCGCGCTCCGGGCGAGTTTCTTTTTCAGATCGGTATAGCCCTGATCTCCCGCGACAAGTTGGCCCAGGACTTTGCGTATGCCCCGGTGGCCGCGAGCGAAGTGGATCATGCGTTCGGTGAAGGGCGCGCCCCAGAAGTTGCCGTAAAACTTTCGCCGCATCTGCGAAGCACGCTGGAGTTCACGGCCAAAATCTTTTCGCCAACGTTCTTCATAATCCAAAGGCGCGCCAGCGAGATAAGCATCGGCAAATAGTTCCGCCGATCGCAGCGCATAATAGATTCCTTCACCCGTTACCGGATCGGCGAAACCTGCCGCGTCGCCGAGCAGCGCCCAGAGATCTCCGCACGCGTGCCTGTGGTCC
Organism: Blastocatellia bacterium; assembly: GCA_033856915.1. GTDB lineage: Bacteria > Acidobacteriota > Blastocatellia > Pyrinomonadales > Pyrinomonadaceae > UBA11740. The sequence goes on along the minus strand of JAWVEB010000074.1, from coordinate 182,128 downwards.
CAGGTGCGCGGCTCGAGTCCGGGAATGCGCGCGGCGTAGCGTTCGGCACTTTTCTTGAGTTCGGCTCGGATCTGCTGAGCGTCAGATGATTCTGCCACACCTGACTGCGTCCAAAGCTTCATCGCTGCACTGCCGTTGTGTGACGGGACCCGGTCGCTACCGCTCCCGGTTCTGTAACTCTCGTAATAGCTCACCATGAAATCCCAAAGTAATTTATCGAGCGCCTCATGATCAAACGCATCCTGAGTAGTCGCGATGCCGAACGAGACGTGATCGGGACGCGGAAACGCCCACGCGTAACCAACCCACTGCGGCAGAAAAGCGACGACGGTCGCCGCCGCGCCCACTTCAGGCAAAGGCGCGCGGTAACCGAAGGCGACTTCCATCTCGGCGGGCGGCAAAGGGCCGGCCAGTTTTTTCGCAATCGGACTGTTAGCTCCATCCGCACCAACCAACCAGGTTGTGGAAAACTCTCGGCCGCTTTGCGTGCTGACGATCCATCCTTCCTCGCTTCTCTTAAAGCCGCGGCCGGCGATCTTTTCCGCAAAGACCCTGGCGCCTGCTTCGCGTGCGCGTTCGCGCAGAAAAGTATCGAAGGCAATTCGTGAATAGACCGCAAACGGCTCGTCGAGTTTCATATGGAGACGCTTGCCCGAGGGCGAGTACATGTCGAGTTCGTCGATCGTGCGTCCGACAGCTTCGAGCAGATGCGGCCAGGCCTTCAAAGCTTTCGAGGTCACGCCGCCGCCGCAGGCCTTCGGCTCGCCCGGCGGCCGGCCATCAAACAGGGCCACGCGCGCGCCGCCAAGCGCGAGACGTTCCGCGGCAAACGATCCGGCCGGGCCGGCGCCGACGATAAGGACATCGAAGTGATCCATGCGGCAGCCATCATAGTTGCTTTTACAAGAACCTGGAAAGTTCGCTGCTGCGTGCGGCTCTGCCGCCCGATGTGCGGTAAGGCTTTGCCTTACCGATAAGAACTTCCATTTGGGAGGGTCGCGAGGCTATGCCTCGCGATAAGAGGCGGAGCCTCGTAAAGATTTAACGAATAGGTCTCATCGGAAAGCCGAAGGCTTTCCGCACATCAGGCGGCAAAGCCACGAAGAGTTTCAGGCGCGCACCTTTCGCCATTGCGCGTTCGCCTTACGCCGGTGCTAAAATCTCGCCGTTCACTTAAACAAACCTTTGTGAATCCTCTGTGGCCTCTGTGATCAAATTATGGCCGACATGAGTTCAGTAGTCTTCGCCGGAATTGCACCGCATCCTCCGATCATGGTGCCGGAAGTCGGACGAGATGCGTCTGTCGAAGTGCGCGGCTCGATCGATGCGATGGCCGACCTAACCGCGCGCGTGATCCGCAGCGGCGCTGAGACGGTGGTGCTGATTTCGCCGCACGCGCCGCTCGAGCGTGATGCGTTTGTCGCCTACGATGGGCCGCAACTGTATGCGGACTTCGCGAACTTTCGCGCGCCTACCGCAACCGTTCATGCTCAACTCGACGACGAGCTGCTGAACGAGATCACCCGCATTGCTGGTGAACAGAAGCTCGCGACGATCAGAATCAAGGGATTTGATCTCGATCATGGAATCGCGGTTCCTCTCTATTTTCTGCAACGCTACGGTTGGAACGGGAGCGTGGTCGCGCTGGGCTATAGCTTTCTGGCCAACGAAGATCACGTGCGCTTCGGCAACTGCATCAGGCAAGCAATCGAACGCGTCGGGCGGCCGTCCGCGTTCATCGCCAGCGGCGATCTCAGTCACCGGCTCAAGCGCGAGGCGCCCGCGGGCTATAACCCGCAAGCGCATCTGTTCGACGAAGAGGTAGTGGACGCCATTCGCAGCTGCGCGACGGAACGCATCGTCGAAGTTGATCAAGAGTTGCGCCAGGCGGCCGGAGAGTGTGGCTACCGCTCGATGCTGGTGGCAATTGGAGTCGCGCAGAAACTCGAACCTTCATGCGAAGTCATCAGCTACGAAGCGCCGTTCGGCGTTGGCTACCTGGTAGCGCAGTTGTTAGCAGTGAAAGGGTCAGAACCGCCTGCGGTAGCGGGCGGTTTGATCACAGCGAATGAAAACCGCGGGGAAAAAGTAGGCACCGAGTTACCCGCCCTCGCCCGTGCCGTCGTGGAGACGTTCGTTAAAGAAGGCAAAGTTATCCCAGCTTCTGACAACCCTTCGGACTTGCTCAACCAGCGCGCCGGCTGCTTTGTTTCCATCAAGACCCGCGCAGGAGATCTGCGCGGCTGCATCGGCACAATCGAACCAGTGAAGGACACACTGGCTGAAGAAATAATCGTCAATGCGATTAGCGCGGCTACGCGTGACCTTCGCTTCTCACCGATCCGCGAAGATGAACTGCCGGGATTGAAGTATTCGGTGGACGTACTATCACAACCCGAGCGCGTCAAACTCGACGATCTGGATCCGAAAGTTTATGGCGTGATCGTCGAAGACAAAACCGGAAGCCGTCGCGGTCTGTTGCTGCCTGGTCTCAAAGGTATAGAGACGGCCGCGCAGCAAATCGAGATCGCTTCGCGTAAGGCCGGGATTCGGCCGGGAGATGAGATTAAGCTGTGGCGCTTTCGAGCGGAACGATATCCAGAGTAACACTAGTGGCACAGACTTTAAGTCTGTGAATTTTCGGAATCGCTCAGTGGTACGTCGTCAAAATCACGTAAGTCTGCCCAGTTTCGGGCTTCTGCCGATCCTTCTTCAAAGTCTTGACCAGAGACGCAACCGCTTCGAACATCTCATCGCGACTCAGCTTCCGATAAGCCATGACGTCATAGCGAATCTTTTTCTCTTAACCACGTTCTTGATGTTCGGTGGCTTCACTGTTCGGGTCTGCTGGTCGGATTACCTATTGAGGAGCTTGGTGGTCGGTGGGTTGAGCCCGACGCGGACCCCTAAATCGCGCCAGCGTCTCGCGTTTCCCGCGCTTCTCGAACGTCTCAAACTCGCAACTCAAGCCGTTAACAGATGCCCATTTCACTAATTCAGCCTGCGAATTAATCGGGGAATGGCGAAACAGCAAATTCGTCAATCGCCATAAGGGCACGTCATGCGCTCCCATGGCGGCAACCCCGTCAAGGATCTCCTGCAATTCCATTTCTGGTCCGCTCGTAGCCATCGGTCTTACCCTTAAGAATCACAGACTGAAGTCTGTGCCACCTGCGGCTCAGATATCCAAATTCCTTACATCCAGCGCATTGTCTTCGATGAATTTGCGGCGGGGTTCGACGGCGTCACCCATCAGGATCGAAAAGATACCATCAGTTTCGACGGCGTCATCGATTCTGACCTGGAGCAGAGTGCGCTTCTCTGGGTTCATGGTTGTTTCCCAAAGCTGCTCGGGATTCATTTCGCCCAGACCTTTATAGCGCTGAATAGAAAGATCCTTCTTCGCCGCCGCGAGCACTCGCTCGAGCAGCGCCTCGCGCGTCGCGATCTCTTCGCTGGTGCCATTCGTACCGGTGATAAACGGCGGCGCCAACTCGTCTTCCAGAGTCATGTAGAGTTCGACAGCTTTTTGAAACTCGACATAGCTGGCAAAGTTCCAGTCGATCGAAACATTCACTCCCGAGGTAGTCGTCGTTTCAACTTCCCACAAACCGTGTTCTTCATCCGTCGACAGATCGGTTTTGAAACCTGCCTGATCCAATGCTTTCTCCACTTTGGCCATCAGGTCACCATCCTGAAAGATGCTGCGCAACGTCGCTCCCTCTTTACGCCACACGCCCTTCTTGCCGGCGAAAGCCTCGAGAAGTATATCGAGCAAACGCGCGTCGCCGGCGAGCCGGCGAATTGTTTTTTCGCAGTAACGTTTCAGGTCGACAAGTTTTTCCAGCGACTGGGCCAGCGCTTTCCCTTCGATGTCCTGGTTGGCACCGACTGACTTTACCGTCATGTCCGCAGTGGCCATGCGCATCAGATAACGCGTCATCAAACCTTCGTCTTTGATGTACTCTTCCTTCTTGCCGCGCTTCACCTTAAACAACGGCGGCTGGGCGATGTAGACGTAACCCTTCTCGACCAGTTCAGCCATTTGCCGGTAGAAGAAAGTCAGCAGCAGCGTTCTGATGTGCGAACCGTCCACGTCGGCGTCAGTCATCAGAATGATTTTGTGGTAACGCAGCTTGCTGGCGTCGAAGTCTTCCTTCCCTATTCCAGTCCCAAGCGCGGTGATCAGCGACTTGATCTCGCTGTGTCCGAGCATCTTGTCGAAGCGCGCTTTCTCAACGTTCAGGATCTTTCCTTTGAGCGGAAGGATGGCCTGGTTCTTACGATCGCGGCCCTGCTTGGCTGAGCCGCCGGCTGAGTCGCCCTCAACGATATAGATTTCCGACAGCGCGGGATCGCGCTCCTGACAATCAGCGAGCTTGCCGGGCAACATCGTGGAACCCATCGCACCTTTGCGCACAATTTCGCGGGCCTTGCGGGCCGCATCGCGCGCGCGCGCGGCGTCCAGCGACTTGCCGACTATGCGACGCGCGACGGTTGGGTTTTGCTCGAGGTATTCAGTCAGGCGTTCGTTAAGAAACGATTCGACGGCGCCCTTCACATCGGAATTTAGCTTGCCCTTGGTTTGTCCTTCGAACTGCGGCTGCGGCAGCTTGACTGAGATCACTGCGACCAGTCCTTCGCGCACGTCGTCACCGGTCAGAGAGGTTTTGAAGTTCTTTGCCAGACCGGAAGATTGCGCGTAAGCATTAATCGTGCGCGTGAACGCCGAACGAAACCCCGAAAGATGTGTGCCGCCGTCGACAGTGTTGATGTTGTTGGCGAACGAATAGACTTTCTCGTCATAGCCGTCGTTGTATTGAATGGCCACTTCGATCGCCAGCACGTCGCTAATCCTCTCGAAATAAATCGGCTTGTCATGCAGTACGCTCTTGTTCTTGTTGAGGTGCTTAACAAACTCAGCGATGCCGCCGCGATAGTAAAACTCGTGTGATTTTTCCGGCTCTTCGCGCTCGTCCTTGATCGTGATGCGAATGCCTTTGTTGAGAAAGGCTTTTTCGCGCAGACGCTCCGAGAGCTTGTCGAAAACAAACTCGATCGTATCGAAGATCTGCGGGTCCGGTTTGAATGTGATCTTGGTGCCGCGCTTACGCGTCTTGCCTGTCTGCTTGAGAGGGTCGACCGGAATTCCGCGGGCATAGTCCTGTTCGTAGGTCAGTCCGTCGCGCCAGATTTCCAGGTGCAGCGTCTCGGAAAGAAAGTTCACGCAAGAGACGCCGACCCCATGCAGACCACCGGAAACTTTATAAGCGTTCGAGTCAAACTTTCCGCCGGCATGCAACTTGGTCATTACGACTTCGGCGGCAGAGCGCTTTTCCTTCTTCATCATGTCCACGGGGATGCCGCGGCCGTTGTCGATCACGGTGATCGAGTTATCCATGTGGATGTTGACTTCCACGGTGTCGCAATAACCCGCGAGCGCTTCGTCGATAGAATTGTCGACAACTTCATAGACCAGATGATGCAGTCCGATTTCGCCAGTCGATCCGATATACATCGCCGGCCGCTTGCGCACGGCATCGCGCCCTTCGAGTACGGCTATCGATGACGAGTCATAAATCTCTTTTTTATTCTTCAAGTTTGATGATGGGGTTGCCAATTCGTGCTTACCTTTCACTTCAGTTCTCTTAACCGCTCAGCGTTATCCAATTGCTGCTCTCAAAGCCAAATCTTCGCTCGCCTGGCCGGCGCTGACCTCATAAAAATGGGCCCGCTGGCTGAACCGCTCGAAGTGGTTTTTCTTTGACGTCGTAACGAACGTTTGAGTGCGTCCGTCAAGGTATTCAAGCAGTCGTTCAATGCGGATTCCGTCGAGTTCTGCATCCACGTCGTCAATGAGGAATATTGGATAATCCTGATGCTGTGAATGATACACTGAAATGGCCGCTAAATCAAGCGTTATCAATGCGCTACGCTGTTGACCAGAGCTGCCAAAACTACGTAGATTGCGGTCGCCAAAAAGTACGCTCAAGTCATCCCTGTGCGGTCCGATCAAACAGGCTCCGGCAAATACTTCCGCCTGCATACGTATCTGCAGCCGTTGCGCAATCAGCTCCTCATAATTATTCAAGTCGCCTTTACTCTCCAACGAGGAAACGTACCGAATCGAGAGAGTGTCGCCGAACAAACTGTGCTCGAGGGCGTCGTTCAATAACTCCACATAGGCTGTGCGTGACCTGTGGATTAGGGCACTCAAACTAATCAGTTGTTCGTTCCACGGTGCTAGAAGTTCGGCAACTTCTTCAAACCTCAAACGGCCTTCCGCCGCTTGCTGCAAAAGGCTCTTCTTTTGCTTAAGAACTTTGCTGTAACTGCTCAAGGCTTGGGCATATGATGGGTGGAGTGAGATTGCGCCGCGATCTATAAAACTGCGGCGTGCCTCGGGACCGCCGCGCACGACTTCTAACTCGTCTGCGGTGAACCAGACAGCGTGCAACTGGGCTACATAGTGCGATAGAGACTCTCGTTTGCGGTTAACCAGTGTCTGCCTGGTGTTGGCTCTGATATCGACTTGCAGGTCGCGTTCTATCTCGTTGCCCTGCGCGACCTGGCCCTGAATCGAAGCGGCCGATTTGCCGAACGCGATTGTTTCGTGAAGATGCCGCGTCCGAAATGATCTTGCATGAGCCAGTAGATGAATGGCTTCCAACCAGTTCGTCTTTCCCTGACCGTTATTCCCGTAGATGACATTGATGCCTTTTCCCCAGTAGATTTCGCCTGCGAGGTTTCTGAAGTCGTGTGCCCTGGTCGATCTAAGGAACATGATCGAAATTCTAACATAGGCTCTTGCTTTAGGATGGCGCTGCGCTGGTGGTTTCAGCACTCATCAAATCAAAACGAGCGCCAAAAGTTCAGGCGCTCGTCTCAACAATAATAATGAACGTTAACCTTCTTACACCTCACAGCCTCATGGGCATGATGATGTAACGGTAATCGTGTCTGTCGTCGGAGACCGGTCGCAACTGGGCTTGTGAATTACCGTCTTTGAATTCGAAGGCCACTTTCTCAGATCCGACAACGTTGAGAAAATCTTGCAGGTATTGTGCGTTGAAACCGATCTCGGTTTCTTCACCGTTAAAATCTGTACCTAGGGTTTCCCGCGCTTCACCTTCTTCGGCGTTCTGTGAACTAATCAGCAATTGCTCTTTGGTTAGATGAAAACGAATTGCGTGGGAGCGATCGTCGGCCATTAAGGCGACTCGTCGAATTGCCTGGTTAAGACTAACGGTATCGAAGACGGCCGATCGATCGTTGCCTTTCGGCATGACCATTTCGTAGTTAGGAAACTGTCCCGAGAGCATTCTGGAAATCAAAAGCCGAGAGCCCACCTGAAAGTAGACATGATTCTCGTCAGCGCCGAGGTTAATATCGCCGTCGAAATCGGCCGTGAGTTTGGTCAGTTCCGCTAGAGTTTTCCGGGGAATAAGAACATCGAGACCGGCGGCCTGGGCCTCAGGACCAATATCTTCGGTAGCTACGAAAGCCAGCCTATGGCCGTCAGTAGTAACCATTTTGGCGCCATTCTTATCTAGTTCAAACTTGGCTCCTGACAGAGTGTAACGGCCTTCTTCCTGAGTGATCGCAAAGATCGTGCGGTCGATCAGCAACTTCAGCAGAGACGCCGGCAGTTTCAGTGGTGTCGACTTAAAGCCCGGCAATTCGGGAAACGTGTCCTTCGAGATACCGGGCAAGCGAAACTTTGAACGATCACACTCAACCGTCACCCATTCGTTTTCTTCTTTACGAAAACTTACGGGAGCATCTGGCAGCAACCGTGCAATGTCAAAGAGCTTGCGAGCCTGAACGCAGATGGCTCCCTGTGACTTTATTTCTTGTGCATCAGCGTCGCACCTAATAGTGACATCCAGATCAGTCCCGCTGATTCGGATCGCATCTTCACCGGCCGACTCGATAAGAATATTCGCTAAGACAGGAATAGTATTCTTACGTTCAACCACACCTTGCACAAACGCGAGTTCTTTTTGTAGCGCTCCCCGCGCCATAACAAATTGCATTTACCTGCTCCTATAATTTTGCAGTGTCTTATATCACAGTTCGAAAAATGTTTCCTTCTTTACTATTAACCGTAGACAATAAGAACTATATTTAGATCCTTAGTAATAGTAGTAGTGTATGTGGAACTGTGAACTTCATTCGATCAAGGGAAAAACAATGAACAATCCCGCGGAGTTGGTCGGAGAAGAATCGATCGGAATAGCCGAAGATTTGTGATGACGATTTTTCCACAGTTGGGAACGCAAGTTTTCACAATCAGTCTGTGGAAGCAAAAACCTGCCATCCTGCCTGGCGTAAGCTAGGCTCCAATACTGCTAACGATTCGCTTTACTAAGGTATCCATTTCTCGATCGGAATCAACCAGCTTATTGATCTTCTCAACAGAGTGAATCACCGTAGTGTGATGTTTGCCTCCGAATTGCCGAGCGATTTCCGGGTAGCTCTTCTTGGTTAGTCGCTTACATAGGTACATGGCAACCTGCCTGGGCACTAAAACATTTCCCATATTCGAGCGACTCCTCAGACCGTCGACGCTGATTTTATAGTAATCAGCAACGGCCTTTTGAATGCGTGGAATAGATACCACGTCTTCATCGCTCGTACGCGAGACACTGCGCATTGCCTCCTGGGCAAGTCCCTTTGTAAGTGGCAGTCCTCGTAAAGAAGCCATTGCCAGTACTCTAACCAAAGAGCCCTCTAATTCTCGTATGTTGTGTTTGCTGTTACCGGCCAGGAAAAGAGCGACGTCATCGGGCAGATCAACTCTTTGGAGTTCTGCTTTTCGCCGGAGGATGGCTACCTTCGTCTCCAGGTCTGGAGGCTCAATATCGGCTATTAATCCCCATTCAAAGCGCGAGTGTAAACGCTCTTCAATTTCTGGAATCTCCCTGGGTGGACAGTCGGAAGTAAGTACAATCTGTTTTTGGCCATCATACAAAGCATTGAACGTATGAAAGAACTCTTCCTGAGTTCTCTCCTTCCCAGCGATAAATTGAACGTCATCGATTAGAAGAACGTCGATGGACCTGTACCGCTCGCGGAAAACCTGGGTCTTGTCGTACCCATACCTGATCGCGTTGATTAGTTCGTTCATGAACCGCTCAAGGGAGAGATACGAAACCTGCAACTTAGGATTGGCTTTCTTAATCGCGTGCCCCGTCGCTTGAACGAGATGAGTTTTACCCAGACCCACGCCACCGTAGAGATAAAGAGGGTTGTAGGTCCTCCCGGGCGCCTCAGCCACAGCCAGCGCTGCAGCATGGGCAAATCGGTTGCAAGAGGCCACAACGAAACTGCCAAACGTGTACTTTTCATTCAACGGAGCTGAGGGAATCTCCGGGAGTTGAGGCGGTTCAATTGGTTCGATGGGGTTTTCCCCGGCCAGTCTCTCGAGACTATGGGTCGTCCTTCCGGACTCGATATCGCGCGTTTCTTTCCCGTTGTCCGCGAGAGGTGTCGCCCACTCTATCCGCCCGTCTCCAAGTTTCACCTCAATAAGACTTTCTTCAAGGGCTCCGGAATACTGAGACAGTATCCAGTCACGCACCGCCGAATTGGGCACCGCAATCCTGACCACCCCCTCTGTTTGAGATCGCGTTACCCGAAGCGGCCGAAACCAAGTCTCAAAGGCTTGCTTGCTTAGCCGACGCTCGAGGGCGGCGAAAAAGGACCGTGATGCTGAATCTTCCGAGTGTGCTAGCATTGCAGAAAATAACGTGGACTACTATGTAAATCGGCGTTCAACCTTGCCGACTGAAATAATCTGGCCGCGTGGAAAATGCAAAGCTAACATAGCCCTCTGGCGGAGGCAAGAAAAACACCCTACAAAGTTCAGGACGAACCTAGGAGCCCCCGGCTCAGCGACGTTATCGCTTCTTCTCTCCTAATAGTGATGGGTTCTGTATGTTACAGTTGTAATTAGTAGTATCGTGTGGACTACCGCGCGCGCGATGCAGCCGCCACATTGGGATTGTCGGAGTCGTTGCTTGAGCTGATGATCGTATATAGTCGGTCTAGATCCAGCGCGCTATAGTATTCAATCTGAATCTTGCCAGCCGAGCCATCTTTGGCCGGAACTATCTGTACCTGAGTTCCGAGATGTCGCCGAAGTTTGGCCTCGGCGGCGCGGATGTTGGGATCCATCTGCCTCGGAGCCGGGCTCGCTACGGAAGACATATCCGCCGCCGCATGCTTAATCCGCCTCTCAGTTTCACGCACTGACCAGTTGTGTGTCACTATCTTCTGCGCGTAACGCCGCTGCAGAATGGCGTCCCCAATACCCAGGAGAGCGCGCGCATGGCCAAAGGATAGTTTCTCTTCTTCGAGGAGGGTTTGGATTTCTGACGGAAGCTTCAGGATCCGAAGGTAATTGGTCACAAATGTACGGTCTCGCCCGACCCTTTGTGCCAACTCCTCCTGAGTAAGATTCAATGACTCGATGAGTCGCTTGTAGGCATTGGCCTCTTCTATCGGATTCAATTCCTGACGCTGTATGTTCTCGATCAGAGCAAGCTCCAGCAGCTTATCGTCAGGGATTTCGCGGATTATTACCGGGACGCGAGGAAGCCCAGCCAATTGGGCTGCCCGCCAGCGCCGCTCGCCGGCAACGAGTTCGAACAGCCCGCCGCGCGGTCGCACGAGCAGAGGCTGAATGATGCCACTAGTGCGAATGGATTGAGCGAGCTCTTCAAGCTTGGCTTGGTCGAAACTTGTGCGAGGCTGTTGATGGCCTGGCCGGACTAGATCGATCTCGATCTCGCGAATCTCGTCACTGTCCGCTAGCGGCGAGTCTGTCGAGATCAGGGCGCTCAGTCCGCGGCCCAGCGGTTTTTTGGTCATTGGCAACAATCTCCTCTGCTAGTTGAGAGTAAGCTTCTGCTCCTCTCGATCGCGGATCGTAGTACATCACCGGCTTTCCATAGCTGGGGGCTTCGGCCAGTCGGACGTTCCTTGGAATAGTCGTTTGAAAAACCAGGCTGCTGTAGAAACTTCTGAGATCGGAAGCGACTGCGGCGGAAAGTTTCGTGCTCGCATCGTACATGGTCAGGAGCAGGCCTTCGATCTTCAGTTGCGGATTCAAGAGACGTCGAATCCGAGAGAGCGTGTTGAAGAGTTCGGAGACACCCTCGAGAGCGTAGTATTCACACTGAATGGGCACAAGAAGGGAATCGGCAGCAGCCAAGCCATTAAGAGTGAGCAGGTTTAGCGCTGGGGGGCAGTCAAGAATAATGAAATCATAACGGTTACGGATCGGGGCCAGAGCATTGCGAAGCAGCAGTTCTCGGTCCGGTAGGTCAACCATTTCAACCTCGGCCCCGGCAAGGTTTCGGTCTGACGGTATGACTTCAAACAAGAATTCAGTCGGCAGAATCGCGTTATCAATTGCTTCCTTAAGAACGAGAACGTGATAAGAGCTACGTCGAGAAACGCTTCGAAGGATTCCGGCTCCTGAAGTAGCATTAGCCTGAGGATCGATGTCAACAAGTAGAACGCGATGGTTGAGTTTGGCCAGGGAGGCAGCTAGGTTTATGGCGGTGGTGGTTTTTCCAACGCCGCCTTTCTGATTTGCGATGGCGAGAATTTTTGCCATTCACCGGCTCGGTAGACTAGCTGACGGAGAGGCAGCACATTATCACAACAAGTCAGTATGATACCACTGGGATGTCTCGGCTTTTAGCTCAAGTCGCCGGCTGTAACGCTGGGACGCGATGTTTCACGTGAAACCTCGCGATTTACCCGCGTCTTTAATCGGCGGTGCGTCTTTGCTGGTTTGCTGTCAAATGAACGAGAAGATTGGACAGTGCTGCAGGCGTCATGCCGGGAATCAGACGGGCTTGTCCAAAGCTCTCCGGCCTCGCTCGCTCCAGACGTTCGAGGATTTCGTGGGAAAGGCTGCCAACCCTGCGAAATGAAAAGCCGCTGGGAATGTTGAGGGCGTCGTGCTGGTTTAGCCGACGAAGTCCCGCGTCCTGGGAATCCAGATAGCCTGCGTACAGGTGGTCCGCCAGGGCCGTTTCCAAGTCGCCGATCGTGAATTGACCCTTCGCACAAGAAGGCATGAGATCCATTACCATTGCGCCGTCAATTCGTGGCCTCAGCGCCAGTTCGGCCAGAGTAAGTGAGTCACCCAAATCCTGTCCCGTCAACTCAGAGCAGATTGCATAGCGCTCGTCTGCGCGGCGCAGCTTGGACTCTTTCAGTAAGGTCCGGGCTCTGGCGAGTCGCGCCCTGCGCTGATTGAACCGCTCCCACTCGCTGTCACCAACCAACCCCAACTGTCGACCGTAGGGTTCGAGACGCTCGTCGGCATTATCATGCCGAAGCGCCAATCGATACTCGGAGCGCGAGGTAAACATCCTATAGGGCTCGTCTACTCCATGAGTGATGAGGTCGTCAACGAGCACACCGATATAAGATTCCCGCCGATTGAGACGGAACATAGGTCGTCCAATAGGCCCTGACGCAGCGTTAATGCCAGCAAGCAAACCCTGACACGCCGCCTCTTCATAGCCCGTCGTGCCGTTGATTTGTCCCGCTAGGAACAGACCCTTGATCTTAGCGGTTTCGAGGAAAGGAGTGAGCTCTCTCGGATCCACAAAGTCATATTCAATCGCGTACCCCGGGCGAATGATCTGCGTACGCTCGAATCCGGGGATGAGGGTTACCAGTTCCTGTTGTAGCTGTGCTGGGAGAGAAGTAGAAAATCCATTCAGGTAGACTTCGTTCGTAACGTAGCCTTCAGGCTCGAGGAAGAGTTGATGTCTGGTCTTATCGGGAAACTTGACGACCTTGTCTTCAATCGACGGACAATAACGTGGCCCTATGCTTGTGATTTTTCCTGAATATAGAGGGGACTCGTGCAGGTTTGCTCGGATTGCGTCATGGACCGTCTCTGTTGTGTAACCGAGATGGCAATTCAGTTGTTGCTGTTCGATCTCTTCTGTTGAAAAAGAAAACGGCACCGGGCGTTCGTCCGGGGGTTGCGGCTCAAATGCTTCCCAGTCGATCGTTCGTCCATCAAGCCGCGGTGGCGTACCGGTTTTCAAACGGCCCACTCGCAACCCCAGCCGCTTGAGCGCCTCTGCAAACTCTATCGAGGCAGGCTCGCCAGCCCTACCTCCCGAGTACGTTTGCCGACCGGTATGAATCTGCCCGTTGAGAAATGTACCCGTGGCAACCACCACAGCGGCGGCCCCCATCCTGCGCGCATCCTGCAACTCGACGCCGAGGACTCGACCGTCTTCAATCAAGAGGCTTGTCACCAGACCCTGCCGAAGGCTGAGGTTCGGCGTGCCTTCCAATGTTCGGCGCATCTCGACTCGGTAAAGGGCTCGATCTGCTTGCGCACGCGGGGCGCGCACTGCCGGGCCACGTGAGCGGTTCAATAAACGGAACTGGATACCGGTGCGATCGATAACCCTTCCCATGATGCCGCCCAGGGCATCAATCTCGCGGACGAGATGGCCTTTGCCGATTCCTCCGATCGCGGGGTTGCATGACATCTGTCCAATGAGATCAAGATTCAGGGTGAGCAGAGCGGTGTTGGCGCCCAGCCTGGCTGATGCCGAAGCGGCTTCGCAACCTGCGTGGCCGGCCCCGATAACGATCACATCGAAAAATTCGTCGAATATCATAGCTGTTACATCCAGAGCGATGGGCATTCACTTGCCGATGCAAAAGGTCGAGAAAATCTGTCCCAGGATCTCTTCGGTTGTCGTCTCTCCCGTAATCTCTCCCAGGTAGCGCAGCGCATTGTGCAGTCCCACCAGAACCATCTCTTCACTGGCACGCTCGTCCAAGAGTTGCTCGGACGAAGCAATAGCCTCGATCGAGCGCACTAACAGATCGTGATGTCGGGCATTCGTGATGAGCACTCCCTCACTGCGTGCACTTCCATTCGCGAAAGGTGACAGTATAGCAGCGCGCAAGGTCGCAAGTCCCGCTTCACTCTTCGCCGACACGGATACCACTGCAGAACAATTAGGACCAGTCCCTTGCCCATCGAATGTTGTTGACGAGAACGTGGAAAGATCGCTCTTATTTAGAGCGACAACGTGACGAACATCCGAGACCTCACGAACGACGGATCGATCTTCATCATGAAGGGGTTCCGATCCGTCAATGACTACAATCAGAAGATCGGCATCAGCGGCTTCTCGACGAGCGCGTTCCACGCCGATGGATTCGATCTCATTAGTGGAGTTGCGAATTCCGGCAGTGTCGATGAGGACTACCGGCACTCCATCGACGCCGATCGCCTCGGTGAGCGTGTCGCGCGTAGTTCCCGCAATGCTCGTGACGATGGCCCGCCCGTGCCCTACTAAACTATTGAACAGACTCGACTTACCGACATTCGGCCGTCCCACCAGAGCGACTCGAATACCGTCGCGCAGGAGACGGCCGGTACTAAAGGTGTTGCGCAGACGTGCGAGATCCTCCTGGAGATTTTGAAGCGATTCGTTAATCTTTTGCGAGGCCAGCACGGGAAGATCGTCTTCAACAAACTCAAGTGATGACTCGAGCCGAACGATTATATCGAGCAGTTTTTCTTTGGCGGGCCGCAGCCGATCTGATAGCTCGCCTTTCAATTGCCGCGTGGCCTGACGCAGCGCAGTATCCGTCTGTGCATCTATTAGATCTCGGATTGCTTCCGCTTCAGTAAGACGCAGCCGCCCGTTGGTGACGGCGCGAAGCGTGAACTCACCAGGGTCAGCCAAACGAGCACCAAGCTGAAGGATCAGATCGATGACCACCCTCAACAAGACCGGAGATCCATGGCAGTGCAATTCGACAACATCTTCTCCAGTGAAGGAATGTGGCGCCTTGAAGAAGCAGACGAGCGCCTCGTCAAGAATGTCTCCGCTAGTCGGATCGACAAGACTCTGCAAGCTCAGCATGTTGGGGATCGGGTCGAAGGATCCAGCGCGGAGCAGGGTGCGCAATATTATGAGGGAATGTTCGCCGCTGATTCTGACTACCCCTATGCCACTGCGGCCCGGCGGAGTGGACAAGGCGACAATAGTATCGGTCGGAACAGCCACGGTCGTTAGTTATTATGAACCAGTAGAGGAGGGGAGAAATCTTAGTTGGCGGAAGCCGGTCTCAAGGTGACTCTAAGGCGTCGCCCATTGCCCTCGCCGACGGACTCGGTGATGAGATCCTCCTCAGCCGCCAGAGAGAGATGGATCACGCGCCTTTCGCTGGGCTCCATCGGACCGAACACAAAAGCCGCTGAGGTTGCGCGCACCTGGCGGGCAGCATGTTCAGCCATCGCCCTTAGTTCCGCTTCCCGGGCGGCCCGGTAATTATTCGCGTCGCAGATGATCCTTTGGCCCTTCGGCAGTTCGCGACCGAGGGCTTGATTGAGAATCTGCTGCAGGGCGTCAAGTAATTCGCCGCCCTCGTTCAGCAGTAAACTGCTGTCAGCGCCTTCGATCGCCAACAAACAACCCATTTCGGATTCAGACGCTGAGGCGCGCACGTCAAACGCGGCGCTCTCGAAAATCGAGTTGAGCAATTGCTCGGCTTTCCCGCAAGTTTCATCCATGAATGCGAGTGATTGTACCTTAAGATGGCTCCGCTGACCACGCTAACGCGAGCATCAGGAAGATCGCTGTAGGGGTGGAACGAGTAAGTGAGTGCTAATCCTTTTTCTTAATGAAGACTTCCCCGCGCTTATACAAACCGGCTTTGCCCGCCAGTGTATTCAAGACAGAGGCGAGAATGTCTTTATTCTCCAGCCGAAAACTGGTGACCCCGGAAGCCTTGCTATCCGGATCGTTGTACTGCAGCGCGAGGTAACGAACCTTAGTCTTGATGAGACTAGCGGGAAGACCGATGTAGGGGATGTTGCTGGCCACCGTCGCGGCGGAAGGCCGCACCGCATGCGTATCACCGTACGCACCAGTGATCGCATTATAGGGAACGAACAGAATCTCTTTCTGCTTGCCATCTCGAAAGACCAGGCGTTGGTTTGCGTCATCAAAGCTGAGCGTACCGTCCATCTTCTTGTTATAGCCAAAGACACCGCCTTCATATTTTGCGTTGATTGTTTGCGGTGCGGGAGCAGGCGGAGGCACGTTTGCGGTGCTTTCAGCCTTGTCCTGATTCATGGTGCGTGGCCGCTGCGCTATAGCCGCGCCGGCAGTCATCATTAGCAGAACCGCTCCTGTAAGTAACGTGAGTCGCTTAAGCATTTGATAGCCTCTCTGTTTGTAAGCCTAAATTCCGTGGGGAAGACGAACTAAAGACGCTTTCGAGCAGATCGAAGTTGCCAAACTTTCCGGAAAACAGACTCAGTGCCGGGCGCGGCCCAACTGAGTATCCGCAAAAGTATAGCGAGTAGTTTTCAGACTACCGTCTATAAACGTGTAGACGACGCCGTTTTTGAGATTGCGGAAGACTGAGATGTTGCGCACGTTGTCGCGGATGAAATCTCGATTCTGCAACAGGCTCATCGATTCAGCAGTGTCGGAAGAGTGTTCGTGCTGCAGAACAATCTCGAGTACAGTGCCGGCCAATTCCGGTCTGAGCTTTTTATTCTTGACGAATTTTTCGTCTACAAAAGTAATTTGAACAGAGCCACCGCTAACCTTGTAACGTAGAAGACCGTCAGCGCTCTCGCTGACAGGTGGACCCATTATCTTCATGACATCGTCTCGCCGGCTCTTCAAAGGCTCTATTCCGTTCCACGATGCGGCGCTGACACTGGTCGCGAAACCGGCGCACGCAAGCAGCGCGACAACCATAATGGCTCGCGTTAAGGAGCGCCCCTGCTGTCGTGTTTCATTTGTCACGGCCATGATGCTAATCGAACGCTACTGTTTTGCAAAGGGCCGGAGGCGTTCGACCGACTCTTTGAAATCCGCGTCGTCGGGCGCCACTGTCAGAGCCTTCTGATAAAGCGCGAAGGCCTTGGGGTACAGCTTCGTCTTTTCGTAGTCGTAACCGAGCTCGCGATAAACGTTCACATCGCTGGGTGACTTGGCCAGGGCGCGCTCTAACGCGGCTATCGCTTTCGGAAAATTGTTGGCGCGCGAGTGGGCCAGCCCAAACAGGTAAAGCGTTATGCCGGTCGCGGGTTCGTTTGCCGCGGTCCGTTCCAGGGCGGTGGCGGCGCGCGCATATTGCTTCGCGCCGATTAGCGCCCGGGCGTACAGACCCATCGCTTCTTCGTCTGAGCGCAGACGTGTCAGGGCCTCGCCGGATCGCACAGCGCCAAGATAGTCCGCGCTTGACTTCACTTCATCCGCAGTCGAAGCGGCGCGACGAAGGTAAGCCGAGGTCAGTAGAAACCAGGCGGAGGCTAGCCGCGGATCATTGGTTGTGGCCCGGTTCAAAGTCGAAATAGCCGTGTCGAGATCGTTGCGAGCGAGAGCCAACTGACTCAAATAGAGAAGTGACGCGGCGTCCTTTGGGTTGGCCTTAATGGCCGCGTTGAAGGAACGCTCAGCGTCAGCGGGCTTCCCGGTTTTGAGTTCAGCCAGACCGCGATAGTAGAGAAATGACGCATCCGGCTTCGCGCCCGGCCGTTCGATCGCCGCGATCAGCAAGGGCAGCGCGCGATCGTATTTTTCGGCCAGTACATAACTTTCGGCCAGGGCGTCGACAGTGTGCGAATCTTCCTGGCTGGACTTGCGTTGGAGGTCGAGAGCTTTCTGCAGGTCTTCAGATGCGTCTGCGTATTGTTTTAGATAGAACTCAGAAAAGCCCGCCAGCTTCCAAGCCTCGGCATTGCCGGGATCGTTGGCCGCGATCTGTTTGGCTTCCTGGGCTGCCGCGGCGTACTGCTTTTGCTGAAAGAGCTGAAACGCATGGGTGGTATCAGCAGACACCGGAGCGTTACCCACAGGTTTTGAAGGCTTGACGTCCAACAGCGGAGCATTCCGATCCGTGGCCGGCGGCGCCTTGGGCTCAGGTCCCAGCAAAGTTTCCGGCGGTGGTGCTGTAACGCGCCGCGGCCGTGACTGGGCCCCTGCGGCGACCGCAATGACGAGTAGGGTGCAGATAGGTAGAAATATTAGAAGAAGCTTCCTCATTGGATGTGATTCTTTCAGATTTGCACGAGTTTTTCCAAACGACACCGGGAGAGAAACGAGCGACGGTACTTCGGATGCCCCGGCCCGAAGGCAGGTTTGCTCGCTTGACCGTGGGCAGGAGAGAAAAGCGGCCAGCGCAAAACGTGAACGCTGACCGCTGAATTACGTTTTGAAGAGAAGTTAAGGACCCGGGCCTCAACTTCTTAGAAGTTCAGTTTCAATCCGAACTGGAACTGTCTCGGGTCAAAGGCCGCAGTCGCGCGGCTGTAGTAGCTTCCGTTGCCGGCGCGCTGCTTAAAGCCATTGACGTCGTCGATAAAACCCGAGGCGGCGCCTTCGTTAAAGCGATTAAATAGATTGAAGCCTTCGGCGATGATATCGAGCCGCACGCGTTCGCCCAGCCGGACACTGCGCATCAGACGCATGTCGAGCGACGAAAAGCGATGCGTGATGCCCATGTTACGTCCCAGATCGCCGTTCGCGAACGAGCCGTTTACGATCAGGGGCGTGCAACCTGGCGTGCCCGGTACACAAAGCAATCCATTGGGCAGCACTGACGGACGGTCGGTTTGATTTGACTGATCGTTGTTGGTGTCCTGGTTGCTCAGAATGTTGAAAGGCCGGCCTGAGGCGATTTCAAAGATCGGCGCCAGGGTGAAGTCAGCCAAAAACTTGTGCATCCCATCACCCGAACGCCATTTTTGCGGCGAAGCAAGAACCGCACTGAAGACAAAGCGCTGTCGCTGATCGAAGAGTGAGTTGGCGCGCTCAGCCCGGAAGTTCCGGTTGTCTTGCGGCAGTAACAGAGTCTGCAAGTCAGAAGAATCGTCGATCGAATGCGACCACGTGTAGGAGGCGAGGAATTGGAAGTTCCTCGTAAAGCGCTTCTTCAGATCCAGCGTCATCGCATTGTAGTTAGAGTTGCCATCGGAGACTTGCGCGTTAATTGAACCAAAGGGCGAGACGACGCCCGGAGTTCGCAACGTGCCGCTCGCAGCCAGGGCGCCGTTGAGCACCGCAGGCGTGACCGCGCCGTTCGTCAGGGCTTGCACGAGGAAGTAATTTGGGGCGCTGGGGCGGAAGAAATTCGCCGCCGCCGGCGCGATAACTCCCCCGCGAGTAGTAACGGAAATCAGTCCGGGAATAGGTTGCGCCACGATGTTGGCGCAGGCTGCCGGGTTCACCGTCAATGCGGCAGTAGTGCTGGTAGGCAGAGTGCCGAAGCAACGCCGATAGTTCTCGATCTGGAGATCGGTGCGCGGCGCATTGATGTCCAGCGGATGCGGCAGGTGGTGCGCCCCGACAAACAGATAACCCGCCGAGATCGACATGTCTTTTGTTAGCTGACGTTCGATCGTGAAATTACCCTGGGTGGCATACGCGTACTCAAAATTCTTGCTGACATGCAGAGTGAACGGCAGCACTGGACCAAAGCCAGGGAAGGTCTGGTCGTTGAAACGCTGGCGACCATTCTGATACTGGGCGGTACTGGCCGCGCCGGGCGTGCAGTTCACTCCGGGGATGGAGGTTGGGGTATTACAAACAATGACGGTGCCCTGAAAAACCTGAGTGGCGTTGAGCAAAGCAGTTGGAGATGGTCCGCCCACCGGTGTCAGAATGCCCTGCTGCTGCTGAGCGGCGTCAGCGATGTCCGAGTTGAATGCAACCGCCAACAGCGGATGGTCGTAAAAAATTCCGGCCGCCGCGCGAACCACGGTCTTCGCATCCCCCTTAATGTCCCAGGCAATGCCAACCCGAGGAGCGAAGTTGTTTTTATCGCGAGGAAATCCCTGCTGTACACCCATGGCATCTTGCGCGGCTAGCATATCGCTCGCCGACAACGTAATTCCCGAGAACGGATCTCTGACGCCCACAGTAGGAATTTGTTGCGTGATCTCATAGTCATACCTCACACCATAATTAAGCGTGAAGTTCGGCCTGATCTTCCATGAATCCTGAGCAAACCAGGCGATTGGCTTGTTGGTAAGCTTACTAACCGGATTGCCGAAGCCCTGGATAAAATTGGTCGGCAGACCGAGGCCGTATTGTTGCACCGGGGTAAAGTCTGGCGGCGCGGCGGCGCCGACCGTCGGAAAAGCCGCGACGGACGAGGCGCTCAAACCGCCAAAGTTATAGAGACCGGCAAAATTCAACTCAAAAATTGCGGAGGGTATGTTGACCGAAGCGTAATCTCCGCCGAACTTGAAAGTGTGATTGCCGGCAACGAAATTCAAGTTGTCGGTCCACTCGTAACGAGTTTCCGTGCGCACCACCGGGGAGAACAGTTCGCGCCCGATGAAAGCGGTCCCTGAAATATTGAAGGCTACGGCATCGCCATTCTGCGACTTAAAGACTGCGCGCCGCTCGCCAAAATTAAAGCGGGCTTCGTTGACCAGATTGCTCGAAAGCGTCGACGTCAGCGAAACTACGGCTGAAGTGTCTTTCAGTTTTTGAATGCCGGTGCGCGAAAAATCATTCTGGCCCAGCGACTGATTCTGCGATTCAACCTGAATGCCGGTAATGGTGCTCGGGTTATAGCCGAAACGGAAAGTCAGATGATGATTCTGCTTCTCGTCGATCATCTGATCGAGACGGAATGAATTAAAGGTCGTCTTGTCAGTTACGGGAAAAATTTTCTGCAGAGTCTGCAGTGGCCGAAATGCGATTAGCTGGCCCGCGGCATTAGTGGTCGATACGGGAACCGGGGCGCCGGACAGGAAGAAGCGTCCGCCGACTACCGTTCCGGCAGGAATCGCGCCTCCCGCACTGATCAAAGGATTCGTTCCGGTCAGCGCCGTGTAGCCGCCGCTCGAGGCAAGGTAAGCGTACTGAATGGCCGCATTAGCGAGGGCCGAGCCTTGCGCGATGTTGGCGGGCACGCCCGAGCCGATCAACGCCGATGCCGTGCTGAGCAAAGTGCTGACATAACTACTCTGCCCTGGCGTGATATTGCGGAACGTCTGCGTGAAAGGTAAGAAGGGCGCGCCAATTGTAACGGTGCTGCCCAACCCGGAAGTCACATCGCTGGTGAAGAAACCGGATTCATGCCGCTGGCGTTGCTCAAATGCGGCAAAGAAAAACGAACGATCTTTTCGCAGTGGACCACCGAGGGTCGCGCCGTATTGAGCGCGCGTGAAAGGTGGCTTGTCCACCGGCGCGAATGGATTGCGCGCCTGGAAACTCTTGTGTCTGAGAAATCCGAAAACGTTTCCCTGAAGTCTGTTGGTTCCGGCTTTCGTGACTACGTTGACCACGCCGCCAGAGGAACGGCCAAACTCAGGAGCGAAGGAATTGGTTACTACCTGAAACTCCTGCACAGCTTCCTGGCTGACGGTAGAGCGCGAAGCGTTCACTGAGTTGTCGGTGTTGTCCGCGCCGTCGACCTGTACGAGATTTGATCGACCTCGCTGGCCGCCGAAGTTCAAACCGGTCGTCGGTGCTGGGCCAATCGGTCGGCCGTTGTCGCGGCCGACGGTAGAAGTTGTCAACGCAAAAGAAAGATAGTTCCGTTCGTTGATCGGAAGACTTTCGATGCGTTGCTGGTCGACAGTCGTCGACACGCTGGTCGCGGTGGTTTCGACGATGTTCGGCGCCGCTGCGTTCACCGTTACTATCGCGGTCAAGTCGCCAACTTCTAACGGGATGTCCTGATTTGCCGTCTGACCGACGGTGAGTTTCACGCTGGGGATTTGCGCGGTCTTGTAATTCGCCGCCTTAACCGTTACTTCATATTCCCCCGGGGGCAGATTCACGATCTTGTAAAAGCCATCATCATTGGTCGTCGCGTCGCGTGAGCCGTTCGTCGCCGTGTTGCGGGCGGTCACCGTCGCGCCGGCAACCACTGCGCCTTTGGGATCGCGGACAGAACCCTGCAAATCCGCGGCATTCGATTGCGCCTGAGACATCGCAGCACTAAAGCTTATGACTACAACCAAACAAGCCAACAGAACCTGCATAGACCTCTTGAGACACTGCCTGAGGGGAAAAGACATCTTCGTTGCTCCTTCTGAAAGTAAACTCGGAAATTTGGTTAACGCCGACGAATCCTTACCTGACGCATTTATGCGCCGGCACTTGATGGGAGACCGATTTAACGCTCGGCTGCAAGGGTGCGGGTTCATAGAATCGGAATACTCGCGCTTTGTCCCGGACTTTGTTCGGGATGGAAACTTTGTCGCACTTCATACCTTAACGCGCTTTTTACAGGAAAAACCGCCGCGTGGCAAGGACTGATTAAATTTAGCGACTAGCTCTTGAAGGAATCGAACCGGCTTCAACCACCGTCATTTAAACGTTGAGAGAGACCGAAAGTTTCCGGTGTGCCGCCCCTGGTGGCCCGCGAAACGCGGCGGCGCAGACTGTCGCTGGCGCCGAAGATGCGGATCGCCAACTGCGCCAGGCCGGGTACAAATGCCGCTTGGCGTATCAGTGAACAGACGCGCAGGCGTGAATGGAACCTTGCCTTATACGCGGCCCGGTATTTCTTTTCAAGATCAACGAGTCCCGGCTCCGCGCTCAGATGATCACCAATCACGCCGGCAGCCAGTTCTCCGCTCTCCAGTGCCATGAGCATTCCGCTCCCGGTGAACGGATCGATGAACGACGCGGCATCTCCAATCGAAATCAGTCCCGGCGCCGGCGTGACCGGGTGCCGGCCAAAGCCTTCGAGCGAAACAGCCAGCCATGGCGTACACGCTTCAGCTTTTGCGAGTGCATACGCGGCGCGGCGATTCCGGCAGACAACCTGGCGCATGACGCGTTCAGCGTCAGCCCCACATTCGCGCACCGCGCGCGCCGAGGCAATGAAGCAAAGATTGCTGAGTCCGTTTTCAATGCTGCTTAGCCCGCCGTAGCCGCTGCGATAAAAGTAAATCTCACAAGCACCCGGCGCTACGCGCGCGCCCTGAAAGTGCGCCTTGAAAGCCACCAATGAGGGCCGATGCGACGTCGTCACGCTCTGCGATTTCTCGACGCGACGCGCCAGCGCCCGCGCCCGTCCCGTGGCGTCGATGGTTACGCGCGCGAAGTAAGAAACTTCCTTGCCGTCGTGCTTAACCGCCACGCCTTTGACGCGTTCATGGTCCAAGAGCAGATTCGCAACCTGCGCATTTTCCAGAACTACGGCGCCGGCTTCCCCAGCGCGTCGCAATAGGCGTTCATCCATTTCAGCGCGACTCAGACCGAGCGCGACACCATTGGCGCTGAACCATGCGCTCGGCACAGTGACACTCTTACCCCGGCGCGAATAAAAAACAGTTTCGCTTAGGTTAGCCGGACCCGCCGCAGACATTTGCTCGGCGACGCCCAGCCGCTCAAAGTGCCGTGCGCATTCCGGCGAGATGAATTCACCGCAAAGCTTTGCCCGCGGAAATTTCTTCTGTTCCAACAGCAGCACCTGCGCGCCGCGCGCGGCCAGATGAATCGCCGCGCTGGCCCCGGCCGGCCCGCCGCCGGCAATGATTACGTCGTACTGATTCGAACTACTCATAAAAAGAGACGCAACCGTTTAGAGTCGGGCTACTGCCCGACCGAGCGGGCGGTAGCTCGCTCCTAAACTTCTCCGTTGAGATTCGCGCTCAAAACTAAGCGCGAGGGGAAATGCTTGTCGACAGCAGCATTCTTCAGGCCCGCCTGTCGCCCGAGTTTCTCTAATTCATCGGGCGTGAAACTTTTCAGAATCGATAGCGCGCCGTCTTCGCGGATCAAGCGATTGTGCAGAAACAAGTGTCCGAGGGTGGTGTAAAAGAAATACGCCGTCGGGTTGCGATGCAGGTCGATAACAAAAATTCCCCGCCGCGCGACCCGGCCCATTTCGCGGAGCAGGTTGACGGCCCCATCGTCATCGAAATGGTGCAGCGTCAAAGACGACATAACGTAATCAATCGATGCGTCCGGAAAGGGAAGCTTGAGTCCACTGCTTTGCACCGAGGAGATCTCGGGAAACTCAGCCGACTCTTCGAGGATCGCCTGCGCTGATCTCTCGTTCAATTCCAAGCCGACGAGCAACGGCGTGCGATCTGTCTCAGACGCCCAAGCGGCCAGCACCCGCAGCAGTTCACCTGATCCAGCGCCGACATCAAGAACTGAAAAGGAGCGCAGATTCTGACGCTGGATTTCTTTCAGCAGCGAACCGCGTAAAGCCTTTTCGTCGCCGAGCCATTTATTTACGCGTTGCAGCTCGACTATGCAGCCTTCGTATTCGGCGGGCGTGTAGGTGCCCTTGTCGATATTCTCGAGTTCATAGCTGCGTTGGCGGAATCTTTCGAACATGATTGTAGGGGCAGGGCTCGTCCCTGCCCGTTTTTTAAGATACGGGCAGGGACGATCCCTGCCCCAACACTTTCGCGATCACCAGCGCGCTGTTCTTCGATCCGAAACCGATGCAGTTGCAGAGCGCGACCCGCACATCAGCCTTCCGGGCTGTATTAGGAACGTAGTCGAGATCGCATTCAGGATCCGGATCGTCGAGATTGATTGTTGGAGGGATGATGCCAGTTTCCATTGCGCACAAGGCCGCGCCCAAACCGGCAGCGCCGCTCGCGCCCTGCGGATGACCGAGCTGCGACTTGGTTCCGGACATGGGAATTTGATGAGCATTGCCGTTGAGTGCCAGTTTCATCGCATTCGTCTCAATGCGATCGTTGAGCATCGTCGATGTGCCATGCAGATTGACGTAATCGATCTTGCCGGGCTCAATGCCGGCGTCGTTCATTGCGAGAGTCATCGCCCGCGCCGGCTCGTCGCCGCCTTCCTGCAGACGGACGCGGTGATAGGCGTCGCAGGTCGTTCCGTAACCGCTGATCTCGGCATAGATTTTCGCGCCGCGTTGTTGGGCGCGCTCGAACTCTTCAAGCACGTAGATCCACGCTCCTTCGCCCAGCACCATTCCGGAACGATTGCGTGTGAAAGGACGCGAGGCGCGCTGTGGCTCGTCATTCCAAGCGGTGGTTAGCACGGTCAGCAGATTAAACCCGGCCAGGATTCCCGGCGCCAGCGGCGCGTCCACCCCGCCGGCAAGCATTACTTCCTGACGTCCGAGGGCGATGTGCTGTGCCGCATAAGCAATCGCGTCAGTCGAGCTCGTGCATCCGGTCGAGATCACATGCGAAAGACCACGCAGCCCAAACGCCATCGAAAGCTCGCTTGATAGAGTGCCGTGTGTAGCTGCCGGAATAATGTAAACGCTCGCCTTATGATGCGCGCCACCCTGATACCAAATCGAGTAATGCTGCTCAACAAAAGGCAGTCCACCGCCGCCCGTGCCCAGCATGACACCAATCTCTTGCTTTTCTTTGGGTGAGAGATCGCTCGCCGGAATTCCCGCGTCCCGAAAAGCTTCGCGAGCGGCAGCCAGGGCCAGAGGCACAGTGCGCGGCACGTGCTTTCGATCTTTCGGATCGAGTTGAGCTTCCCAATCAAAGTCGCGAACCTGCGCGGCAATCTTTACCGCCGACTTGGAAACGTCGAACGACTCAATACGGCGCACGCCACTCTCGCCGTTTTGCAGACCGGCCCAGAAAGCTTCGCGGCCGATTCCGATCGGCGTGACACACCCCATCCCGGTGATGACTACGCGGCGAGGCTTGGTGAAATTGTTTAGCATTGGGTCTTTGAGTCGGGGCGCCAAGCATACCATCGGGTAATGTGCGAGAGCGAACTTTCCGGGAAGAGCGGCCCAGAACGCTCAACGACAAGCCAACGCAAGCAGCCGAACCTGCTTTCGAGCATCTGGCCTTTGTTCCCTAAAACCCCAGTCGGCGAAGCCGACGATAGATCTGTAGCCCACAGCGTAAGCTGTGGGTATGCGTTTGGTGTTCCGACGAAGCCCCAGCGGGGCGAAACGTGGATCGTTAAGAGAGGTAGTTACGCCCCTGGACGGGGCTGGTTCGAAAATATAGATCGTTGACCCACGGCTCACGCCGTGGGCTATAGATCTTTCGCCGCTCCGCGGCTAAGACAACGCCTCGCCGCTTGGACAAAGATACTCTGCGGCTAAGAAAAAAAGGCCTGACGGAAAAAAAGGCCGGACGCTAATCACGCCCGGCCCTCTCCAGCTTAAAATCTCAACTGAGTTAACCCGCTTTCGTCCCGCACTCGTCGCAGAACTTTGCGCCCGGCTTGAGTTCGTGTTGGCAGTTTGAGCATTTTGCCGGCGATTGAGAAGCGCCGCACTCGTTGCAGAACTTGGCCCCAGCGGGCATTGCTGCGCCGCACTTCACGCACTTTCCGGTCTCGGCTGCGCCACCGCCCTCGCCACCTGAAGTGGTTGCCCCGCGTTGATGCATGGCGTCAGTCATCGCTCCAGCCATCACGTTACCAACCGCGAAGCCGGCGCCCAGGCCCGCGCCCAATCCCGCGCCGCCCGATGGATTCTGTGCGGCATCTCGCATCGCGTCGGCGGCCTGGAACTGCGTATATCTGTTCACGTCGCCGATCACGCCCATCGAAGTGCGCTTGTCCATCGCGGCTTCGACTTCCTCCGGGAGGGAAATGTTCTCGACGACGAATTTCGTTAGTTCCAATCCCAACGATTTGAATTCATCCTGCAATTTCTGCCGCGCAAAGCCGCCCAACTCGTCATAGTTCGACGCTAGATCGAGCGCCGCGATCTTTGATTCGGCGAGAGAGTCAGAGAACGCGCTGACCATCGTGCGGCGCAGTTGGCCTTCGATGTCTTCGGTAACAAAGTGCGCGTTGGTCCCGGCAATTTGCTTGATCAACTCGCGCGGATCGGCGACGCGCATCGAGTAGATGCCGAAGGCCCGCAGACGCACCATGCCGAAGTCCGCATCGCGCATCATTACGGGATTCGAAGTGCCCCACTTCAGATCCGTGAATTGTTTGGTGTTAACGAAATAGACTTCCGACTTGATGGGCGAGTTGAATCCGTGTTTCCAGGCCCCAATCTTGGAAAGAATCGGAGTATTGCCGCCATCGACGCTGTAACGTCCGGGGCCGAATACGTCGGCAATCTGTCCTTCATGAACAAAGACTGCCGCCTGCGATTCGCGCACGATCAACTGCGCTCCGTTCTTGATTTCCTGATCGCGAACCGGAAATCGATAAAGCATCGTATTGCTCGAATCGTCGAGCCACTCAATGACTTCAATGAACTGCGCGCTCGGACTGAGCCGGTCAAGAATTCCCATTTGTTTCCTGTCTCCTTTTGCGGCCCGGTGAAATTAGTCTCGGGCCGCAGGTATTATACGGTTAAAACGCGGGCGGGGTTCAACTCGGACAGTGAATGGACAGGATTCACAGGATTAACAGTTAGAAGTCAGGATCAGAATAGGGTTATCAGGGACGGCTACTTCTGTTTGAATCCTGTCAATCATGTAAATCCTGTCGATCTCTTTTGTGTTTCCGACCAGCCAACAGGACGAGTGCCGCCAGTCCTCCGGCCGAATCGATCATGCAGTCGTAAATCGAGGCGGTGCGTGATGGGACAAAGCTCTGATGAAACTCATCACTCAGCGAATAAGCAATCACCAGCAATAGAGAAATCCAGAACCAGTGGCTGCGAAACAGCTCGGACGTTGACGTCTGAAAGGCGCGCGCGGCGAGCAGGGCAAGGATTGCGTACTCGGAAAAGTGTCCGGCTTTGCGCAGTAGGAAATGCAGAGTCCTGAGCGTTGCGTCGCTGGCGTGGGGGAACAGCCAGAGCAGCGGCCGCGTCAGGACTCCCCTGGTGTTCGACGCGGACAGAAGATCAGTCGATCCAATGAAAATCAACGTCGCCCACAGGAGCAGCGGACCATAACGCGATAGGCGATGTTTGGAGTGCGGTGGCGAGCGAAGCGCGACACCGCTTGGGATTCCTGGATTGAACATTTAAAGCGCCGTCGCCGGTTCACTCTGCCGGCGCACTCCAAATTTCATAATTTCCTAGAGTGCCGACGCGCCGGAAACAATCTCGATGATCTCTCTGGTGATGGCGGCCTGGCGTACGCGATTCATGTTCAGCGTAAGTGAGGAAATCAAATCGCCCGCGTTCTTTGAAGCGGCGTCCATCGCCGTCATGCGCGCGCCTTGTTCGGAAGCCACTGACTCGAGCAGGGCCCGAAAGATTTGCGTCTCGACCAGGCGCGGCAAAAGGCGACTGAAGATTTCCGCGGGAGGTTGCTCGTAAATGTAATCCTGCGTCGTGGCGGCGTCCGGGTTTTCGGCTGCTTCGGTGGTGCGAGAAATCGGCAGCAGTTGCTCGACCACGATGCGTTGGTTCAGCACTGATTTGAACTCGGCAAAGATCAGGAAAACCTTATCGATTGTCTCGTCTTCGGTAAATCGCTTGACGACGTCGCGAGCCACCTCGAGCGCTTCGGAAAAATCTATCCGGCCCTTACCGGACAGGCCTACGTATTCGCCGGCTAGGTTCGCGCGCCTGCGGAAAAAGTCACGCCCTTTGCGGCCCACCGCGAGCAACTCATTTTTCTTGCCGGAATTCTCTTTCAGGAAGGTCTGGCCCGCTTTGATCAGGTTGGTATTGAAAGCGCCGCACAATCCCTTGTCCGCCGTGATCAAGACGACGAGATAACGTTCGTCGCCGCGCACGTCGAGCAGAGGATGATGAAAATCTTCCGGGATTTGCGCGGCCAACGAAGCGAGCACCTCGGTCATTTTGTTGGCGAACGGACGCGCGTTGACGACGCGGTCCTGCGCGCGCTTCAACTTCGCCGCCGACACCATCTTCATTGCTTTGGTGATCTGCTGCGTGTTCTTTACCGACTTAATGCGCCGGCGAATGTCTAAAAGATTTGCCATTTCGGAATTCCTAAACGATTTGTTCAGCGAGCACCTGAAACGCTCGAAAACAATGGCCTCCTGCCAAATCGGCCGAATATACGCTCACCACCGCACAATCACATACCAGAGGGGCGATTCGGGTTGTGAAGGTCGGCGACGACGATTGAAACCGCGAGGAGGTTATCGAAAACTGGGCGGTGCCGGTCAACTCGAAGAACTCTTGGAGCCGATTCGTCGGATTTCGGAAGTACCTGGCCATCTCGGAATCGGTGATGTATATGAAGTACTTCTCGGTCGCCAGTGAGGACGGAACTTTGACAAGCCGGAAAATGTCGGCCATGACCGCAGCCGCGCGTAGCGTTCGATTCTGATTGGATCCACCGGGATTGCCGCGATCATACTTGAACTCAACCGCGATGCCGTTCGAACCAGTAATGACGGTATCGATTTGCGCTCCTTGGATGCCGGGGTGATTGTGTTCGAGAATCAAGTCAATGGGCTCAAGCTCGGTAGTCGAGAGCAGCGCTGCGTAGAACGTGTACCTGATGGAATCCTCTGTTGTGTACACGTCGCGACGAAACCGCTCGTTAAGAAGATCCGAGAACTTCTGAAAGGTATTATTAAGTTCCATTCTTGTCGTTGCCGACTAATTGAGTCTAAGCCGCTACCGCCTTCGCCGACTCGGCCCAACGGTCCTTAAAATCTTTCAACGACTGCTCCAGGTCTTTCTGAATCTCGTCGGTAATGGCTTTCTTTTCGCGAATCTTTTGCAGGACGGCGGGATGCGAATTCTCGATAAAGCTCTGCAGCTCGGTTTCAAACCTGCGAATGTCTTCTATAGCCACGTCGTCGGTAAAGCCGTTAATTGCCGACCAGATGATCAGGACTTGCTTCTCGACGTCCATCGGCTGGTATTGCGGCTGCTTCAAAATCTCAGTCAGACGCTGACCTCGGGCAAGCTGCGACTGGGTTGCTTTGTCCAGGTCCGATCCGAACTGCGCGAACGCCGCCAGTTCGCGATACTGCGCAAGATCCAGGCGCAAGGTACCGGCGACCTGCTTCATGGCTTTGATCTGGGCCGCGCCGCCGACGCGCGACACTGAATTACCGACGTTGATGGCGGGGCGAATGCCGGCGTTGAATAGATCGCCTTCCAGGAAAATCTGTCCGTCGGTAATCGAAATCACATTCGTCGGAATGTACGCCGAGATGTCGCCGGCTTGCGTTTCAATGATCGGCAAACTGGTCAAAGAGCCGCCGCCCTTGAGGTCAGAAAGTTTCGCGGCGCGCTCGAGCAAACGCGAGTGCAGATAGAATACGTCGCCCGGGTAAGCCTCGCGGCCCGGCGGACGCCGCAGCAGCAAAGATATCTCGCGATACGCGGCGGCTTGCTTCGAAAGATCGTCATAGATAGTCAGCGCGTGCTGGCCGCGATCGCGGAAGTACTCGCCGATGGCTGCGCCCGAGTAAGGCGCGAGAAATTGCATGGCGGCGGGATCCGAAGCAGTCGCTTTGACGACAATCGTGTAATCCATCGCGCCAAAGTCGTGCAGAGTCTTTACCACCTGCGCGACGGTTGAAGCCTTCTGGCCAATTGCCACATAGATGCAGATGACGTCCTTACCGCGCTGGTTGATGATCGTGTCCACGGCCACGGCGGTCTTGCCGGTCTGCCGGTCGCCGATGATCAGTTCGCGCTGGCCGCGGCCGATGGGCACCATGGAATCGATCGCTTTCAGACCGGTGGGCAGAGACTCTTTCACTGGTTGGCGATCGACGACGCCGGGAGCAATGCGCTCGACCGCGTTGTATTCATCGGTCAGAATCGGTCCGCGATCGTCGATGGGATTTCCCAGCGCGTCCATCACGCGGCCAATCAGCGCCTGGCCCACGGGCACCTGCATGATGCGGCCCGTGCGTTTGACCAGATCGCCTTCCTTGATCTTCTGAAAGTCGCCGAACAGCACCGCGCCGACTTTGTCTTCTTCCAGATTGAGCGCCAGGCCGCGCACCTCGTGCGGAAACTCGAGCAGCTCACCGGCCATAACTTTCTCGAGACCGTGGATCTCGGCGATGCCGTCGCCGACCTTGATCACGGTGCCGACCTCGCTCACGGTGACGCCGGTTTCGAAGTTCTCAATCTGCTGCCGAATAATTTCGTTGATTTCGTTTGCTTTAATAGGTTCCATGATTAAATTTTAGATTTCAGATTTTAGATTTGCGATTGCAGTTTGGTTTTGTGAACGCGGGCGGCTTCGCTGTCCCGATCAAAAATCGCAAATCCTAAATCAAAAATGCCTAGCCCGCCATCTTTTCCTTGATCAGTTGCAAATGATTTCTCACCGAGCCGTCATAGACGGTCGAGCCAATGCGCGTCACCAGACCGCCAATCAATTCCGGATCGGTCGTAAAGTTGAGACGAACTTTTTTGCCCGTCAAAGAGGTGAGCTTTACTTGTAACTCTTGCTGCGCATTCTCCGGCACGGACCGCGCCGTGGTAACAGTGGCCGCGACCATTCCGGCGCGCAAATCCAGTAGTTCCGCAAACTTCTTATTGATCTCGCCGAGCTCCGTCAGCCGCTGATTCTGCAGCAGGACCTTCAGAAAATTCGCCGTGGTCGGTCTTGGTTTGGCGCGCTCGATTAGTTTGTTGAGCACGGCGCGCTTCTTATCCAGGGCGATGGTCGGGTTACGAAAAACTTCCGGCAGCGTGGGACTCGCTTCGAACATCTTCTGCCAGACCAGCAGCTCTTCCTGAACTTCGCGCGCCTCGCCGCGCTCGAGCACGACATCCGCCAGCGCCGAGGCATAGCGACGTGCGACCGTCTGCACACTCATTGCGCCGGCCCCCCCAGCTCTTCAATGTTATTTGCGATCAAACGCGCGTCGTCTTCCGGCTTCATTTCGCGGCGCACAATTTCTTCCGCCAAGCGCACGCTCTGCTCGGCCGTATAGCGGCGCAGCTCTTTCTTGGCGGCCTTGCCGGCGCTCTCGATTTCCCGCGTCGCTTGTTCGCTTAGTTTTGTGATTTCAGTCTCAGTCGAGTGGGCGATGCGCTCACGTTCTTCCGCGACTTCGCGCAGTGATTGCTCCTTGATGGTGGCTACTTCAACATCGAGGCGTGCCAGACGATCTTCCACTTCTTTAAGTTTCGCCAGCGCGGCGTCGCGTTCCTGTTGGGCGCGGGCCAATTCAAGCTTGATGCTCTCGCGGCGAGCCTTGAAGGTCTCGCCCAGCTTTGCTTTCCTGGTCAGAACATAGACGAGAACGATCACAAAAATCGCCAGGTTGAGAAATTTCCATAACTCAAAACCTGGATAGTTCCACCAGGGCGCGTCTTCCGCGCCAGCGAAAGCCAGCAGGGCGTTGGTCATCATCAAAGATAGAAACATCGTTAGTTCAAATCCGCGTTCGTGAGCGGTCGGCTGAGAACGCGCGAGCCAATCTCGACGGCGATGCGGCGCGCGTCGGCTTCCAGAGTGATGCGCGCTGCCTCGGCCTGCGCCTGGATTGCTTTCTTTTCGGCTGCGATCGATGCGGTCAACTGAGCGCGCATCGCATCAAGCTTTTTCTGCCGATCCTGCATTGCTGCCGCCCGCTCATGTTCAGAGAGCGCGTACGCTTCGGTGCGCGCTGCGCGCAAGGCACGTTCGTACTCAGTTAGTTTTTCGCCGACGTTGGCCATGATCTCTTCGGCTTCGGTCAAACGTCCGCGGGTGCGTTTTTCGCGGGCTTCAAGAATGCGATTGATTGGTCTGAAGAGCGTTCTGTTCAGCACATAGACCATCACCAGAATGATCAGTACATGCAAAAATAGCGTGCCGTCAGGCACAAGTTGAATTGAGTTTTCGGCAAAGCCGAGTGGGTAGACCATTACGACTGTTCTTAGCTGGGAAATTCGTAGCGCAAGCTGTCAGCTTGCGCAGACCGGCAGTCTGCGCCAACCGCACACGTCAAAAGCCTTGAAGGCTAACACGCGATTTTGCGATGCGTCAAGGAGCGTTGCGGCCTTCCTTGACATCGCATTGCCGCGCCGCTACGCTAAGTCTTTTCCTTGAACGGAGGAATTATTCTCTATGCCGAAGCGAACCTTTCAACCTAACAATCGCCGCCGGGCCAAGACGCACGGTTTCCGCGCGCGCATGGCGACCAAAAATGGCCGCCTGGTGCTCAAGCGCCGTCGCGCCAAGGGCCGCAAGCGGCTGACACCGGCGCATTATTAAACCCATTGGTCCCGAGCTTTGATGTCGCGCCGGTGAAAGTCAGTGAGGCGTTGCCGAAGCGGCGCCGGCTGCGCGCTCGGGCCGAGTTCCAAAAAGTCTATACCGAAGGGCAACGTTATAACGGCCGGCTGCTGGCCGCTTTTTTGCGCAAAAACGACTTGGCTGAGCACCGTTTGGGCGTGACGGCTTCGACCAAGGCGATTGGGAAATCGGTCGATCGCAATCGGACCAAGCGTTTGCTGCGCGAACTTTTTCGCCGCAGCGCCGCCGACCTGAATGGCTTGCAGCAAACCTACGACTGGGTTTTGAATGCAAAGCGATCTCTGCTTGAGTCTGACGAGGAACATCGCTTTCGCGAGTTTCGTAAGATTATCGCGCAAGTGACCCAGGCCGAGCGGCGCAGTGGATAGTTTTGGAGTGCGCCGGCAGAGCGCAGCGACGACGGCGCTTTGGTTTGGAGTACCGCCTTTAGGCGGAACTAATGAGTCGCCGCCTGAAGGCGGAACTCCGAACTCGCTTGGCGAAAGTTTAGCCGATGCGCTTCATTCTTATTTCGCTCTTGAAGTTCTACAAAGCTGTAATCTCGCCCTGGCTGCCGCCGTCTTGTCGATTTGTTCCGACCTGTTCCGAATATGCTCGTGAAGCAATTGAGCGCCACGGCGCGCTGCGCGGGAGCGGCATGGCCGTTTGGCGGCTCTTGCGCTGCCAACCGTTTAGTGCGGGCGGCTACGATCCGGTGAAGTAATATGGAGCGCGGCGCCTAGTCGCCGCTTTTTAAAAGGCGCGACTAGTCGCGCCGTACCAAAGCGCTGACAAGTCAGCGCACTCCAAAATGTTTTCGCTCCTTTAGTTAGCTAGAATGCAACAGCAACAAAGATTCATCGTAGCCCTGGTCGCGTCCGCGGCGGTGCTGATCCTGTGGAATGTTCTTTTCCCGCCGGTCAAGCCGCCCCAGCCAAATGCCAACGCGAACAGTCAGGCCGTAACGCAAAGTTCCCCACAACCAACGTCACAGTCGACCGCGACCACAACGCCGACGCCGGCAAAGACGGCGCAATCTCCGGCTCCATCTCCAGGACCGACGCCCGACAATGTGCCGCAGCGAAAGCTCCGCATCACGACGCCACTTTATGAAGTCACCTTTGATACGCGCGGCGCGGTGGCTATCAGTTGGATCGTCAAGAAGGTGCGGAGAAGCGACGGCACGTGGCGCGAACTCAATGCAGCCGGCTCAACAAGGAATAATCCCAAACCGCTGGAACTGATCCTGACTCCACCTGCTGGTGTAGCGGCTGAGCAACTCTTTCGCCCGTTCCAAATCGTGACCGGCGATGCGACCGCCGACGGCGTTCTGGCCGGCCGGAATTTCAAAGTTGCCGGGGCCAACTCTGAATCGGGCGACGCCACGATCGATGTTCCCAGCGGGTCGCGACAGATCGAGTTCACTGTTCATGACGATGCTACCGGACTCGACGCCAACAAGCGGATGACTTTCTTTGCTGACCGCTATATCGCCGAGATCGAACTCAGACTCACGCGAAACAATCAACCGGTTCCCCATGCTCAGTTGGCCATCGGCCCGAACATCGGTGATCAGGGAATCGATCACTACACTTTTTATTCGTTCGCGCCCGAAGGCGTCGCGGTGCTCGACCGGCAAGTGCGTCGCATTAATGCGCTGGAGGTCCATTCGGATCGCAAGAGCTCCGGCACCATCAACTGGATCCTCGAAGGCATCGGGATTAAGTCAGTTGTTAACAAGCCGCCCGATCACG
Source organism: Blastocatellia bacterium (assembly GCA_033856915.1). Taxonomy (GTDB): domain Bacteria; phylum Acidobacteriota; class Blastocatellia; order Pyrinomonadales; family Pyrinomonadaceae; genus UBA11740. Next base: position 147,313 of record JAWVEB010000074.1, on the reverse strand, counting down.
AAGCCTTCGACGGCACGGTGCAGTGGGCCGGCGTCGATGACACCTACTTTGGGATGATGGCCGTGCCGTCAAAACCAATTTCCGGGCTTGAGTACCGCACGACGCCGTACGAGTTCAAGGCCAACGGCAAGACTGAACAGCGATTCCTAATTACCGGTCTGGTTCCGGTACCGACCGACGGATCGAAAACTGAAATTTACACTGGCCCGAAAGATCACCGGCTGCTGGCCGCGGCCAGCGCAGAAATCAAGCAAATAGGCGGGCCGCAGGTCGATCTGGGTGAGGCGATCAACTTCGGCTTTCTCGGCAGCATGCGCCGTTTTCTCGCGGTGCCGATTCTTTTCGCCATCGACAGGCTGCAACGAATGACCGGCAGCTATGGCGTCGCGATCATGCTGTTTACGATCTTCATCTACTCGCTTTTCTTCCCGCTCAAATGGCAATCGTCGCGCAAGATGAAAAAGGCGCAAAAGTACGCGCCGCGAATGAAAGAGCTGCAAGAGAAGTTGAAGTCGATGAAGTCGACAGACCCGCGCATGAAAGAGTTGCAGATGGAGCAACTGCGTTTGATGAAAGAGGCCAACCCGCTGGGCGGGTGTTTGCCGCTGCTGATTCAGATGCCGTTTCTATTTGCGCTTTACAGCGCCATCACCATCTCGATCGATTTTCGCCAGGCGAGTTTCCTGTGGATTCCCGACTTGTCCGGGCCTGAGCCTTACATTCTTGGTTTCATTCGCATCCTGCCGCTGCTCTTTGCCAGCTCAATGATCATTTTGCAGTTGATGACGCCCGCGCCTTCGGCCGATCCGATGCAGCGGAAGATGATGGCCGTCGGCATGCCTTTGATGATGCTCTATATTTTGTGGAGCGCGCCCGCGGGACTTTTGATTTACTGGCTGGTGGGAAATATCGTGGGCTTTCTGCAACAGTTCATCATCAATCGGATGACCAAGACGGAAGACGAAGGCCCGCCACCCGACGCGACGGGTTCGAAGAAGAAGCCGCAACCGAAAAAATTGAAGCCGGCGGAAGCTTAAGAGAGACCCCGCGTTTACTTCACGCCGGAAGGTTTCTTTGCTTCCTTCTTCGGCTTGCCCCGATCAATCGCATAGTGCAGCCGCACGACTCCATCCGAAAAACTACGGCAGGAAATTAGTTTCAACGGCACGTTACGATGCCTGGGCGCGATCAGCGGAATGCCTTCGCCGATGAGGATGGGGATTACGTGAATGATGAATTCGTCGATCGCGCCTTCGTCGAGAAATGAAGCGATGATGCCGGCGCCTCCCATCATCCAGATATCTTTCCCCGCCAGCGAACGAAGACGTTGGGCAAATTCGGGAATGGGTTCCTTCACGAACTCCGCGCCGGCGACGGGCTTCCGCGGCGGCCGGCGCGAAAAGACGTAGTTCTTAACCTTGCTGTCGGATTCCGTTCCGGCGTTACCACCAGCCTTCATACCCAGAGCCATATCGTAGGTCTTGCGGCCCCAAAGGACCGTGTCGATGGAACGATAGAACTCGCCCATGCCATAGCTGCCCTTGATCTGTGGACGGTCCAACCAATCAACGGAACCATTACGGCGCGCAATATAGCCGTCGGCGCTGGTGGCGATGTAAACGATGATCTTTCGCATGATAGATACGAAATGGGGAAGCCCGGTTAGTTACCAATCTTTTTGTGTAGGCGAGTCAATGCGCGAAATTGGTAATCTGTAAGATACCATGTCGTGTATTATAGGCCTTTCGAGTTCTCACAGCATATTGGAATTGACTCTGCTTTGATCAATGGCACATTGGAGCGAGCACAGCACGAAGCTGAAAGCTGAGCTAAAGCATGTTGAGCGACTCGAGTCGCTTGAGAAGATGTCCCATGAGTCTTCGACTGTAACACTCTTTTGGCTTCCTAGTCGCAGGACGGACCGCGATGCCAAGCGCTCCGTGAAGAGCTTCGAAAATATTGCGACGTACTGCGGCCGTCTTGATGAGTCTGCGACGGTCTGCATCTTAACGACGGCACCTGACGCAGCATTCTTGCTATCCTTTCTCAAGCCATCCTTGAAGCTCCAGTTGTGGGTAGCTGTAAAAACAATATCCGATCCGTCACAAGACAAATCAGTCTCGGTAACTGCTCGTCACGCAGCGCTTCTTATTCTTACTCGCTACAAGGCCGCTCTACGTCATGCTCCGACCAGAATTAAGTATACCTATTGTCCGGCTTGCCGTAAGACTACGAAAGACTATGGTGGCAAGAAGCATATGTATCACGGTTACGGCACGCTCATGTCAGACGTGTGGACCGATATTGAGTGCGATCCTAGCGAAGATATCAGTCCAGTAACTGAAAGGCTACGGGATTTGTTTGGCATCACACCTTACGACAAGCTAAGTGTTATCGATCTGCGGCAATGCGAGGGGCTAATTCCTGTTAAGTTGGATGCGCTTAAAGTTCGAAGTTTACGGGGCGAGGATAAGGGCGATAAACCGACAAGAACAGTTAGGAGCAGGCTCACCAATAAAGATTGTATCGAGGGACTCAAATCGCTGCGCCCTAACTCGATTGATTTTTGCTTTGCGGATCTTCCATACAACCTTCGGAAGAAATACTATCGAAGCAAAGATTCACGTTCAGTAGACGAATATTTTGAGTGGTGCAATGAGTGGCTTTTCGAGCTAGATCGTGTGTTAAAGCCCGGGCACACTCTAGCGGTCCTTAACGTGCCGCAATGGGCGGCAAATCACTTCGCTTTCCTTTCGTCGAAAATGGAGTTTCAAGCGTGGATAGTCTGGGACGCACTAGCGCTACCGGCGCGTAGAATAATGCCAGCTCATTACGCCATCCTTTGCTTCTCCAAGGGGAGTCCGCGTGAGTTGCCAGGCCTGAAACTAGCCGACGACTATCCTGAACTAAACTATCTTAGACCTCGCAAAGAGCTTTATTGCGTTAGGGCTTCCTGCGTTAGAAGAAGGAAGAGTTCGGGGTGCGAGGATTACTCACAGCTTACTGATCTTTGGAGCGATATTCACCGACTTACTCACAACAGTCAGCGCGTTAATCATCCATGCCAATTACCACCGAGTTTAATGCGACGACTGTTTGCCCTGTTTACGGAGCCTAACGAGATCGTTCTGGATTGTCTAAATGGTGCCGGCACTAGCACGCTCGTAGCTGAAGAGATGAGCAGACGATATATCGGCATAGAACTTTCTAAGCGCTACCACAATCTGGCGGTCAAACGCCACAAGCTTTTGAAGAGCCGACAAAACCCCTTTGCTAGTAGTAATGAAACACCGCGTTCGAAAAACAGCCCGGTGGCGCGACTGCCTAAGCGGAAGTACAAAGTTTCTAAGAAAGATCTTCAGTTGGACGTTAGGCGGATTGCAAACATGTTGGGTCGTGTGCCAAAACGTGAAGATGTTGAAAAACTCAGTTCTTTTTCAATTAGGTACTTCGATCAGTACTTCGTGAGTTGGGCTGAAGCTTGCGCGGCCGCCCGCACAACTGGAATGATGGAGACCGTGAAAACGGAGGGCGCTTATGCAGCAAAGGTTTGAGACGAAAAATTGGAGCGTCGAAGAATTTAGAGATTGGGAAGAGGCCGGGGAGCTAATTCTTCAACCAAAGTTCCAACGCAGGGACGTGTGGAGCGATAAGGCACGCTCGTACCTTCTCGATACTATTATTCGCGGGAAGCCCATTCCGAAGATATATCTAAGAGTCGAAGTAAACCCGCGAACAAAGCGGACTGTAAGAGAAGTTGTTGACGGACAACAGCGCCTACGATCGGTTTTAGATTTCTTAAAGAACGGTTTCAAGATCAGCAAGACCCACAATGGAGACCACGGTGGAAAATACTTTAGCGAAATTGATGAAGACGTTCAGGACAACATTCTAGCTTACACCTTTGCAGTAGATGTGTTGGCAGACATGGCGGATAAGGACATCTACGATGTTTTCGCTCGCCTGAACACATATTCGGTGACCTTGAATTATCAGGAACTCAGACATGCGAAGTATTTCGGAGAGTTCAAAACAACTGTCTACAAACTATCAAATGAGTTCATGACCTTCTGGCAGGAAAACAAAATCTTTAATGATAAACAGATCCTTCGAATGAATGAGGCAGAGTTTGTCTCGGAACTGTTAATTGCGGCATCAGTCGGAATTCGAGGAAAGGAGAAGCGCCTCATAGATTCTTTCTACTCGAAATGGGACGACGAGTTTCCGCGAGGAGCCGTACAAGAGAAGAGATTTCGTCAGACGATGGATACAATCGGCGGAATCATGGGTGAAAGGCTCCCGGAATCAAAATTCAGGACTACTGCACTGCTCTATCCGCTGTTCTGTGCGGTATACCACATGAGGTTCGGATTGCCAGAACTTAATGAGGAACGAATGACTATTAAGACTTCTGACTACAAGCGTTTGGGTAGTGCACTTGTGAAAATAGATGACATATTTGCCAAACTGGAAGATGCCGAGGTTGAAGCTGAATTCGAAGAAGGAGTCAGTGAGGGAGTGATCGAAACGGACGAGTCGGAGGAAGAAGAAATCGGCGAGCGACCGGAAGACTTCGATCCTCTGACACCTCAAGAACGGAAGTTCTACAATGCTTTCGTCGAACATTGGGTACACGCAAAGAACAGAAAAGCACTCACAGAGTACATCTATAAAGTAATGGCTAAGACGCTTCGAAAATAGTTCTTCCACTATGGCGCAGCATGTTCATCTGGAAACAGTTCTACTCGCTTTGATGCGTAGATTGAACGAAAGCGAGCGCCTCTCTGCCTATGGGGACAGGTGGGTAAGCTATCCGTTTACCCGCCCGCCTAAGTTCACTGTTAAGCACAGGGACCACTTGGCTGAAATAGCCTTCCTAAAGTCTTTCATAGCTTGGGAGATGTTTCTGGAGGAGTCGTTTGTTCTTTATCTGTTGGGAAAGAAAGCGCCCATGGCCGCTCGGCCACATCGAAAACTCGTTCCATCAAACCGCAACGTCGCCGAAAAACTATTCATTCCGGAAAAGAGAAAGTACGCTAATTGGAGCGTTACCGATTTCATAGTTGAGCGCGCGGAGAAATGTTTCCAAGCGGGCACGGAACCCTATTCGTCAGCCCTGACAACCTACAATTCTAGGCTAACCCAAATTAAGTCTATTCGAAACGCGATCGCTCACGCTTCCTCGTCCACTCAAGAAAGTTTCAAGAAAATCGCCCGCGACCGTCTAATTGTGGGCGTTTATCCGGCAGGGTTAACCGTTGGGGGCTTTCTATCCACAACTGTTCCGGCCACTCACCCACCAGAGTCATTCCTCGAAAACTACTTGGCTACCTTAAGACTAGCAGCAACGGATATTGTTCCGACTTGAAGATCGGTGCTTAGCCCCGTCGGAGCGAAGTCAACGCACTGTCACCGTTAGTCTATACCGTGAAGTGCCTTTTGCCGCAGTCGGCCGCTTGACGTTGATGAAGCAATCGCCGGTCTTTGGCAGTGTGCCTGAGTAGTCGAAGTTAGCATCGTACTCAAGCCCGAGCGTGTCGTTGTCCTCACCGAGGAGCTGGAAGACTGACGACTTTACCGGCACGGAAGTCAGTTTGATGATCAGTTTCTGACCCTTTTTAGCCGCCAACACATATTCAGCTTCCTCGTCGCCGCGGACCGTGCCGTTGAGAATGGTGCCGGTGGTGCCGCGCTTGAACTCGATCCGGTTGGGCTCAGCTTTACCGCCGTGCTGGGCCATCGCCGCGGCGCAGGCGAGCACGATAAGCAGCGAGAGCGGAATTAGCTCGGCGATTGCTTTGACAAACTTCGCCGACAGGGGCTTCGTCATATCGAGCTTTCTCCTTCAGAGACTAGCGACAGGCTGCAACCCATGATACACGTGCTGCGCGTATGTGCCACATTAGAACTTCGGTTTCATAGTCATGATCGCCGCCAGCGTTTCTATTCCATCCCAGAGATTCTGTAAACGAAGGCTCTCGTTCTCAGCGTGTTGGTTATTGTCATAGTTGGCAATCGGCACGGTTATCGTTACGGTGCGCAGATGGTCGGTGATGATTGATAGCGGCAGGCTGCCCCGGCTATTAGCAGGTTGTCTTCAGCAAGCAAAAGATTCGACATATGCGGATCGCGGACGTCTTTGTCCGCCTGAGACTCATGGCGCGAACATTTCGAACGTAATGAGCCTGCTGCGCACGCTGGTGGACAGGATGGCCGCGATCCGTCACGAACCCAACTCATATCGTTCCCGCAGGATTTCCATATGATGTCGCACGTGTCCCGCCATGATAAACGCCAGCGCGCGCACAGACACCTGGTTGGCATTGGCCGTGCCAATGCGCATCCACGCTTCTTGATCCAGAGTGCGGAGCATGGCGATGTTCGACAGACGCACCAGCCTGAATTCGCTCAGTAGATCTTCCAATTCGATTTGGTTGTAAGGCGCGCTCAACATGTATTCGTCCTGATCAAAGCCCGGCATGTTATTTCGATCGCCGCGAGCGATCGAGAATGCGCGATAGCCAAACACGCGCTCGCCATCGATCAAGTGGCCGATCATTTCGCGAATGCTCCATTTGCCTTCAGCGTAGCGATAGGTTTCGCGTTCCGGCTCGACTCTACCCAAGAGAACATCCAGAGCATCGAGTTGCGAACGCAGCACCGGGAGAATTTCCTGTTCGGTGACTTGCGAAATATAGCCTTGATAGTCCGGAGCGTATTCAGATTCGAGTGGTTGTCCAAGTGTCATAAGATTGTCCTCAGTGGCCCAGACTCTAGTCGTGATTTTCAAAAACGGAGTACGATGACAATCTGGAAATCACAGACTGAAGTCTGGGCCACCTCTTGTCAATTAGCGTAATAGCCCGGCCGTGAATGAGCGTTCAAATCGGGACGGCCAGCGATTTGTACCTGTACCCTGCGCCATGAGCCGTCGCGCCTTTCGTTCGTAGGTTTGTAGCCGAGGCTATAAACCTTTCCCAGATCGTTGATGACCTGATCGTAGACACCGTTGAGGTCGCCAATCTTGCGGGCCGTGTAATAAAGCCCGCCGCTTTCCTGCGCCAGCAACGCCAAAGTCTTGCGGGCATTCTCGTACATCCTCCTGCCAAAACTGCTGAAATATTCGCGATCACTTTCCGTGTCGAGATAGATAGGAATGATCAATTCATCGTTCTTGCGCACAGCTTCGAGCAAATCGGCAAAACTGATTTCCGAACCGCTGGCGCCGCCCGCCAGGGCATTATCAACCCCATCGGTCATCATCACAATTGCGCGGCGGCGTCCGGGCGTTTTGGGTCCGACAACATTGTCGAGCGTGAACTTCAGGGCGTCCCAAAACCGCGTTCCGCCAAAGCCCTGAATCCGATTAGCCCCTTCGATCAGCCGGGCGCGGTCTACTGTCAAAGGACAAACGACTTCCGTCGTATCTGCAAAGGTAACGATCGCCAGCCGGTCGGTGGGTCGCGCTGCGGCAATGAATCGTTCGGTCGACTTGCGAATCAAGTCACGCTTGTCCGCGGTCGAACCTGACAGATCGATCAGGAGTACTAGATCAAACGGGACATCGGTGGCGGCGAAATAGGCGATCGATTCCTCTTGCCCGTTCTCGAATACCTTAAAATCATTCTGCGCCAACCTGCCGACGAACGACTTCAGCTTGTTGTTAAAGACGCTCACGTTTAGGTTCACCAGACTTGTGTCAACGCGAATGACGTCGTCTTCGTCGACTACCATCGCGCCTGTTTCATTCGCGATAGTCCGGTCAAGCGCTTGCTTGAAAGGGGCCGCGAGCGGCTGGCTCGGCGCGACGGCCCTCACTAAGGGCGTTTGATATTCGCTTTCGAGATTGCGTAGGTGTGCTGCCAAAGGCGGCATGCCGAATTGCTTGCGCCGGTCGTCGACATGCGCTTCGTCTTCGATTGGCGTCAATACCAGAAACCCGTCCCCGGCCTTTACCTGAGTCCCGAACAACTGCTTCATGCCGGCGTCGACGCGCATGCGATCAACCAGGTCGGCGACCTGCGCCTTGGCGGCGTCACCATTTTTTACCGACGCGATGACGACGGGCAAGAGCGTGACTTGTAGATCCAAATCCCGGCTGTTCCTGATCAAGAAAAAGATTGCGCCCATGCCGTCTTTGGCCACCAAAGCTAAGTTGGGCCAGCCAAACTCTTTCAGAATCTGGCAGAGATGGGCATTGTTCTGGCGCCTGGTTTCGCTGAGTCGCTTGTCTAAGGCGTCGCTGGCAAGATCGTTTTCGACCCCCTTGGAAATAATACTTTCGGTCTTGAGGGCGAGCTTCAAAAGTTCGTCGTGCAGCTTCTTATTAAACTTTACATTCTGAGATGAACTCACCTGCGCCAGCATGGTCTTCGCTTCCTCCGGGCTGAGGCATTTGGACTGGGCAAACAGGGGCACTGAGGTGACAGACACCACAAACAGTATCAAGACAAGCCTGGTAATCGTCGTCATAAGTTGATTGGCCCGGGTCTTGTTTAGTCAACGAAGCAGACGCCAATCGGAAAGCGAATCATATTGCGAGTTTATGACACATGCAACGGAAGTAAATTCAAATCAGGCCGGGCGGTGCGCAGCTATCACCGCTCGTCGCGCAAAGGTTTCACGTCTCATGAAGCGATCGTCTCTGGCCCTTTTAACCAGTCTTTTCTTCGCCCCGGCTACTGCTTACGCTCAGTCCGTCGCGCGCGTTAAGCAGCTTTCTCCCACTGAAGCGCGAATCAAGACCGAAGCTCCGGATGAAATGGTCCTGGCGGCGCGGTCTATCGGAGCCCTGAAGCGTCTGGACAAAGACGTCCTGGTTTACCGTTCATTGGGAGACTTCGAAGCGAACGGGAAACTCGCGCGAGTTTCGTATCAGGCTTTCAGAAATGATCTGAATGAGGTGTCGGCCGAAGTCGAGCCGATGCTGGCGCGGCTGCCGCAAGGCAAGTTGAAAACTGAACTGGGTAACGCCTTGGCCTCGTACCGCGACGGCGACTTCTGGTGGCAGAAAATAGATCGGCCACGCGTGGTAAACGTCTCAGCGCTGACCTCAAACAGGAACAGTCTCACGCCCTCGGACACGGCGTTCGCCGACACCGTTCCCTACACGGTGACGATTCATTGGCGCCAGGCGAGTAGATATTTAAGACGCGCTGAGCAGTTGATGAACGGAAATTAAGTAGACTGTCCTCTCACTTAGCAGGAACAGTGCGAGCTTTGGTCAGCTCGGTCAGATACTCACCCTTGCCGGTTTCTACGACTGCGAAATCAACCTGGTCACCGACTCGAACTCCTCTGAAAAGTGATTTCTTCTTAACCCAATATTCCATCTCCATAGCGGGCATCAAGCCTGGAATTTCCTTGTGATCAATTTCGATCCAGCCTTCTTTGATATTGATGATCTTGACCACCCCACTGCCTCGATATGCTTTACCGATAACCGGCGAGGGGTACTGAACCGGCGTTGCCATAGCGGTAGGCGTCGGTGAAGCTGCTTCCTTCATAGTCGGAGCGGGATGGCTGCAAGAAACCGACAGCAGACACAGCATCATCAGCCATGAACCTAACCTGACCCTTGATTGGCTCGAAGAATTATTCAGCAAGTATCGAAAATCCTCTGCATGCCGCTAATGATTCATTCAGGGGGAAAACGGGCATCGAAATAACCTCTCAGGTCAGGAAGGGTGGCTTGCCCCCGCTTCCTTTTGAGCCAATCACCTATGCCAGCCCATCTTCTTCACTGCCAGGGACAGCTTCTCGGCGTCATCCGACCACCACCAATCACGATCCACCGCAAGCGAATCGTCGCTTTGCGAATAAAAGGATCTGAAGCTGGACCATCGATAGTCTTTGGCCGACTTCGAGAGTGCTTTTACCGGGTTGGCATGAATATAGTTGATCTTCTGCCAGATCATCCAACCGCTCCACAAGGGCAGTGCCTTGAAGCTCTCTTGCCAAACTTGATGTCCATCCGCTCCGGTATCAAAGCGAAATTGTTGGCAATCTCTGACAATGCCTTTCGCCGAAAGACTCTTGAGCGCACCGACGAACTCCTTGATTCGACCATCGCGCGGATTACTTATCAAGTGAAAATGATCCGGCATTAACACATAAGCAATGAGCTTACTTGGCCACTTCTGGTTCAGACCTCGGAGTTCTTCAAGGAAAGCACTACAACAAGCGGGTTCCGTAAAGACCGGTAACCGCGCCAGGAAATTTCCAGTCACGAAGTGCAGCGCGCCCGGGAGGTTTAGGTTTGTCCATTTGCGAGCCATGAGTGAACGATCTCTTTAGAAAGGAGCGGGGGCAAGCCCATCTTCCCGACCCTGAGGTTATGAGGGTGAGCTTATCTACCGACCGTCGACTTCCATCGCGTGCTCAATAAATAAATTGCCGAGTTCGTTAATTTGGTATCTGACTTCCACGTCTCTCTCCAACTCGATTCCTCTTCGCATTCCCATTTGCATTGCTTCGCGGTTCAGTGGTCTCACAGACAGTTTCAAATCCATTAGGCCACATCTGTATAACCCCTCAAAACGTTCATGGAGCGTGTAGTCTTCACTCTCGCTCCCACGAAGAGCTTCCAGATCCTCGATGACTGCCTTATCAAGAGCGGCAGAGAGCCGCATGAACAGTTCATGAGTAATATCACCGCTCATGAAGCTAGCAAAAAGCCTGCCCAGCAGTAACGACTTCTCAAAACGCTCATGGCGTTCAATGAGCAGCAAAAGGCTTTCCCCTACCTTCTTTTGATACGCTTTGTTGATTTCTATCTTCTTTCGGAACCTCACCCTGTCTTCGGGCGATGCTTTACCTGCTCCTGCGTAGAAGGCGGCGATTTTTTTACAAATAGTCTGTCGCGGACGCTCTGCTGCGCACCATAAAATTTGACGAGCCATCCAAAAATGGGGATTTCTCTTAGTACTCCTGGCTGGAGGAAACTATCTAAGGCTACCTCGCCAATCTCGGTGGCGACTTCGACCAAGTTTGATTCGTTTAGGGAGCTAATTAGTTCGACGCCCAAGCTGGATCGTTCTGTGCTCATTGCTATTTCCTGACTTGAGATTCTATAGCGCCCCAGTTTCAGCTACATTCTTCGCCGGCGCCGGACTCTTCTTCACATACTTGTCGTACCACGCCAGATACCGTTCATAGCGATCTCGTACATAGCTCGGGCGCGTGATGCCGTGGTTCTCGTTAGGATAGATGATCAGTTGCGTGTCGATGCCGAGGCTGCGCAGCGCCTGGTACATCTGTTGTCCGCCCTGAACCGGAACGTTGAAGTCGCGTTCGCCGCCCAGAAACAGTGTCGGAGTCTTGATACGATCGGCGTGCAGGAACGGATAAGAGATTTTCTGATAGGTCTCCCAGGCTTTCGGATTCCAGGGCGGGCCGATTTCGTAATCGTATTGAATGATGTACTGATCGGTGCCGTAGAACGCGACCGTGAACGCGGTGCCGGCGCCGCTGGTGGCGCCTTTGAAGCGAGTATCGCTGGCGATCATATAGTCGGTCAGAATCGCGCCATAACTCCAGCCGCCGACTCCCAGTCGATCCGGATCGGCCACGCCCATCTGAATCATGTGATCGACGCCGGCTTGCAGATCTTCCACTTCGTAATGGCCCCAGTCGGCCGCGATGGCTCGTGAATATTTCTGGCCGCGGCCTGAGCTGCCACGATAATTCACGGCCAGCACTGCATAGCCGTTCGCGGCAAAGACCTGCCGCTCCACGCTGAATGAATGCTGGTCCTGCCCGTTCGGTCCGCCGTGAATGCGGAGCAACAAAGGGACCTTCGTTCCTTTCACGTAACCGAGTGGATAAGTCAGCAGCCCATGCACCTCAGTTCCGTCTTTGCTTTTGAAACCAACTTCTTCCGTTTGCGCTATCTCGAGTTCAGCCATCAACGCGTCGTTCTGATGGGTGAGCTGGCGCAGAGCATTGCCTTCCATCGCGTAAACTTCCGTCGGCTTGCTATCGTTCCCGGAAAGCAAAACAGTGTGTCCGCCGCCGCTATTCAAGTTGGACACAACCACGGGCGGATTCATCAGGCGCACAACGGCGTTACGCGAAACGCTTGCCGGATAGACCGAACGATCGTCGCTCACTAAAACAATTACGGATTTGCCGTCATTGCTAAAACGTAGCCCCGAGACACCGCGATCGAGATCCTCGACAGCTTTCACTCGCGTGGGTGCGGCGCTCCCGTCGGCCGGCACGAACTCCAGATGCTCGATGTTATAGGCGCCAAATTTTTTCTCGTCGCCTTCGGTAAAGACAATCCATTTTCCATCGCTGCTCCACTCGGGACGCGCGCGTGAGGCGCGATTGTCTGCGGTCGTCAAACGCTTTTCCGCTGCACCTGCCGCTGCATCAGCGACAAATAGGTGCGCCGATGGATCTCGATCAGGATCGTCCGCGTGGTTGCTCATAAAAGCCAGGCGCGCACCATCAGGCGACCAGGAAGGTGAAGACTCGTCCCATTTACTCTTAGTGAGGCGATCTAACTTCTTGCTCGCAATGTCGAAGAGGTAGATATAGCTATGACGCCCCGACAAAAGGTACCCCTGCCCGTCCTGCTTATAACGATATCGATCGATCACGATCGGCTTCGGCGCCTTGGGAGGCGTGCCCGGTGTCGGGCTCGCGCTCGCGTCAGCGTCCGGGTCGGGATCGCCAATCAACAACGCCAGCCGCTTCGAATCCGGCGCCCATTCGTAACCCTGTAGACGCCCTTTCAACTCGGTAAGTTGGTAAGCTTCGCCGCCGTTGCGGTCGAGCAGCCAAACCTGGTTGCCCTTCGCTTTGCCCGGCCGCGACGAAGTGAACGCGAGATACTTTCCATCCGGACTCCAACGCGGCGCGCTTTCGCTGTCGGTGCTGAAGGTGATCTGGCGATCGCTCTTGCCGTCATAACCGACCAGCCAAATATGCGTGTTGTTCTTGTCCTCTTTGGCGTCGATGGTCGCGACGACATAAGCGATCCATTGGCCGTCGGGCGAAAGCTGTGGGTCGCGCACTTCGCGCAGACGCGCGAGATCGTCGAGCTTGAACGGACGCTTAGCAGTTTGCGCGAATATACCCGTTGCAACGGCGAGGATGAGAAGCAGAATGGGCGAAAGGTTTTTCCTGAACATAACTAGAATTTTCTCCTGTCGGAACCAGCTTGGCTTGAGCGAAATCTTAACGCAGAGGTGCGCGGAGGTTTTCGCAAAGGTCGCAGAGGACGACGTTACTTTGCGTCCCTCTGCGAATACCTTTGCGTCCTCTGCGGTTCAATTATCTTTGCCGATCACAAAACTGAGAGAAAGGCAGAATACTCTTTGGAACGCGCGAAAGTTTACTGCGATTCTTGGCGAGTGTATAGAGTCGTTGATGAGATTTTCTTTACGTTTAGAGGCGGGCTACTGCCCGCCTTTCTTCGCTGGAGGCCGCCCTTGATGTTGCTAAAGCGCATTTGCTTGATGCAAGCTCACCAACGAATGTGATCTCAGTACCGCCCGCGTGAGAGGGTGGCTCGCAGAATTCATTTAGCAAGGAGAATGTTTGACCCACCCGCTCATGCAGGTGGTAAAGACTTCGTTATGCGAATGAACATACATCTGGGTTTTCTTCCCCTCCCTAAGCGAGAGGGAGAAACGATTGAAAAGTCTCTGCCAATAAACATATGAAACTATCACTCAACGGCGCGACGACCATGAAGGCCGATCTCGAGACGGACATCCGTGCGGCGGCCGCGGCGGGCTTCGACTATGTCGAAATCTGGGCCGCCAAACTACGCGAGTTTTTGAAAACACACTCAGTCGCGGATCTAAAAACCTTGTTCGTCCAAAGCGCAGTCAAACCACTCAGCATCAGCCCGATCGAACACGTCACCTTCAGCGATGCTCCCGCGTACGCCCAAATCAGGACCGAGTGCGAACAGTTCGCCGCCCTAGCCGAAGCGATTGCCTGTCCGTACATTGTCATCGTTCCCGGAAACTTTCCACCGGGCGGCCTCAGCAGCTATGAAGTGATCGAAGAAACCGTAGGCGTGCTCAGAGAGCTGGCTTCGATTGCGGAGCGACATAACGTAGCGTTGGCATTTGAGTTCCTGGGCCAAAAGGATTGCAGTGTGCAGACCCTGGAGCTTGCCGATGAGATCATCCAGAAAGTAAATCGCCGCAACATCGGTCTCGTCATTGATAGTTTTCATTTCTACGTCGGGGGCTCGACCATCAAAATGATCGACGCGCTCGATCCGAAACGATTGTTCATCTTTCACATCAATGACGCCGAGGATCTGCCACCCGATCAGCTTACCGATGCGCACCGACTCTTGCCTGGCCTGGGAATTCTGAAACTGGGAGAAATGATCGAGGCCTTCAAGCGGATCGGTTACGACCAGGTTGCCAGTGTCGAGACCTTCCGGCCCGAGTATTGGGAGCGCGATCCGTTTGAAGTGGCGCGGGAGGCGAAGGCGGCGGTGGACGCTTGTTTTTCCCAGTGATTCCCGGTGCCCATTGCTTAGCATGGCTTCCGGGATTTTCAGTAGCAGGTGATGTTTAGCTAATCCGGAAAGATTAAGTATCGACCCACGGTGTCTCGCACAGTCTAACAATGTCAGATGAAGAGTTAATCGAGCGCTTTGAAAAATGTACTCTTTCCGGAGCAGACTTTCATCACCGGGATCACGTCAGGGTGGTGTGGCTTTATCTGCGCGGCTATTCAGTGCTGGAGACACTCGGCAGGTTTTCCAACGGCCTGAAGCTCTTTGCTGAGGCAAACGGAAAACCGAATCTCTATCACGAGACAATTACCTGGGCATATGTCTTTCTAATCAATGAACGAATGCAGCGCGGTGGAGTCGAACAAGGCTGGGCAGAGTTCGTTGACATGAACGCTGACCTGCTTGATTGGAAGGAGAATATCCTGAAGTCCTACTACCAGCTCGATACGCTAAATTCTGAAACGGCCCGCCGGACGTTTGTGCTTCCCGACAGAATTCTAAGTCTTGTTCGGCATGAAGACACGCGTGAGTAGTTCAGTTTAGAGTTCAAGCTTTAGCTTGCGCCTTCATGGCGTTAGATCTTTCTCGCTACATCGCCGACCCGAATGATTCCGCCCTGAATCACTTTCGCATTGACGCCTCGCAGATGGAGTTGTCGGCCCACCGGCGAATTTACAAACATCATTGCCTCTCGTCCGAAGCGTGCGACAAATTTTTGACAGCCGAGATGTGGCGGCGGCGTCACTTCTATGACAGCCGAGCCCAGTGCCAGGCGGGTGCCAGCGGGCACGTTTTCTTCGCTCAGGTCCATATCGATATAAAGCTGATCGCCGGCTAGTTGCCAACGATTCTTGTCCTGGGCCACGAGCGACGTGGCACGTGAATTCATGATGTTCAGTTGCATCAAAGGATTTGGCGATCCATCCGCCGTAGTCTTGCTGCGCCGCCGTTTCCAACTATCGCCGACGAGACCCTCGTCCAGGTGCAACTCGGCTTCCTCCAGAACTTCGCGGTCGTTAACGCCGGGCCGGCGCACGATCAATTCCAAAACACCAGATTCTTTCGGCGCGAGCCGAATATGTTCCAGGCCGGCTTCCAACTCCGACATGGTCAGATGCTTTCTCAGGGTTAACTCAAGATTGGCGATGCTCATCCAACTCTCAATGCCTCTCTTCTTTGAAGATTCTTCCGTGGACCTGGTTGGTGAATCAGTATCTTATCCTAAACTCGGCCGACGAAACATTTGTGTTTTCCACATCACGATGAATTAAATCATGTGTCGACTTTCCATTAGCACGGTGGCTTCAGCCCGGTGATTAGCGGTTGGCTCTTGGAAGGGAAACCGTTTACAACGGTTTCTTTGTATGACCACCAAACTCACCGGGCTAAAGCCGCGGTGCTAATGAGACGGCAGCTCCAGGCCGGGCGTATTTGCCAGGGCTATCTGATTCGCGAAGAGCGACCGTGCGAACAGCGCTCTTCTCATACCTATGCCGGGCCGATTGTGTTAAGCTTTGGGCTCCGTTATTTCAATCAATTTTAGTCGCAGAGCCTGGGAGGAAATCATGGCTGAAGAAAGCAAATGCAAGAACCCACCGTGTACGTGTCCGCAGCCGCCTGATGGTAAGTACTGCAGCGCATCCTGTGAAGGAACGGGCGATACGATCGAGCTCGATTGTGATTGCAGCCACGAGGCGTGCCAGGGAAATTTCTGAGTTGGAGGGCGAATCCGCTCATTGGCACTTTATTGTTCGGAGTACCGCCTTCAGGCGGCCGTAGCGTGAGGAAGTGAAGCCGCCTGAAGGCGGTACTCCAAACCTTTTCTATTGGTGCCGGGCGATGACGGCGCCCAGATGCTCGGCCATCGCCGGATCCAGCGCCCGTAGTTTTTGCTGTTGCTCCTGGGCCTTCTTCACCTCACCCAGAACCATATAACTGACCGCAAAGTTGTAATAGAACGAAGGGTCCTTCGGATTGAGGCTGATTGCCTTCTGATGAAGTGGAATCGCTTCGCGCCCGCGGCCCGACTTCGAAAGAGTCACGGCCATGCTGTCATAGGCCAAAGCAAAGTCAGGATGATCGCGAATCAGAATTCGGTAAACAAACTCCGCATATTTCAACTGGCCCAAACGGTCGTAGGTGACGCCCATGTTGTATCGGGCTTTCACAAAAGCACCGTCCAACGCTACCGCGTGCTGGAAGGCTTCGAGCGCGCGTTGGTATTGCTTCAATTCGCCGAGGGCTTCGCCCAAGTTGTTTTGGGCGGCGGCGGAGTTCGAGTCCAAAGCCAACGAGTCGTGAAAACAGCGGGCGGCGGCGTCGAACTTACCAACAGACATGTAGATGTTGCCGGCGTTCAGCAGCGCGGCGGCGGCGATTCTGGGTGAGTTTTTGGCGACCACCGCGATGGTCTGGTAGGCCTTGATCGCGTCGTCGTAACGACCCTGCTGCTCGGCGACCTGGGCCACGCGGGTCAGTCTTTGCGCTTCTTTGACGGCGTCGCCCGTCGGTTGTGCTAACGTGGGCGCGAACGCGCACAGCAATAGCAAAGCGCCGGGTAAGACCAGTTTGGTTAGCAGCTTCATAATAGTGACACAGAGTTTAAGTCTGTGGGTTCGGGTCCAGCTCGTCAGATACAAAGGAACGTGCCTAAGTGCTTTCGACGCGTAGCGCCGGTATTGGGAAGCCGCATGGTCTCGTCAAATAGCGACGACTGGTTTCCCAGTAATCTCAGTCGTCTCTACGCGACGCTAATCCTTCGCTTACCTGTCCCGGCCTTGAAAGGCCGGGCTAAATTCACTTCGACGCTACGCGTCGAACTTACTTATCGAGACGTTGCTTGGGTCGCCGGTCCACCCACTCTCAAAATAAAAAAGGCGTAATCGAACTAAAAATCTGGGAATTTTCCGGGATTGGTTGTATTAATGTACCCGTAAATCTCAGTTTTTCAGAATAGTGTAAGGACAAGGAGGCGTCCTCAAAATGACCAGACTTTTTCTCTTGCTTCTCATTGCTCTGATTTGCGCGCCCGCGGCGTTTTCCCAGAGCAGGGATGATTACTCGTTTTATGAATTCTATGTTGGCTATGCGCACGAACGCGCTAGTAATAACGCCGACAGCTTCGATAAGAATGGCCGGACCAAAATCAACGGCGCCACAGTCGATCTGGCTTCCGAAAAGACGGGCTACAACGGCTTCGAGGCCGAGTTCAATCAGAACGTGACCCGTCACATCGGAATCGTCACCAGCTTTAGCGGCACCTACAAGAACAACGAAGGCTACTTCGATTCGAGGTCAGGCAAAACGTACCGAGCCAATGTGCAGCGTTACGATTTGCTGGCCGGCCCGCGTTACAACTGGCGCACTGCAGGAGTGACGCCGTTCGTGCACGGACTGTTCGGTATCTCGCATATCCGCGCGGCCTTTGACGATCGCACCAGAAGCGACACGGCCTTTGCCATGGCCTTCGGTGGCGGCCTGGACGTACACGCCGGCGAGCATCTCGACGTGCGGGTGATTCAGGTTGATTATTTGCCGACTTTCTTTAACGGCACGCGGCAGGATAATATTCGCGCTTCGGCGGGAATCAAGATTAAGTAGTAATAGACTGGCCGCAAAAAGGCACAAGAGGCGCAAAAGGGGAGAGCGCGCGAGCAACTTTTCCTTTTGTGCTTTTTGTGCCTTCTCGTGGCTACTATTTCGCCAGCTCCAAAAACCGTGCCGCCAACTTTGGCCCGACGCCTTCGTCTTCATGCTTGAAAAAGACGAAGGCGTCTTTCCATTTCTGGGCCCGCACCCGGCGCAGCCATTCAACCAGATCGTTATCGTCGTAAGCGGTGCGGCGCAGACGCAGGTAACCCCACTTCGCCGTGCTGATAATTTCCGTGAGCGGCTTTTCATCCGTGTCCGAAACTACCAGAGCGCAATTCTTCGCACTCAATAAATCGAAGACCTCTGTGTCGAACCAGGACTCGTGACGGAACTCAAAAGCCGACCGCACATCCGTCGATAAGAGATCAAGAAAACTTTTTAGCCGATCGGTGTCCTTTTTCATGTTCGGCGGAAGCTGAAAGAGCATAACACCCAGACGTTCTTCCAACAGCGCGGCTGTGTCCAGCAAGTACTTCGTTTCGTCGGCGACGTTATTTATCCGCTTGATGTGTGTGATGCGTTGGCTGGCCTTGATCGAAAAACGAAAACGCTTCGGTACCTGCTCTTTCCAGTTTTCGATCATGCCAGGTTGCGGCAGGCGGTAGAAGGTGTTGTTGATTTCCACGGCCGGCAGCCGCCGCGAGTAATACGCCAGCATTTCTTTGGCGGGCAAGTCTTCGGGATAGAAATTGCCCTTCCATTCCTTGTAGCTATAGCCGCTGGTGCCGACGTGAAGTTTCATTTTTGGTCCTCACACTGCTGTCTCACGAAATCGCGCGCGCGATCAGAAACGCGGCTCCCGCGGCGACGCTGCCAATCAAAGCAGTTTGCAGTGCGCTGCGCATCGGACGCGTGCCCGTATAGCGTCCCTTGATAAACCCAAACACGAACAGCGCGAGGAGGGTCACGGCGACTGAGAAGAGCAGCGCCGTTTTTCGCACGTCCATCGGCTGGACGTAAGCGGCGAAGATATACGGCGCCAGCGGAATCAAACCGCCGGCAATATATGCCAGGGCGATGGTGAAGGCGCTGGTAAAGGCCCGCTTCGGATCCGGCTTTTCCAGGCCCAACTCGAATCGCATCATGAAGTCGACCCACTTTTTTTTGTTCTGCGAGAGAGCTTCGACGATTGGCTCGCTTTCCTTCTTAGTCAAACCGTAAGAGTGGAACACTTCCGCGACCTCGCGTTTTTCTTCCTCCGGAATCTCTTTCACTTCTTTCTTCTCGCGCTCGCGTTCCTTGGCGTAGTGTTCGGCGTCGCTCCGGGCCGCGAGGTATCCGCCCAGACCCATCGCAATTGATCCGGCGGCAATTTCCGCCAGACCGGCGGTGACAATGATACCGGCGTTGTTGATGGCGCCGGTCAAGCCCGCAGCCAGCGCAAACGGCACGGTCAGTCCATCCGACATGCCAATGACGATGTCGCGGACCGTCTCACCCGCGGTGAAATGTCGTTCGACGTGTGGAGTTTGCGGCATCGAGTTTCTCCAGAGCTAAGCTTGAGGTGCGCCTGACTAAGTTTTACCACGGACGACACAGAGAGATCACCGAGGAAAGACCGAGTGGGAATTCGAGACAAACCTTCTTAGCCTTCTCTGTGACCATTGTGATTGTCTACTAAAACTTGCCAATCAGTATCAATACTCCGATTACGACGAAAGCCGCTCCGGCAACTCGCTTGATCCATTCCAACGGTAAGTATTCGCTCAAGAGGCTTCCGACTATCACTCCAATCGCCGAGACCGCGACCAGAGCCAGCGACGTGCCGATGAAAACTTCCCAGGGCCGCTTCTTCTGGGCGGCCATTGTCATGGCGGCAATCTGGGTCTTGTCACCCATCTCTGCCAAGAAAATTATTCCGAAAGTTGTCAGCATTACGCGCCAGTCCATGTGCACTCCTTTATTTCTGTTTGGAAGAAGAGCCAACCAAAGTTGGTACTCGATACGCCGTTATTCCAAGCCCATCCGTTACGTCGCGGTTGTTATTGATTGCGCAATTCATGTAAGGCACAATTCATGGCAACCTAAAGTTGAACTCTGAACCAATTTGTTTTCTGCATGATTAGATCCGCCAAAGAATTTATCGGGACCAGCCGCTTCATCCTGCGCCGGCGTCTGGGCGCGGGCGGCATGGGCGTCGTGTACGAGGCGCACGATCGCGAGATGGATAAGATCGTGGCCCTCAAAACTTTGACCCGCGCCGAGGCTGCGCACATCTATCGCTTCAAACGAGAGTTTCGCACGCTTGCCGATGTTTCGCACCCCAATCTGGTCGCGCTGTACGAACTAACAACTGACGGCCGGCACTGGTTCTTTACCATGGAACTGGTGAAGGGCGTGACCTTCATTCAATACGTACGGCCGGAAACCGCCGAGTCCAACAGTGTGGCGGACAACACCTGGCTGGGGCCGCGCCCGCGCCCGGCGCGGCAGACCGATTCAGAAGCGGAAACTGAGCTCTTTGACAGCTCGCCAACCTCTCTTGACTCGGGCGAGACGGCGCCGCTCGATGAGGCGTCACAGTTTTTGGCTGCCGACTACAAACTCGATGAACCGCGACTGCGATCGGCGCTGCGGCAACTCGCGGAAGGCGTCAACCGTCTGCATCAGATGGGCAAGTTGCATCGCGATATCAAGCCCTCGAATGTGCTGGTGACCGACGAAGGCCGCGTGGTCCTGCTCGATTTTGGCCTGGTCGAAGACGTTGAGCCTGAACTTCACGAGACATTGCTGGCCGGCACGCCGGACTATATGTCGCCTGAGCAAGGTGCGCAGACGGCGATTTCGAAGGCCAGTGATTGGTACAGCGTGGGCGTGATTCTCTACCAGGCACTGACCGGCCGGCTGCCTTTCCGCGGCCGTTTCTTTGAAGTCATGATGCGCAAGCAAAGTCGAGATCCGATCCAGCCGCGCGAGATCAACCGCGAGGTCCCGAGCGACTTAAACGATCTGTGCGTCAAGTTGCTGCGACGCGACGCTGAAGCGCGGCCCACCGGGCGTGAAATTCTGCTCGCTCTGGGATCTCGCACCATCGGAGCGTTGCCGTCATCGTTCGTCGCCGCGACCGCCCAGAGCTCCTTCATTGGCCGTGAGCGCCTGCTGGCCGAACTGCACGATGCTTATGCGGCGACCCGAGAAGGCGAAACTGTCACGGTCTATGTTCACGGCACGTCAGGCATGGGCAAGTCTACGCTGGTGCGCACTTTTCTCGATCAGATCAAGGGGCAAAAACAGAAACCGATCATCTTGCAGGGACGCTGTTACGAACGCGAGTCTGTACCTTACAAAGCCCTCGACGGAGTTGTCGACAGTTTAAGCAAGCATCTCGCTTCCCTGCGTCACGGTCGGGCCGAAGCTCTCATGCCGCCTGATTCGCTGGCGCTGGCCCGTGTGTTTCCGGTGATGCTCCAGGTCGATGCGATTTTCAATGCGCGTTCCGCGCGTCCCGCGACAGTGGACTTGTTCACCTTGCGGCGCCAGGCATTTGGCGCGCTGCGAGAGTTGCTCGGACGGCTCGCGGATCGTCAGCCATTGGTGATCTACATTGACGACCTGCAATGGGCTGATGCCGACAGTACTTTCCTGCTCGAAGATCTTTTGCGGCCTCCGGACGCGCCGAAGCTGCTGCTGGTCGGGAGCTTTCGCACCGAGGACGTTGAAGACAAGCCCTTCCTCAAGCAGCTATTGCAAAGCACAGGCACCGACACCGATCGCGAGCTCTTCATTGGTCCCTTGCCCGGGGGCGAGGCGCGCGAGTTAACGCGTTCGCTGTTTACTTCCGTGGGAATCTCCAGCGACCCGTTCATTGATTCGATTGTGGCGGAGGCCGCCGGCAGTCCTTTCCTGTTGGAACAACTGACGCATTACGGAATGATGAACGAGCGCGCCGCAACCGCGGGAATTACTCTGGCCACGATGCTCGACGAGCGCATTAAGCAACTGCCGTCAGGCTCGCGGCAGTTTCTCGACACGCTGGCCGTGGCCCGTCGCCCCGTAAACCAGGACGTGGCAATCGCTGCCGCGGGATTGAATGACGACTCTGAAAAAGTTTTGAGTGCTTTGCGGAGCGCGCAGTTTGTGCGCAGCGGCGGCACGAGTTATGGCGTTGAGATCTATCACGATCGCATTGGCGAAACGTTGGCTTCGCTGCTTGGCGACGATGAACGGCGCCAGATTCATCGCCGTCTGGCGCAGGCCCTGGAAGCGCGGGGTTTGGACGATCCGGAAGCCTTCTATGAAGACTATCTCGGTGCTGGAGAAACGGATCGCGCGGCGCTGCACGCTGAGGCCGCGGCCCGCAAAGCGGCGCGAGCGCTGGCCTTCGACCGGGCCGCGCTGTATTACCGCCGCGCCATTGAATTGAAACCCGGCGGCGCCGATTTAGTCGATTTGAAAATTAGCCTGGGTGACGCGTTGGCAAACGCCGGCCGGCCGGCTGAGGCTGCAAAGGAATTTCTCGACGCGGCGAAAGCGAGCGGAGCGCAGCGGTCCCTCGCGCTGCAACAACGCGCCGGCGCGCAGTTGTTGACCGGCGGACATATCGACGAAGGTCTGGAAGTTTTCCGCGTCGTTTTGGAAACCGCCGGATTCAAACTCGCCAATGGACCAAAGCGCGCGCTCCTGTCACTAATCATGCGCCGCTTATGGATTCGCATGCGCGGACTTGAATTCACTGAACGCCGGGCGGACGAAATCCCTGAAGCCGAACTAGCGCGGATCGACATCTGTTGGAGCGTCGCCGCCGGCCTGGGCGTAGTCGATCTGATTCGCGGAGCTGACTTTCAAAGCCGGCATCTGCTGCTGGCGCTGCGTTCCGGCGAGATCTACCGGGTAGCTCGGGCCATGGCTTTCGAAGTTGCGCAAACTGCCGCGCGCGGCGGGGCCAGACGAGAGCAGGCTCTGGAACTCGCCGAGCGAACTGAGCGGCTGGCCCAACGCGCCGCGAATCCGCACGCGATAGGTCTGGCTATCTGGGCCCGCGGATTGAGTGCTTACCTAATGGGCGACTGGAAAAAGTCCGCTGAACTTTGCGAGCGGGCGGCCGAAGTTTTGCGCGATCAATGCACGGGCGTTACCTGGGAATTAACGATCGCGCATCGCTTCATGCTCAGCTCGCTCATGTTTCTGGGCGAGATGGTTGAGGTATCGCGGCGCGTGCCGCAACTGCTGGCGGCAGCTCTGGAGCAGGGAAATCTTTTCGCCGCGACCGATCTACGCACGCGCATGAATCCGATCTGGTTGGCAGCCGACGATCCCGATCGAGCGCGAGCGGAAGTGATCTCGGCACTGACCACCTGGCCGCGGAAAGGTTTTCACTTGCAGCATTACAGTTCGCTGGTGGCCCTCGCGCAAATCGAGCTTTACACCGGCGATTACGAGGTGGCGTGGCGGCACCTCGAGGGCCAAATCAAGCCGTTGGAAAAATCCATGCTGCTGCGCATTCAGGGTCTACGTATCGAAGCGAAGTTCTTGCGCGCTCGGCTGGCCCTGGCCAGCGCTGCCGGCCCGAAACGAGAGCGACGCCTGCGAATCGCCGAAGGCCTGGCTAACAGCATCGCTGACGAAAAAATGGCCTGGTCTAACCCGCTGGCCATGCTGATTCATGCCGGACTGGCCCACCGCCGCGGAGCCGATTCACGCGCCGTGGCACTGATCTCTCAGGCCATCGAAGGTTTTGACGCGTCGGACATGGCGTTATATGCGGCGGCTGCTCGTCGCAAGCTGGGTGAAATGTTGGGCGGAGATCGTGGCGGAGAACTCTGCAGCGAGGCCGACGACTGGATGAGCAAGCAACAAATCAAGAAGCCGGCCGCCGTGGCGAACTTGATGGCGCCGGGTTTTACGGAGCCGTCACAGGACTGAAGAGGCGGGTGAGCAGGAACAGAGAGCGCTCGACCTGCGCGTTACCTGCCTCGATGATTCAGCTAAGCCGGTGATGGTTCTTTGTGTAGCACGAAACTCAGGTATCGCGAATATCCGCTCTTAAACGACTCGTAGGTTTTCGTGCCTTTGATCGCCGCAAATTCTTCCGCCTCACCTTTCAGTAGCCGTGGACACTTGTGCGCGATAATTTTCTGCTTGCGATCATTATCAAGATCCAGGGCTTTCACAACGTTCAGGGTAATGTCGTTTTGCTTAATCAGCTTGAGGCCTGAACTTTCAATCTGTTCACGCAACAGATTTATCTGGTCGTGATCCCGGTGATCGGAAAACAGAAAGTATCCATTCGGCGAAAGCACCCGGTGGACCTCGCTGAGAAATTGGGCCATCGAGCCATAGCAATGCGAGGATTCCAAATTAACGACTACATCCACGCTATTATCGGCCAGCGGAATATTTTCGGCATCGCCCTGGGTAAACGAAAGCCCGTCTATCGAATAATAGTTGTTGCAGAACTTGACCGCGTTTTTACAAATATCGATCCCCGTCATCGATCCCGGCTGTAAATGCCGGGCGATGTACGACGCGCCTCCGCCCCGGCCGGATCCTATCTCAACAACTTTCTTTTCCTTCAGGTCGATGGCGCCGGCGACATGCCGATAGAGCTGGATGCTGTAACGATTCACCTGCTCGGCTTCATCGAGCACGATTTTAGTTCCGTTGGCATCAAGGCTGGAGTAGCCATAGTTCATGAAGGTGATGTCGCGGTCGCGATCGATAACCACAAGCAGCTCGTACCAAATCTTGATCATCCGGCGTTTTAAGCCGGGAGACATGCGGGCGATCCAATCAAAGGTTTGTCTCAGCATAACTCTGCTGCTTTGCGGCTAGGCATCTCCGGCGTGAAGCCAGCGCAATCTGCAATATTCGATCAGCAGACGCACGCGGGGCTTGCGGGAAACGGTCGCCCTGCGAAACTTCGTTCTGAAGATGTAATCCCACAGCGGACTGGTTACGCCGAAATTTACGTGGGGAAGCTGATGATGGATGATGTGATGGCGCCGGAGCTTTCGATACCAGGAGTTTTTGAAACTGAAATGATGATGAATATGGTGCAGCGCGCCGTAGTAAACAAACCCCGTCAACAGTCCCGCCACGAAAACCAGGACGCCGCGGAATTGCCATTGGTAAGCAAAGACAAACCACAAACCGGACATGATCCCGGTGATAATAAACCAGGGCATGGCGATAAGCTGTTTTGGTGACTCGTGATGCATTTTGTGGCCGGTGTGAGCCGGAGTTTCACCCTGGTGATAAAACCATCGATGGGCAGCGTATTCGAGCAGACTCCAGCTCAAGAGACCTGAAGCATAGCCGCCAATTACAATCAGCGGCCGGGAGTGCAACACCAGCGGTTCCCAAAATAGGAAGAACAGGACCGTCAGTGGATCGGCGACGAAACTGCTCCAGTAATTAACGTCGCCGGTCGCGGCCCTGACCAGATAGCCGCCTTGATCGTCAATTGGTTGTCTTTTAATTCTTTGGGGCATTTGCCGGACCCTCTGGTTTTTGCGCAGGGCCTGTGATAAAAGGATGGGCCGTTGCGCTCAAGAACCTACCACGACTGGTACGCGAGGGGGCATATCTTAGCAAACTTTTTTGGTTAAGAATATGTTTTTGTCGGCGCTTCTGCGTACTGAGTAAGTCCGAAGAACGCGTTTCATCTATTGGGCGGTTAGACCCTAGCTGGCAGAAAAACAGACGCGCCTGTCCTTGATCTCTATGGGCTGATGGGTCGCAACAGACCAGGACTTCAAAGTGCGACTGGCTGTCACAGGCCCTGCAGCCGTACCAAACGGCTGTTTCAATCTCCAGGTTCAACCTTGAAGGAGTTTAGTCAACAAATGCCTACGTCCCACACGGACACTGAAACTGATCCGGTCAAACCTGACGCTGAACCTATCAGACCTGCTGCTGAACCTGTCAAACAGGATACTGAAGCCGTGAAATCTGCTGAGCCGATCAAATCCGACGCTGAATCTACCAAACTTAAAGTCAGCGTGCCCCAGATGCTTTTGATGCACAACCGGCAAGACAGACTCACAATCACTCTTTATAATTTCCGCATTCTTGCGTCGCTGGGAGTTCTCGGCTTTATTTACCACGACCGGGAATTCACTTACAACTCGATTGTAAAGGTCGGCATCAGCGTATGCTTTATCTTGTTCGCCATAGGGAATGGGGCGGGCGCGGTAGCCTCTCAAAAGATCACCTACGAGATTTCGAAAGCATTGAACACAGCGGCAGACCACTACGACTTGACCGGCGATGTCCTGCGCGCGCACAGGGCGATTTCGCCGCTGAGGATGATAGGGTATCAGGCAGGTTTAACTCTGATTGTGCTGGTAGTACTGTGGTTTCCAAATCTAGCCTTATGGTTTCCAAAATGGGTCTTATTGGTCAAGCAAGTGTTCGGTAATTAACGGCAAAGTTTTTTAGGATTACGATTCACCCTATCGCCTCATTCCGGGTCTTCGACGCTACGTGAAGTTCGTCATCGCCCCCGCAAATCGATCGGCGTGCCCTATGTCATCGAATGTATTAGAGAATGTCAGGGTACGCAGTGCCGAAATGGGCGAGCAACGCTCGGGCGCTATCAGAACAGCTCTGGTGGTCCCCGGTGGCGTCCTGCGCTCTATCTGCAATTGCGCTTCGCTTGCAGCGTTGAATAACTTAGGAATCAGGTACTTCGATTCAGTCTACGCAGTTTCAGCCGGAGCGATTAATGCTGCCTATGCTCTCGCCGATCAGGCGGCGCTGGGGGTTACTGTTTACCTGGAAGAAGTAAACAAACCCAGGATGATAAATCTGTTTCGCTTCTGGAACATTATTGACCTCGACTATCTCTTCACAAGGGTAATCCAGAGCACCAAACGCCTGGACGTTGAGGCCCTCCGGGCCAATCACTCAGAACTGCGAATACTGACCGCTGATGTTACTAACGGCCAGGCCCGCTGGTTTACCGCCGGCGCAGATGACCTGATGGAAATCATGCGTGCGGCCTGTTCGCCTGAGACTCCTTTTAGCCGGCCTGTTTCGATTGGGACCGCCTCATTTCGCGATGGGTACTTGTTAGAGCCGCTGCCGCTACTTTCGGCGCTGAAAGAGAACTACACCGATATTCTCGTTCTCCTTAATAGGCCTGTGATGGAGAGAGATACTCCCAATGCACAATGGTTACAGAAGGCGATCCTCAATCGATGGAACAGGAATGCCTATGGCGAACGCCTGGTGCAGCGTTGTGAAGATGGCTGGAGAGTTTACAACCAGGCCCTGGACATTATTCACTCGGGAACGTTCACGAATGAGGCGGGCTGGACGACGCGGATCGCTGCTGTTGCTCCCGACGTTGCAATCGGGATGTTCGAGTCAAAAGCAAAGACGCTGTTCGAGACTGCGTACTCGAGTTGGAAAAATACCATTAGAGCTTTCGAGACACAGGAGAGTAGCAGAGATGCTTTTTTGAAAGTTCTTAGCAACGCGGGATTGAAGCCTAGTACGCTCCGCGAGTTGGCTTTCCACGAAAAGTAGGTTTATCAGATCGCAAAGCGGACGAATGATATGTATTCCAGTAATTGCGCACCTTCAGCGCTCGGCTATTATATTTCGCGCCGTTGGCGCTGGAAGGCTGAGTTTTTGACACGCTCTCTTAACTACTCGAATAAAGCTGACGGGGGTCCTGGAATCCTTTTGACTAAGCTCGTTTGAGGTAAAACGTCTTGCAGCCGCTTCTTTCATCACTATTTGACGACCGCGAACGCCAGCCGCTGAGTGTGTCTGAGTTGACCGGCATGATCCGCGGCGTGCTGGAAAAGCGTTTCTCTTCCGTTTGGGTCGAGGGCGAGATTTCCAACTTCCGGGCGCACGGATCGGGACACTGGTACTTCACTTTGAAGGACGAGTTCGCACAGATGCGCTGTGCCTGCTATCGCAGCAGCAATCAGCGAATTCGTTTTCGTCCCGAAGATGGTTTGCAAATGCGCGCCCGCGGCCGTTTGAGCGTGTACGAGCAGAAGGGCGAATATCAACTGATCGTCGAAGCGCTCGAGCCGGTCGGGGCCGGCGCTTTGCAGTTGGCTTTCCAACAAACCAAGGCACGTCTGCAAAAGGAAGGCTTGTTCTCCGAAGAATTAAAGCGCGCGATTCCCATGCTGCCGCGCCGGGTCGGCGTGATCACTTCGCCCAGCGGCGCCGCGATTCGCGACATTCTCAACGTTATCTCGCGACGGACGCGCACCGTGCACGTCCTGTTCGCGGCCGCGCGAGTGCAGGGCGATGGCGCCGCCCAGGAGATCGCGCGCGCGATCAAGTTTCTCAACGACTTTCATGCGCGCGCGTTGCGCGAAGGAAATCTCGGCATCGATGTCATGATCGTCGGGCGGGGCGGCGGATCGATCGAAGACCTTTGGGCTTTCAATGAGGAAGTAGTGGCGCGCGCGATTCGAGGCTCGGCGATTCCGGTGATCTCGGCCGTCGGTCACGAAACCGATTTCACGATCGCCGATTTTGTTTCCGACCTGCGCGCCCCGACGCCGTCAGCCGCGGCTGAGATTGTGGCCGCGCATGAGGCTCAGTTATGCTCGCTGCTGGCGACGTTGACAACCAACCTGGCGCGCTCGATGCAATTCAGGATCGCGGGCTCACGCACGCAAGTGCAGGAGTTGGCTCTGTCACCTGCTTTCGATGCCGTCGCGGCGCGTTTGCACGAAGCCCTGGCGGCGACTGGCGATGCCGAACATCGTTTGCAGACGGCGATCACGAGTCTGATTCAACGCGCTCAACGGCGCGTGGGCGCCGCGACGCACAGCCTTTCGCCGGCCCAGCTTCGGGGCGCAGCGGTAACTGCGCGGACTCGTCTGGAATCGCTTAGTAAGGCACGCGATGCGGGAGTTGCGACAAGGCTCGAGACGGCGAAGCAACAACTCGCGAGAGCGGCGGGCGCGCTGGATGCGATGTCGCCGCTGCGGGTGCTCGAACGCGGCTATGCGATTGCTCAGGACTCGCAGGGCCATGTCGTCCGCGACGCCGGCGCGGTCTCGATCGACGACGCTTTGCGACTGCGTTTGTGGAAAGGCGTCGTGAATTGCCGCGTCGAAGGAACCGAAGAACACTAGAATGAAACGCAACCGGATCGTTATCAATCTTGATCAATCAGAAGCGAAGCCCGGCTCCACAACCAAAAGAGGTGGACGCCGCGGACCCGCTGGGCCTTTGGCCATCATTCTGATCGTTTTGCTGTTGCTGGCAGCAGGCGTGGTCGGAGGCGGTTATCTTTGGTGGCGCCATTACCAGAGCAGCCCGGCCTACACGTTGGCGGTGCTGGCCGACGCATCCCAGCGCAATGACACCGCCACGGTCGACGCCATTCTTGATACGGACAAAGTCTGTGATGACTTTGTTCACCAGAACACAGTCGGCTCGGCAGTTTCAACGATCGGTTCGATCTTGCCGGCTCAGGCTAATTCCGCCTTGCAGACGCTGTCTCCGAAACTCAAGCAGACGGTGCATGATGAATTATTGAAGGAACTACAGCGACTGACAGAGCCCGCGAAAGGTAAACCGTTCATCCTGGTAGCCCTCGCAATGACGAGCTTTGCGGACATCAAAGAAGAAAACAAAATCGCGCAAGTGAAGGTGAATATCAAAGATGAGCATCTTCAGCTTACAATGCAGCCGGCCACGCTCGCGGACGGGCAGCGCTGGCGCATCACCGCGGTGCAGGATGATAAGCTAACGAAACTCATTGCCGATGGTATGGCGAAAAAGCTCGCTCCGTCGAGTACCCAGTTGCAGGATGAGGTTCATAAGCAGTGGGATAACCTGAAGAAGCAGGTTAAGTAAGAGAGATATCATCTGTGATTCACATTGTGGGTTTATTCCCCCTTTGCGAGGGGTTAGGGGAGGGCGCGAAGCGTGGCGCAGACAAGCCCTCTCCCCAAAACTCTCCCAAAATGGCGAGGGCGGAAGACTAAAGAAGTTTGGGTTACCAATGAGCAACGCCAAGCCAAAGAATTTCGAGACGTCGCTGGAAGAGCTCGAGCGGATCGTGCGCGAGTTAGAGCAGGGCGAACTCACGCTGGAAAAGAGCCTCGAGTTGTTCGAGCAGGGTGTCACGCTTTCGCGCGAATGCCAGGAGCGTCTGACTCAAGCCGAGCGGCGCATCGAGATTCTAATGCGCGATAACCATGGACGCGCCGCGGTGCGACCGTTCGATCCGCAAGGTGAGCTGGGCACTGACGACGAAGATATTTCCTGAACTCTCTAAGATTGCACAGAGAAATAAGTGGCGAGTGAACCAGGCAACCAACCCAGGTCTTTCAATCGACGCCCGCGAATTCCTTGCGAGCTGCCGCTCGCTGATTGATGCCGAACTCGATCGGCTGATCCCAAACGCATCTGAACCGCCTGAGCGCGTCCATGCCGCGATTCGGTGGAGTTTATTCGCCGGCGGCAAGAGGTTTCGTCCAGCGCTCTTGCTCGGCGCCGGCCAGACGTTTGGAGCGAACCCTGATAGTCTCCTGCGAACGGCGTGCGCGCTCGAAATGATTCACACCTACTCACTGATTCACGATGACTTGCCGTCGATGGACAACGATGAGCTGCGTCGCGGGCGGCCCACGTGCCACGTAAAGTTCGATGAAGCCACAGCGATCCTGGCGGGTGATGCTTTACAGACGCTGGCGTTCCAAACGATTGCCGAAGACGAAAATCTGTCGCCTCAACTTCGCCTTCAATTGATTGCTGAGATTGCCCGGGCAGCCGGAACTCCGGAAGGCATGGTCGCGGGCCAGGCGCACGATCTGGATGCGGAATCGCGCGAGGTCACCAACGCGGAGCTTGAGCGTATTCATCATCACAAGACCGGAGCTTTGATTCGCGCGGCAGCGCGTTCGGGAGCGATCATCGCCGGCGCGACTGAAGATGAACTGGCAGCGATTACGGAATACGCAACCAATCTCGGCCTGCTGTTTCAGATTACCGACGATCTCTTGGACGTGACCTCGACGGCTGAGGATCTCGGCAAGACTCCGGGCAAGGATGCGCGCTCTCGCAAGGCTACTTACCCCGCGCTCTACGGGATTGAAGATACGCGCGCGCACCTTGAGTCAGTGCATCGCGCCGCCTGCGATGGGTTACAGCATATCGACGCAGACACTACCCTCCTGCAATCGATTGCGGATCTGATTCGTGAGCGGCAAACCTGAAGGCTCGAAAGTAACCTTCTCAGCTTCCCACCTGGCCGGCTCGCGGCGTATGAGCACAACTTTAACTTGACGCTCAAGCGCCTCATGCTCTCCGTCTTCGACCGATGCCAACGACGATTCAGGCCGCGCAACCTACTTTTGCCCAAAGCAAAGCCGTATGCAACGAATGTATCTCTTCAGGCACGTTTCGGGATCGTCGCCTTTCTTGAGGCAGATCATGTACCCGCGATAACAATTATCGAGACAAGCAACATTAATTGGAGGTATCGGCCCGCCTGCCTTCTTTACAGACTTCTTCGCCGTTTTCTTCTTAGAGATTTTCTTAGCTGGCATGGTTTTGTTCTCCTGATATAGAGGGGCGCTGCGCGAAAAATAGGAAGCGCCCAGCGTTGAGGCCACAGCCCGACACCGGCGAATTTCAAGGCCGGAAATCGTAGCTAACAAAATCGACGAGAGAATATTTTAGATACTTGTGTTCCGAACCGCTGCTCCTGGGTTCGTTTCAAATCCTTTAGGCGCCGATCATCGGCTCCGTTGCTACACACGGGCAATACTTTCCCGGCGACGCGCTAGCGCCTTGTAGTCAAAGCCAAACTAAATGGAATCTCTGGTCCTTCTATTTAGGCCTGAGGCAGTTCTCTACGCATCTGATGTATCTTTTCATGCAGAGGGCAGGATCAACGCCCTTCCTGAGACAGATCAGGTGCTGATCGAAACAGCCCCTAAGACATTGGAGGTTGATCGGAGGCGGGGGGAAACCCGCTTTCGTTGCTTTCTTGGCGGACTTTTTCGAGGCAGTTTTCTTTGAGGCCTTTTTGGCTGGCATGGCTTTTCACTCCCATCGTAAGAGTCGAGCGCCATCAAGGAACGTCCGGCGCTCGGTAGTTGAGTTGCGAGGACACGCGACCCCGGCGATTCGTCACGGCCGGAATTCGAATCTAAGACAAGTCATTAAGACGATTCGAAAGCTATTTCAAATACACGTTTGAGTCAAGAGAATTTCTCGAAACCTAATGCGGCTCGGAGTGGGTTGGCTAATCAGAACCGCTAAATTCACCTCCCAAATTACGAGGCGTACGCCGCGTAGACAGTCTTCACCTTCTCCAGAAAATCGCGGCGGTCGACGACGTAATGAAGTTTGACGGGCTCACTGAGGAGCACGTCGGGCTCCGGCTGTAGGGTTTTTCCTTTGCGAGACTTCGATGATTTCTTTGCGCTCGTCTTAGTGACTTTCTTCTTCGTCGGCTTCTTCTTCGTTGGGGTAACCCGCTCGCCACCGCGCGCGGTTCCGTAACCCCATTCGTGCGTCGACGCCAGGTGATCGATCAGCTTCTCGAACACTTCGCCGGGTTCCCGCTCAGTGACTCCAATCTGATCGAGATAGCCGCTGTAGCGCAGACGCCGGATCAATTCCATCAACGTTAGCCGGCCTTCGAGAGTCATGCCGCCATGCGATTGTGAGCGGCTGACGAGATACTGGATTAACACCGCTTCACTGTAGAGACTGGGCGCGAGAAACAAACGCGCGCCGTCGCGTTCCCAGCCTTCGCTTAAACGACTCGAACGGCGCACGGCCCGCAATTCGTCAAAGGCTTCAGCCCAATTTGTTTTGGGCTCGCGGCGTTCCAGATACATGCGCGTCGCCTCAATCAGCCAGCTCTCTTCCGCAAAATCCAGATTGCGGCCCACTGTTTCCAGCCATTCAAAAAGCACGGCCCGCGAATCGGATTTCTTTTCAATGACCAAAAACTGTTCGTCGGCCTTCGGCAACTTTTTGAGAAGCGACCGCCGCGGAGCATCGGTAGCCTTACCGCCTTCAATGCAGAAAGTATCAAAGCGTGCCAGCCAACGTTTAGCCGATCCGCAATGCGGACAATGCGGACTTTTCTCATCACTGTCGAAGTAAGGCCGGGTCGCGGTGCGGCTGGTCAACTCTACAATCGTCGGCGTGTGGCGTTTGACTTCGGAAAAGGCTGTGCGCGGAGCCAGCCCCAGTTGTTTGGTGAAGATGTCGAAGATGCAGGCGAGACAAACAAGCGTCGTGTATTCAGTGACGGTTCCCGGCGGGAAGTCCGTGAGATCAAGCTCGCGTTTTTTCGTCGCCGGCATGCGCGGGATTTAACCACAAAGACACTAAGACACGAAGCTGAAATCCAATAAATGCTTTGTGCTCTTTGTGTCTTAGTGGTGAAGAGTATTAGGCGATCGCCACCAGCGCCGGTTCGCTGTCGGTGTGGCCCAAAGCCAGATCAAGTTCGGCTGCCACGTCGCCGCGGCCCGCGGAAAGTTTTTTGAAATCGAACAACCGGTGATCGAGCAGATGCGACGGAATTACTTTTCCCATCGCGTTGAGCATTGAAGCGCGCACGTTCGGAATCTCTTGCTCGAGTTCGGCAATGAGATTCTTAATCTTCACGCGCTTGAGGTTCGTCTGCGAGCCGCACAGGTCGCAGGGGATAATCGGGAACTGCTCCGCCGCGGCGAACTCGGCGATGTCACTCTCGCGGCAATAGGCGAGGGGTCGAATAACCGTGTTGCGTCCATCGTCAGAACGCAGCACCGGGGGCATCGCCTTCAGCGAGCCGACATAAAAGAGGTTCAGCAGAAAGGTCGCAATGATGTCGTCCGCATGATGGCCCAGCGCGATCTTGGTACAGCCTTCTTCAACCGCGATGTTGTAGAGAATGCCACGCCGCAGACGCGAGCAGACTGCACAGAACGTCTTGCCCTCAGGCACCAGACGCTTAACGATTGAGTAGGTGTCGCGCTCGACGATGCGAAACGGCACGCCACGATCACTCAGGTATCCGGGCAGAATGTCAGCGGGGAAACCAGGCTGCTTTTGATCCAGATTAACCGCCAGCAGATCGAACCTGACCGGCGCGCGCTGTTGCACGTCCAGAAGTAATTCGAGCAAGGTATAGCTGTCTTTTCCGCCCGACAGGCAGACCATTATCCGATCGCCGTCTTCAATCATGCGGAAGTCCGCGATCGCTTCGCCCATGCGCCGCAGCAGTCTGGTCTTGGCTTTGGTTTCCGGTTTCATTGAATCGTGACGAGCATGCCATGCCCTTGCTCAACCTGACAAGGAAGATGCTTGACGGGTTGGACGTGGGCAGCAATAATGCCTCCGTCAGAAAAACCCGGGCTCACCAGGACCGCGCTTTTCCTGATCCAATTCTGTTTCCTGTCCATTCCCAAGGGTAATCGAAATGAAAAATACAAAACTCAAAATCGGTCTGATCACTCTTTGTCTGGCGTTGCTCGCAATGCCCCTCACCACTGCCCAGGGCGCCGGCGGTAGCATCGAAGGAAAAGTTACCGATCCCAAAGGCGCGAGCGTCGTCGGCGCAAGAATCACGGTGACCGATCCCGCGACTGGCCAGGAATTCAAGACGACGAGCGACCCACAAGGGCACTTTCAAATCGAAGGCCTTACGGCCGGGACATATTCGCTCGTCGTTTCGGCGCCGGGTTTCGGCGAAGCCAGGCGCGAGGCCGTCAAAGTCGCCGACGGCGCGGTCGCGACTGTCGATTTGAAGCTGGAGATCGCTGCCCTCGAGGCGGCAGTAACCGTGTCGAACGTGAAGGCCAACGTCGATCCCGTTTATCAGCAGTTGAGACAAACCGGTAAGGCCGAGGGAGACTTTGCCGGTCCTTTCGCGACGGTAAACAATCTCGTGATTAAGCGCGATGCGGCGGTGTTTACTCTGCGCAGCGGCGAAGTCTATTTTGCGCCGCCGATCGAGGGACGAACCAATGCCGCCGTCTTCATCGGCGATGGTGAACTGACGCTGGATCCTCCTACGAAGATCGAGAAGCATAGCCTCTCTCTCGCCATTGAGCAGGAGAAGCTCATCGAACAGTTTTCGCGGCTGGTCATGCGCTTTACCGACAAGACATTTGAAGAGATCAAAGCATCGCCGAATGCGACGATGGGCGCCGGAGGCTCACAGTCCGGCAAAGCTCGCGAGCTATATCGCGACAACCAGCAGCTATTGCGTAAACAACTGCGCGACAACTCTGACATCCGCACCCTCGCTGACCTATATGGTCCGCAACGGCCGGGATACTTCACTTCATTCATCGACGGAAAGAAGCATGGCAAGCTGGTTTTCCTGCTCGATCCGCTAGGGATTCCTCAGGTTTCGCCCGAAGAGATTGCCCTTTTCAGTTACGGCGAGACCGACGGCGGCATCTGGACGGCGTTTCATTTAGCCGACGAGTACGCCAAAGGCACGGCCGCCAGTTCCGAAGACCATCGGCTCTATGACATCACACATCATGAGATCGACGGTGTTATTCGCGGAGCGAACATTACCGCAAACGATCGCGTGACCTTTCGCGCGCTCGTGTCCGGACGCGTGTTGCCTTTCGATCTGTACCGGACGTTGCGGGTCAGCCGCGTTCAGGACAGCGAGGGTAAAGACCTGGCTTTCATCCAGGAGAATAAAGACGAAGACGCTGACTTTGCCGTAATCATGCCGCAGGCGGTCGAGGTCGGCAAAGACTACACCCTCACCGTGCAATACTCGGGCAACGACGCTTTACGCGACTCCGGCGGCGGTAACTTCTTCCTGGTTCCGCGCTCAACCTGGTATCCGAACAATAGCGGAACCCAGTTTGGCGATCGGGCCGGCTTTGACATTACGTTTCGTTATCCCAAGGGGTATACGTTTGTCGGCACCGGCGCGCCGGTCCAACCCGACCAAAGGGAAGGCGACGTGATGATCGCCAAGTGGTCCAGCGGCAAGACTGACCTGGCAGTAGCGGGATTCAATTATGGCAGGTTCAAGAAGAAAGAATTTGCCGACAAAGAGACGGGCTACAACATCGAGTTCTATGCGAACGAGGAGTTGCCAGACTCAGTAGTCGCCATGCAGCACGCCATCGAGCGGGCCGAGAGCAACGGCGGGACCACCATGACGACGCTGGGGGCGATTTCCACAACCTCAATAGCGAACAGCGCTTTGGCTGACGCTGAAAATGCCACCCGAATCTACAATGCGTACTTTGGCAAACTTCCCTACACACGTCTGGCCATGACGCAACAGCCTGCCGGGTTTTTCGGTCAAGCCTGGCCCACTCTCGTCTTCATGCCGTTCATCGCCTTTATCGATACGACCCAAAGAGCTCAAATGCTGGGCGTGCGCGGCGGCACGGATAACTTCTGGCGCTACGTCGCTCCGCACGAGATAGCTCACCAATGGTGGGGCCACGTCGTCGGCTGGGACAGTTATCACGATCAGTGGATGAGCGAAGGCTTTGCCGAGTTCTCGGCCTCGCTCTACGTCCAATTCGTGCGCCGCGACATGACAAAGTTTCTCGATTTCTGGAACAACCAACGCGACTTGATAATTACGGCGCGGCCCCAGACGCGCGACAAGAAACCCTACACCATCGGTCCGGTGACCCAGGGCTATCGCCTGAACAGTGCCAAGACCGGGGGCGTGGCGCGCTTTATGATCTACCCGAAAGGCGCTTACATCCTGCACATGCTGCGGATGATGATGTATAGCCACACCGACGGAGACCGGCGCTTTCAGGAAATGATGAAGGACTTTGTTCAGACTTATTTTAATCGTGACGTCTCGACAGAAGATTTCAAGCGGATTGTCGAAAAGCATATGTTGAAGGAAATGGATCTTGACGGCAATCAGCGCATGGATTGGTATTTCAACGAGTGGGTCTACGGCACAGAGATGCCGGCCTATCGGTTTGACTATCAACTCAGTCCGGACGGGACCACGTTATCAGGGCGAGTAACCCAATCCGGGGTCAGCAACGAATTCAAAATGCTGGTGCCCATCTATCTGGATTTGGGTAAAGGCTGGATCAAGATAGGCTCGGCCCACATCACCGGCAATTCGTCAGTTGAACTGAAGGACTTAAAACTGCCGGCCCCGGCGAAGCGGGCGGCCATCTGTGCGATGGACGACGTGCTGGCCTTGAGTATTCAAAACTCGAAATAGAAACCAGGGAAAGATCTCCGAGCAGACTGCCTTGGCGCACCCATATCGCTCTCTCATTAGCACCGTCGCTTTAGCGCGGTGACTCTAGTGGCCGTAACAACGGAAAACCGTTTGGAACGGTTTACATTCCGAACACAACCACTAATCAACGGACCAAAGATGATCTAACGAGAAAGGCCGGCCAGGATTCAAACGGCACCCACCACCAAAATTTCTGGTAGTGGGGAAAATGTGGGTCGCTGGCGTCGACCTCCGGCATAACGCTTGATAAAGATCATTACTTGACCCGCCTGTTAGGATCGCACATGAGAAAGAAAAGCGATTCAAATTCACAGCACGCACGTCTACCCTACGTTCGCAAGGTGAAGATTCGATCTATCGAAGGCGAGACCGCTCTCGTGATGCGGCTGGGTGGCTGGGGAGTGAGAGGTCTGGCCGTCTGTCCGGCCGCCAAGCTCAAGCGACCTTGAACCCGTACATTCTGGTCCCGTATTTCGCCTATTACAACTTTTGCCGGATTCATTCATCGATCCGATGCACACCAGCCACGAAAAGCAGATGACTGAACATATCTCTACGTTGCGTGAATTACTTGCATAGCATGATTGCAAACTCTAATGGAGGACTCTATGATTCTAGAGAAATCAGCAATCACCGTGAGCCAAGCTGTTCTCAAATGGACTGACAAGAAATTCGACCTGACATCCTTTTTGAAAGATGTCGGAAGCCTTCCCCGTCCCTTTTATACGACAGCGCTAGGGGCCTTGTATTCCGCAGATTGCATGTCGGCATTGCCTCTTATCAAGAATGGAGTCGTGGACACGATCTTTGCCGATCCACCTTTTAATCTGGGTAAGCAATATGGCAAAAATACTGACGACAACCTTACGGCCAAGGAGTATGTAGATTGGTGTCAAGAATGGCTTGCGGAGTGTATCCGAGTGCTAAGACCTGGCGGCTCGCTCTTCCTGTACAACCTACCAAAATGGAATATTCCCTTGGGGGCTTTTCTTGGTCAGGAAGGGTTGCAATTTAGGCACTGGATAGCGATTGAGATTAGCTCCGGCCTGCCGATAGCGGGACGTCTTCACCCAAGTCACTACAGCTTGCTTTATTTCAGCAAAGGCAAGCCCAATACTTTCCACAGAATCCGAACGCCCATTCTTACTTGTAGGCATTGTGGAGGCGAGATCAAAGATTATGGCGGTCACCGAGGAGCAATGAATCCCAACGGTGTAACACTTAAGGATGTCTGGACCGATATTCCTCCGGTACGCCACTGGAAATTCAAATCAAAGAACAGACGGGCAAATGCGCTCTCAACAAAGCTTCTTGATCGCGTGATCGAAATGTCCACCAATCCCGGCGATTTGGTGGTAGATCCCTTTGGAGGTAGCGGAACTACCTATGCTGTTTGTGAGTTGAAACACCGCCACTGGATTGGAACTGAGATTGACTTCGCGGAGGACATCAAGGCCCGGCTGGAAACTACTGACATTGGAATACACAAGAACGGGGATTTCGTTGAGCGGAAAGAAGAGGTCTAACCAAGGGCGCGTCCGGCTGTCATCTTGGGAATGCGCGGCACGTCGGTACTAGTTGCGTCATGTTCAATCGCCACAATCTCAAGAATGCCCTGCTTGCAGCGTATTGAGCGCCACAGATCAAGGTATGGTTTTAATTCTTCCATGCTGCCAATACGATCAGTGAGATACCTGTAAAGGTTTCGGGACGGGACGACAAGGATTCCACAAACAAGAACTCCTTTCATTAAACCTAGCGACATCTTGTTCAGGGCTCGGTGACTAGAAGAGATGTTCCCAGTTTCCCACTCCAGCGCGACAACTCCGTAATTAGTATTGAGAACTGCGTCGAGTTTCCCTATTCCTTTTACTCCAAGCCGAACTTCCCGCGTCCAGCCCTGCCGCACCAGTTCTTCCATTAGGCCGTTTTTGATTGGCACCACGCCATTACCCTGTCCCCGCTTCTTTCCTGACTCTGGATAAATCGTGAAGGAGCCGGAGCCTGGTGGCCACTCTACCTCGCGGATGGCTCTGTGGAGACTCTTGCGGGTGCGTCTCCACTCCCTAGAACTCGCATACTTCCCGCATGAGATCAGCGTTTCCTCGCGGACTATTTGCATTAGGCGGATTGTACGTGACTGTCAAAAAAATCAGCAACCCATAATTACATCATTACACAATTTACACTGCACCAAAATTTCTGCACCAAAATTTCTTGAACCGATGCTGCGCCTGTGATACTGTGCGCGCACTCAAGGCATTGTTTTTCTTCGAACGACTCGTCCCGTGGTGTCAAGAGCGGGTTCTTCCACAAAATAATTGGATCCAAACCTGAAACTGCAAGCGCAGTTTCCGTGGAGAATGATAATGGCACCAGCGAAGGCGGCTCTGAAACTTGAGCCAGCAGTTGAGACTAAGCCGGCAGAAAACGTGATTCGCAGCCTCCCAGCCCCGGCGTTACCAGGCATAACACCCCAGTTCCTGCCGAGCGCGTTAGCGGGTACCGAGCAGCTAACGCCACCCGTGCGTCCCCTTTCATCGGTCCCCGGCGCAGCACCGACGGCCCGTCCACGACGCGAGAGTGCCAACTTCCAAGCGCGCGTTCCGGTCATCATCGGCGAAGCTACGTTCCGCGGCTGGATGCCGATCGATGGAATAATCTCTGGTCAATTAGGCGCCGGCGGTAGCGCACTCACTATCAAGCAGCGCCAGCGCTGCGGCCCGGTTGAGACCGTACCCGAACTCACTGGGGAAATTAACTTCAAGGATATGCTGCGGGTCAACGGTCACATCGCCGGCACGGTGTCGTCGCCGAAGGGGACGCTGATTGTCGATCATTCGGCGCTGGTCGAGGGAGACATCGAAGTCGGAGTGGTGGTAATCAGCGGCACCGTCAACGGCGACGTTGTTGGTCATGAGCGGGTTGAGTTGGGACCGGCCGCCGTAATCAACGGCAACATCTCGACCCGGACACTCACAATGAAACCCGGCGCGGTCTTTCAGGGCGATTGCCGCATGCTCAAGAATGAAAACTGCGACACGTAACTCGAAAGCACGAACGAGGGTCACGCTATGGCTGATGCTGAGGAACCCGTATCAGATCGTACCGTGCGAGATTCTCGTCTGAACCAGTCCTCAGCCTCCGGCGGATTCGCCGACTTTCTCCCCGATACTTTTGATGCCTGGCTCGAAAACCTCAGGCCGGCTCCGAAGCTCGACAAATCTACTGAACCTGCCCAACAACCGGGCGAACTCAAGTTTGAAGGCACGCTGCGCATCGATTGCTATGTCACTGGGCGGCTGCGTTCGTTGACCGGCACGCTGATCGTAAGCGAAACCGCGGAAGTCGAGTCGGATGTCTTCGTGGCCAACGCGATTATCGACGGGATTATGCATGGCGATATTTACGCCTCTGAGAGCGTGGAGCTGCAGTCTCACGCCAAGGTTCTTGGCGATATCGAAACTCCGGCCCTCGTCGTTCAAACGGGTGCACGTTTAGAAGGCCAATGCCGTTTCCTGCCGTCACCATCCCCATCGGCCGGCGGAGAGTCAGATCAACCGCGGGAAGCCAACGGTTAACTGAAACCCATTGGTCTCAGCGCCGTTGGCGCTCAGATAGGAGTAGAAGCCACCGTTGGTTTCACCTCGTTATTAGCGCTCAATTCTGTGATAGAGTCCTCCCTCCAACGGGAGCTAACTACGGTCTTTGTTTTGCGATCCTGACCCAGACCATGCCACACACTATGATCGATCTACGCAGTGATACGGTAACGAAGCCGACGCCGCAGATGCGTCGCGCGATGGCCGAAGCCGAAGTCGGCGACGATGTCTACGGCGAAGACCCAACAGTCAATCGCTTGCAGGAAAGGGCCGCAGAGATATTCGAAAAAGAAGCGGCGATCTTCGTGCCGACCGGGTCGATGGGAAACCAGATCGCGGTCAAGTTGCACACGCGTCCGGGCCAGGAAGTCGTCATCGAAGAACGCGGACACATCTACAACTTTGAAATGGCGACGATGTCGGCGTTCTCAGGAGTGCTGGCGCGGCCGGTGAAAAGCAACGACGGCAGCGGCATCCTGAACTGGGATGAAATCGCTCCCGCCATTCATGAGCAGACGGCTTACTATGTCGCGCCTACTGGCCTGATCGCTTTAGAGAATTCGCATAACCTGGCGGGCGGATCGCTTCTGACGCGCGATCGCACCGAGGATATTTGCACGCGGGCTCATGAGAAGAATCTGCCCGTGCATCTGGATGGCGCGCGGATTTTCAACGCGGCTGTAGCCCTGGGCGAAACGGTCGCCAAGCTGGCGCGTCCGGCGGATTCGGTGATGTTTTGTCTTTCGAAAGGTCTGGGCGCTCCGGTCGGATCGATGCTGCTGGGAACACGCGCGTTCGTCGACGAAGCGCGTGTAGTGCGCAAGATGCTCGGCGGCGGCATGCGCCAGGCGGGCGTGCTGGCTGCTGCCGGTCTGATTGCTCTCGAAGAATCGCCAGAGGGCCTGCCCCAAGATCATGCCAACGCCAAACTGCTGGCCGAAGGACTCGCGGAACTGCCAGGCATCAAAATCGATCCCGAAAAAGTCGTCACCAACATCGTGATCTTCGAAGTCAGTGAAACCGGTCTGAGTGCCGACGGCATTTGCGCGCAACTGCGAGAGCGCGGCGTGCTGGCATCAGGCTTTGGTTCATCGATCCGAATGGTCACGCACTACGACGTTTCGCGCGCTGATATGGAAACGGCGCTGCGCGAGCTGAACGAAATGTTTTCCGCGTAGGATTACGAGGAATCTCAACTGCCAGCGATGTTCACACACCGAGAAGGTTTGCGCTCAGAATCCTGGGCGCGGCATACTCGCAAGGCAATGAACAGGAAGCCACCGGTTGTAGTGCAAGCGTTTTTGGCGATTGGAATGGGTGCGCTGTTTAGCTTCACTGCGCCGGCCGCGACCCTGCAACAACCCGCGGCGAACGAAGTTGTTTTCTTTGATGTTACAGATCTTCCGGCCCGTATCGACGAGCCGAAGTTAAGCAGGAATGGCGACTTCACTCTGGATTGCGCGATGGCCAACCGGGCCGGTGAACCGTTGCTGGGAATTCGATTGATACTTCTGGTGATCGATTCCGCGGGCAGCTTGCGCAGCCGGGTAACCTGGACCGAACGCGCCGAACTGGCGATATACTCGATCAAGACTTTCGCTTTCCATCCGGAGATCAAGGTCGAGTTGCACCGCACGGATCAACTTTTTCTTGGCATCGAAGAAGTGTTCGGCCGCGACACGATCTGGCGCGCCGCGGGAGCTGAGAAAGCTTTAGGAGCGTATTCGCGTGGCCAGCACGATCTGGTTCCCATGGTGCGAACGTTTGCCAATAAGTACGATCCCCACCCCGGCGTGCAAGTGATACGCGAAAGATAAAAGGAGCAGCTGAGCCAATTGAAGCGAAGCACACGTGGATGTGGATGCGCGATTGCCGTGCTTGTTCTCTTGTTGGGAGCGGGCGGCGTTGGGTTTTTCAAGTTCGGTTTGCCGTGGCTGCGCTCGCGCCCGCCAAAGCCTACCGGTGAGCTGCAGGTTCACGTGCTTGACGTAGGGCCAATCGAAGGCGATTCGATTCTGATCATTTCGCCCTCTGGTAAATCGGTGCTAATTGATGCGGGCGACGCGGGCAAAGGCAAGGTCGTGCTCGATGCTTTGAAGCGTTACAAAATCGAGCATCTCGATTACTTCATCGCGACCCATCCGCATCCCGATCACCTCGGCGGCGCGGCTGAAGTGCTGAATGGAATCAAAGTCACAGACATGATCGATAACGGTGTCGATTTTTCCACGCCCGCGCCCGCAGTCACGAAACCTGCAAAAGGCAAGAAGGCCGCTCCGCCACCACCGCCGCCAAAGAAAAGCAAAACCAAAACCGTGAACGGCTTTTTCGATGAATATCGGAACGCGCTGACCAAGAACGGCGCGCAATACGAAAAAGCGCAGCCGGGAAAGAAATACGATCTCGGCGGCGGCGCGATCCTGACTGTGCTCGGACCGGCCGAACCTCTCTTCACCAAAGATCAGATGAAGGGCGGCGGCAACGATACGAATGCCAACTCGATCGTGCTCCGGCTTGATTACGGCGACTTCTCAATGCTGTTCATGGGCGATGCCGAAAGCCAGAGCGAAGAGCGTCTGTTGAGCAGGTCTGACCTCGATTTGAAAGCTAAGGTGATCAAGATCGGGCATCATGGTTCAAAGTATGCGACCTCCGAAAACTTCGTGAAGCGAGTGCAACCCGAAGCAGCGATTATCTCCGATGGCGGTTGGAATCGTTACGGGCATCCGGCCCAATCCGTCCTCGATCGTCTTAAGGCGGCGAACGCGAAAGTATGGCGCACGGATCTGCAGGGCGAAGTGACGATCACCACCAGAGGCAAAGGTGATTCAGGCAAGCTTTACGAGATAAAGACCGCGAAAGAGACTAAGGAAGACGTGTGGGCCGGACGTGAAGCGGCGAAAGATGATTCATCACGTTCGGGCTTTATCGCATACGGTGACTTCGGGGCTCCACCAAAGCCGAAACCGTCGAAGGAAAGTGCGAAGAAGAAGTGAGTAGATCTTAGCGGCTCTGCCGCCTGATGTGCGGTAAGGCTTCGCCTTACCGTGAGAAGTCTCTTTCTTCTTGCGAGGCTGAGCCTCGGAATCGATGGGGCGGAGCCACTGTCTCTTGCGATCATGGTACCGGAAAGGCAGAGCCTTTCCGCACATCAGGCGGCGACGTCGCTCCTGCTCCGCTTATGACCAAACCTGCAACATATGCCGACGCCGGCGTGGACATAGACGCCGCAAACCGCGCGACCGAAAAGATCAAAGAACTCGCGCGCGCGACTTTCAACGCGCGCACGCTGTCTGAGATTGGCAGCTTCGGTGGAATGTTTGATGGCGCGTTTCCGGCACTGCGCCAACCTGTTCTGGTCGCTTCGGCGGATGGCGTCGGCACTAAGCTGAAGATCGCTTTCGCGACCGGCATCCATAACACCATCGGACGCGATTTGGTGAATCACTGTGTCAACGACATTCTGGTTCAGGGCGCTCGACCGCTCTTCTTTCTCGACTATATCGCCACCGGCAAGCTGGCGCCGGAAACCGTTGCGGCGATCGTTGAAGGCGTCGCCAACGGCTGCCGCGAAAATGGCAGCGCGCTGCTCGGCGGCGAAACGGCTGAGATGCCCGGCTTCTACGCGGACGGCGAATATGACGTAGCCGGATTTATCGTCGGCGTCGTCGACCGCGAACGAGTGATTGACGGTCACGCGATCACGCCGGGCGATATCGTGCTCGGTCTGCCCTCGGTGGGATTGCACACGAACGGTTATTCGCTGGCGCGCAAACTTTTCTTTGCGGACGCGGGCTGTGCGCCCGACACTTATCTCGATGATCTTGGCGAAACGATCGGCGCGGCGCTTTTGAAG
Source organism: Blastocatellia bacterium (assembly GCA_033856915.1). GTDB lineage: Bacteria > Acidobacteriota > Blastocatellia > Pyrinomonadales > Pyrinomonadaceae > UBA11740. The sequence continues at coordinate 102,575 of JAWVEB010000074.1, read as the reverse complement.
CCGCATGTAAGTTACCTGCGCGCGCTCGAGGGCCTGCTTGATTCGGGAACAATAAAAGGGCTGGCGCACATCACCGGCGGCGGCCTACTGGAAAACATTCCGCGCATTCTGCCTGAAGGAACCAGCGTGCAAATCAAGCGCGGCTCGTGGCCGGTGCTGCCGATTTTTGAATTGATGCAGCGCATCGGAAATATCGAAGACGCAGAGATGTTCCGGACCTTCAACATGGGAATCGGGATGGTGGTTGTCTGCGCGCCCGCCGACGTTGCCGAAATCACGGCGCAAGTGCGAGCTCGTGAGTTCAAATGTTTCGAGATCGGCCGCGTGAGCGAGGGCCCGCGTAACGTCGTGATCGAGTGAGTGGGCACAGAGTTCAGGAATGTCTGGCCAAATTGGAAGCCTTCAAAGACATGAGTCAAAGCCGCGGAGCGGCAAAAGATCTGTAGCCCACGGCGTCAGCCGTGGGTATGCATGCGGACCGCGAGATAGCCGCGGAGCGGCGAAACTCGAACGAGATCAAAGAGCGGTTTCGCCCCTGCCGGGGCTGGTTTACTTTTGCGTTCTTGTCCCATGGCTTACGCCATGGGCTACAGATCTTATGCCGCTCCGCGGCTGAATTCGGCCCCATCGCTACTTAAGCAAAGGACACTCTTAATGAACTCATGGCTCGATGATTTCAAAGAGACGATTGAGTCGGCAGCGCCGCGCTTGCTGCAAATCAGCGAAGCGGAGAGCGAACAGCCCCTTACCGAAAAACATTGGTCTGCAAAGCAAATCATTGGTCACCTGATCGACTCGGCCACGAATAACCACGCGCGGTTCGTCTTGGCCCAACTCAAAGACGATCTGGTCTTTCCGGGCTATGATCAGAATGGTTGGGTCGAGGTTCAACAGTACCAGCAGGCCTCGTGGAGCGGGCTGGTGGATTTATGGCGAGCTTACAATCTGCATTTGCTCCACGTAATGGCGTGCGCTCCGGCGCACAAGATGGGGAATCGCTGCGCTCAACACAGCCTGCAAACCATTGCGTTCGAAACCATCAGCGAATCAGAAACCGCCACGCTCGAGTATTTGATGAAGGACTACATCGTTCATCTGAAGCACCACCTCAACCAAATCTTTGACAGCTCGGATCGGGGTCATGTCGCAGAGACCGGACGTAATTAAGCGCGCTCGGATCGGGATCCTGATCTCCGGGCGCGGATCGAACATGGTCGCGCTGGCCGAAGCCGTGCGTGACGGCCGGATCGCGAATGCCGAGATCGCAATCGTAGTCAGTGACCAACCTAAAGCCGCCGGGCTCGTCAAAGCCTCAGAGTTCGGAATTGAAACTCTGATCATTGAGCGTCGCGGCCGCCCGCGCGCTGAACACGATCGCGAAGTCATTGCGGCCCTGCAGGCGCTGCGCATCGATCTGATTTGTCTGGCTGGCTACATGAGAGTGCTGTCGCGCGAATTCATCGCAGCGTATCGCGGCCGCATCCTCAATATCCACCCAAGTCTGCTGCCGGCATTTCCCGGTCTCGATGCGCAAGAGCAGGCGCTCGCACACGGCACAACCTCGTCTGGTTGTACGGTTCATTTTGTTGATGAAACGTTGGATGGTGGACCGATAATCGCGCAACGCGCCGTGCCCGTTCACAAAGACGACACGGTTGAGAGTTTGTCGGCGCGCATACTGGAAGAAGAACACGAACTGTACCCGGAAGCGGTGTCGATGGTGTTGGGAAGCGTTGTTGGTTTGTCGGGCGCGCCAGAGATGCGTTGAGTTTATTTTGAGTCTAGCGGTCTTCAGACGGCTTTCCCGAAGTCCGCACCCGGGCGTAAAACGCCCGGTCTTGTAACCCTACGGGAAAGCCGCCTGAAGGCGGCTTAGGACCATGACACTTTCCGCCCCAGAACACCTGCTCCACCCGTTTAGGAAAGAATCAAACATTCGCACATGTCCCTTAGTTATTTTTCAGCAGCCTGCTAGAATTTGCTCCAATGTCAGCCGTTATCACCAGCGACGAAACCCTCGTAATCGAAACGCCTGAGCGCGTGCCGCTGCATTTCGCGTTGGCGTCGATCGGCAATCGGTTTATTGCCTGCGCCATCGATCACACGATCCAGATAGTCGCGCTGATTGTGCTGTTTACTATTTTCGCAATCATCGCCAACTTCACGGATTTCGGCAGCCGGCTGACAACCGCGCCCAAGTGGGTTATTGCTTTGCTGGTCATTCTGGTTTTTCTGCTGATGTCCGGTTACTTCGCGATCTTCGAATGGCTTTGGCACGGTCAAACGCCAGGCAAGCGCTGGTTGAAGCTGCGGGTAATTCGCGAAGACGGCCGGCCGATCAGCTTCTTTGAAGCGATCGTGCGCAATCTCCTGCGCGAGTTCGACATCATGCCGTTTCCGTTCTACTCAATCGGCCTGATTTCAGTTTTCTCGACCGACCGGGACCAGCGCGTCGGCGACCTGGTCGCCGGGACCGTAGTCGTGCGCGAGCGCGAAGCGGAAGCGCCGGCCTTTGCGGAAGTCTTTGCCTCTCCGGTTTCCGATCCGGCACTGCGCCGTTCGTTTCAGCCGGTTCAATTCAGTGCCGATGTCAACAACGTGACCCAGCAGGAGATTTCTGTGGTTGAAAGTTTTCTGCGCCGGCGCTGGGATTTGAAAGACTACCCGCGGCAATGGATGGCCTGGCGCGTGGCCATGCCGATACTTTTCAAACTGCGGCCGCGTTATGACCTGGCTACGTTTACCTACGAAGGCTTTCTCGAAGAACTGCTGCATCGCTATCGCGAGAAGCATCGGTTTACGGATTGATTAAGTTGGAGTGCGCCGGCAAAGCGAAGCGACGACGGCGCTTTCTTTGTGAGACTAAAACGATCCAAAGCGGTGTCGCGCTTCGCTTGCCAACGCACTCCAAATTGACCCCGCGCGCGGCGTTTGCTAGCCTTCTTCGTTTCCGACCTTGCTGAGATTTTCGTCTGTGAAGGGCATTCATAGTTATGGCTCGTGATGTTTTTGTAATTGGTGGTAAGCGCACGCCGATGGGCGAGTATGTGGGTGCGCTCAAAGATGTTTCGGCGATTGATCTCGGGGCAATCGCGGCGCGCGCGGCATTGGAAACAACCGGCGTGGCGCCGCATGAGATCGATCACACCGTGTTTGGCAATGCGCTGCAAACGTCGGGCGACGCGATCTATGGTGCGCGGCACGTAGCGCTGAAAGCAGGAGTTCCCTTTGATCGTCCGGCGCTCACCGTCAACCGCCTGTGTGGCAGCGGCATTCAGTCGATCGTTTCGGGGGCGCAGATGATCCAACTCGACGAAGCCGAGGCTTGTCTGGTGGGCGGGATGGAATCAATGTCGCAGGCGCCGCACGTGATTCGCGGCGCGCGATCTGGTTTTGCTCTGGGACAGGGAAAGCTTGAAGACAGTTTGATGGTGGCGCTGCTCGATACCTACTGCAACGTGCCAATGGCCGGCACCGCCGAGAATCTGGCCCGCAAGTTCGAGATTCCGCGCGAGGATCAGGATCGGTACGCGCTGCGTTCGCAGCAAGCCGCCAAGCGCGCTCTTGACGCCCGCGTCTTCGCCGCAGAGATCGTCCCGGTCGAGGTGAAGACCAAAAAAGGCATCGTCCTTTTCGAACAGGACGATCACCCGCGCCCCGACACAACCATGGAAATCCTGGCCAAGCTAAGGCCGGCCTTCAGCAAAGACGGATTTGTCACCGCGGGAAACGCGTCGGGCATCGTGGATGGCGCGGCGGCTTTAATCATCGCCGGGGAGGATTTTGTTAAGCGGAAGAACATCAAACCGATGGGCCGCATCGTTAGCTGGGCCTACGCCGGAGTTGAACCTGAGCTCATGGGAATTGGACCCGTGCCCGCGACTCGGCAAGCGTTAGCGAAAGCCGGTTTGAAACTTTCGGACATCGACTTGATTGAAGTTAACGAAGCGTTCGCGGCGCAGTACCTGGCGGTTGAACAAGAACTTGGTTTGGATCGCGAGAGGACCAACGTTAACGGTGGTGCGATTGCCCTGGGGCATCCACTGGGCGCTACTGGGACGCGGCTGGTGCTGACGTTGCTACATGAGTTGCGACGACGTGGCGGTCGTTACGGGTTGGCCACTGCTTGCATCGGCGGCGGACAAGGCATCGCGATCATTTGTGAGCGAGTTTAGGATCGCTTATGTCGACCGGTAATGGACGCAAAGTCGTCTGCGTCGTGCGACGCAAACGTGTCATCAAAGCAAGATGGGATGCGCTAGATGTGTCTTTGGATTTTCATAGAAAATCCAAATTCTCGGTCAGGCGGATTTCCGCTAATGACTTGCGCGAAGAATAACCGTAACAAACAGCGTCGTTATTGAACGTCGATGTTAACGTAACAGTCAGGCACAATACTTGCCAAATTCTCCTTAGCCCGCTGTAAACGTACCCGGTCGATTGAATTGATTAGCGCAAGTTGCAAATACGATCAAGCACTTTTCATGCTCCAGCGCCTACCATTCGTCATACTGATCGCCCACAGTACTTCTTCGCAGGCGTTCCCGAACGACCAATCCAGTACGATTACGATATTTTCGGTCCAACCTGCGCCGGATAGCTCGCGCGGAAAACGGTCTCAACGTTACTAATCAGTCAAGGAGCTCTTCAGTTATGTCTAAATTTCTACGCTTAAGTTTTGCCTCTATCGCGCTTGTGGCGCTGTGCGCGATGGGCACGATGGCCCAATCCACAGTGACCGGCGCCATCAATGGTACTGTCACCAACCCCAATAAAGAGGTAGTGGTCGGCGCTACGATCACTGCCAAGAATAATGGGACTAATAAAGAAGCCACCGCTACTGCTGACGACAACGGCGGCTTCAAGATCGTCAACCTCGAGCCCGGCACTTACACAGTGACCGTGAATGGTTCAGGGTTCGCTCCGTTCACTAATGAGAACGTCATCGTCGAAGTAGGACGTTCGACCCCGATGGACGTAGGGCTGTCAGTTCAGGGAGTGACTGGAACGGTCCAGGTAACTGCCGAGGCGCCCGTCATAAACACGACGCAGCAGGACTTTTCCACTAACGTTAACCAGGTCTCGCTCGATAATCTTCCGACCAACGGTCGTCGCTGGTCCAACCTGGCGATTCTTACCCCCGGAACGGTTCCGGACGGCAGTTTCGGCCTGATTAGTTTTCGCGGCATTTCGGGCCTGCTTAACAACAGTACGATTGACGGCGGCGATAATAACCAGGCGTACTTCTCTGAGGAGCGCGGGCGAACCCGCATCGGCTATGTAATCAGCCAGGCAGCCATTCGTGAATATCAGGTCAACACCTCGAACTATTCAGCCGAGTACGGACGTTCGGCGGGTGGGGTCATTAACGCGGTCACGAAATCCGGCACTAACCAGTTTCACGGCACTGCGTTCTTGTTCGATCGCGATAACAGATGGGGCGCACGCAATCCCCGGAGTTTTGTGAACCAGATTATTGGTGGCGTTTCGACTCCGGTTGCTTATAAGGCTCCCGACGTTCGCTATCAGTTCGGCGGCGCCATCGGCGGCCCGATCGTCAAGGACAAAGCATTTTTCTTTTTCAGCTACGATCAGCAAAAACGTAATTTCCCTGGCGTCGCGGTTTTTTCCGTCCCCAGCTATCTGAGCACGGTTAACAACGCGACCCTCTTGACCAGAGGATTGACGCAAGCCCAGATCGATTCGGGTTTGAGCTTTATCACCAGCCTGACCGGCGCCACGCCGCGTCGTGGCGATCAGAAGCTGTTTCTGCCCAAGCTTGACTGGCGTCTCAATCAGAACAACACCTTAACTGTCGCTTACAACCGATTGCGTTGGGCCTCGCCGGCGGGAGTTCAGACGGCGGCGACCGTAACCCGCGACCGGAATGGTTTTGGCGACGACTTTGTCACTGCCGACACGCTTAATATTCGTCTGGCTTCAACCATCTCGAGCAAGCTGGTCAACGAAGGCCGGTTCCAGTGGGCGAAAGAACTTGACTCGCAGTTTGCACAGCCGGCACTGCCGGGCGAGCCGACGACCGCCAATGGTTTTTCACCTCAGGTCGCTCTGACGAACGGACTGACGTTCGGAAAATCTACCGGCCTGGATCGACGCGCTCTGCCTGACGAGAGACGACTGCAATTCGCGGACACGCTGACCTACTCGTCCGGGAACCACACGTTCAAGTTCGGCACTGACATTAATCACGTGCGCGAAGTCTATGACGAGTTGTTCACTGAAGCCGGGTCCTATGCTTACTCAAACATCAATGATTTCCTGATTGACTACACAAACTTCACCACCGCCGGGGCCTTGAGGACAGCGGGAAAAACATGCTTCACGCAGGTAACCCCCGTCGCCAATTCAAGACTTGCCGGGAGGTGCTACACCAGCAACTACGCACAGGGTTTTGGGCCTCCGCGTTTTGAATTTAAAACGATTGACTGGGCGTTCTTTGCTCAGGACGATTGGCGCGTAACGCCTCGGCTCACTTTGAACCTGGGAGTTCGTTACGAATACCAGCAGTTGCCGCAACCGTTCGCGGCTTTGATTAATCCGGCGCTGCCCCAAACCGCCAATCGCCCGAATGACAAAAACAACTTTGGCCCGCGCCTTGGATTCGCCTGGGATGTTAAGGGCGATGGCAAGACGAGCATCCGTGGAGGTTATGGAATCTATTACGGACGCATCAATGGCTCGGCGATTACTCAGGCGCTAATCAATACCAGCGTCGCGGGTAGCAGTCAGATTGTCGCCTCAGTAAATCCGGCCGCGCCCAGCGGAACCGCGACTCCTCTGATTCCCGCGGGCAATCCTGCGGCGCCGATCTTCCCCAACATTTTGGCGAGCGCGCCTTTGGGCTCGGCAACTGTTAACTACTTCGGGACCAATTACCAAAATCCCATGATTCAACAGGGCGATCTCGTCCTGGAGAGAGAAGTGGCGCACAACACGGTCGTTTCTGCTTCTTATCTCTTCAGCTTCGGCAAATACCTGCCGAACTTCGTCGACACCAATCTGTCTCCGCCGACTGTGGCTAAGAGCATCACGATAGTCGACGGTCCGGTTGGTGGACAGGTTTGGACATTCCCGTATTACCTGGGAGCAGCCAGACCGAATCCAGCCTTCGGACAAATTCAGGAAATGCGCAGCAACATCTCGACCAAGTACAACGCCCTGGTGTTGCAGGCGAACCGCCGCTTAACGAACGGACTGCAATTCCAGTCCAGTTACACTCTTTCTGAAGCCCGGGACAACGGACAGAATTCGCAGACGTTTACGCCTGGATTCTCGGCTCCTTTTGATCCGCTAAATCAGGGCGGTGAGTCTGGTCTGTCCAACTTTGATCGCCGGCACAAGTTTGTTGCCAGCGTTGTCTACAACACCAGCTATAAGAACAAAGACAACAAGGTAGCTCGGGCGTTGCTAAACGGCTGGACCATTGCGCCGGTAATAAATATGTTTTCCGGCGCGCGCTACACCCCGACCACCAACAGCTTCAGCCCGAGTGGCGTATTCGGCTTTAGCCAGGCGGGTGGTATCAATGGTTCCAATGGTTCGCTGCGGTTCGCGTTGTTGCCGAACAACTATTTCCACCAGCCTCCGATCAAGTACGTGGACCTGCGCGTTTCGCGTCGCTTCACGCTGAAGGAGAATTACAAAATCGAACTGCTGGCTGAAGGCTTCAACATCTTCAATCGCACGCAGGTTACGAGCGTGAATACCCAGATGTACACCGTTTGCACTGGAAGCGGATCAGCCGGCGCGTGTCCCTTTGGCACCGGCATATTCGCGACTTTCAATCCGACGTTCGGCAGCATTGCGGGCTCTGACGGGTTCTTCTTCCGCGAGCGTCAAGTGCAGCTCGCCGTCCGCTTTGAGTTCTAGGTTATCTCGCGCGGTTCTGCCGCTCGGTCTCAACTTAAGGGCGCGTGTTCAATCGAACACGCGCCCTTTTTCTTGTTTAGTTTGACTGGGGCAACTGGTTAACATTTTATTCATCACCCGGTGGTGTTTTAAGCTTGCGCGCCCGCCGTCAGTCATGATAGAAACCGCGTTCTACACCTTGGTTTAGTTTTTCCTTCGAACAAGCGGGCGTCGCAAATAGGTTTCTCGGAAGTCTCACTTAATCTGCGCTCGATGGCTCGCGCGCAAATTGTTCTCAACGATCTGATTTTCCTAAGGAGTCTCCTAATGCCTAAATCTCTACGATTCTGTCTAACCTCTCTGGTGCTCGCCGCGATGTGCGCGCTGAGCACAATGGCGCAATCGACGGTTACGGGCGCGATCAACGGCACCGTCACCAATCCCAACAAAGAGGTAGTGGCCGGCGCTACGATCACTGCCAGGAACACGGGAACAAATAAAGAAGCCACCGCGACCTCCGACGATAACGGCGGCTTCAAAATCGTCAATCTCGAACCCGGCACCTACACAGTGACGGTGAACGGTGCAGGGTTTGCCCCTTTCTCGAACGAGAGCGTTGTAGTTGAGGTAGGACGCGCGACCACTTTGGACGTGGGACTATCACTTCAGGGAGTGACCGGAACGGTCCAGGTAACTGCCGAGGCACCCGTTATCAACACCTCGCAGCAGGATTTCTCCAGCAATATCAATCAGACCTCAATCAACGAATTGCCGATCAACGGCCGCCGCTGGTCTAACTTTGCTATTCTCACGCCCGGCGCAGTTCCCGATGGCACCTTTGGGCTGATCAGTTTTCGCGGCATCTCCGGCCTGCTGAATAACAACACGGTCGACGGCGGCGACAACAACCAGGCTTTTTTCGCCGAAGAACGCGGCCGCACACGTATCCCTTACGTCGTCAGCCAGGCATCAATTCGAGAATTTCAGGTCAACACGTCTAGCTACTCTGCTGAATACGGACGTTCGGCCGGCGGCGTCACCAACGCCGTGACCAAGTCGGGAACGAACGAGTTCCACGGCGGCGGCTTCATTTACGACCGTAACAACAAATGGGGTGCGCGCAATCCGCTGGCGACGAACTCGGTGCTGGTCAACGGAGTGTTTACGCCGGTTGGCATCAAGCCCGTCGACGTGCGTTACCAGTTCGGGGGCACCATCGGCGGACCGATTGTGAAGAACAAAGCGTTTTTCTTTTTCAGCTATGACCAACAGCGTCGTAATTTTCCTGGTTTGGCGAGATTTACTGACCCCAATTTTCTTAACACCGCGGACAAATGTTTGCTGACCACGGCACTAGGTACGCAAACTTCCAACGCATTGTGTCCCGGGCTAACCGGCGGCAGTAGAGGAACTGCCGGCGCCACTAATCCTCTGACGACGGGCAAAGGACTGACCGGCGCACAGGTCGACACCGCGCTGAGTTTTCTGAACAGTCTTTCCGGCACCCTGCCTCGCCGGGGTGACAATCTGATTCTCCTGCCGAAGGTTGACTGGCACATAAACTCAAACCATGTGTTCACCGCTACCTACAATGACTTGAAGTGGAATTCGCCCGCAGGCATCCAGACCCAGGCGACGAACACCCTCGCCCGAGATAATTTTGGTGATGACTTCGTCAGGGCTCGGTTCCTTAACTTGCGTCTGGCTTCGACGCTCTCGAGCAAGTTGGTGAACGAGGCCCGCTTCCAGTACGGGCAGGACTTCGAATACGAGTTTAGTCAGCCGCCGCTGGCGGGGGAACCAACCAACTCGCTTGGTGGCAGATCACCGAACACATTTCTCACCAACGGCTTCTCGTTCGGCATGCCCAATTTTCTCGAGCGGATCGCATTTCCGGATGAGAGGCGTACCCAGGTTGCCGACACGATGACGTATTCCACTGGTAATCACACGCTCAAGTTTGGCGGCGATATCAATCACTCCAAGGACATCATCAACAACCTCCGCTTTAGCGGCGGCGAGTTCAATTACAATGGTGGCGCGAATGCGCTCGGCTTCACCGGCGCGTTGAATGATTTCATCCTCGACTACACCAACTTCAAGAGTGCGCTACCGGGAACCACGACGTGCTACAGCAGCACCAGCAGGTTTAGCGGCAGGTGTTACTCCGGCAATTTCAATCAGGGGCTGGGCGTGCTCGGATTGACCCTGGCCACCAACGATTTTAACTTTTTCTTTCAGGATGACTGGCGCATCAATCCGCGCTTTACCTTGAACCTCGGCCTGCGTTATGAGTACCAGCAGAATCCGACCAATGTTACGGCCCGCATTAATCCGGCCCTGCCGCAAACCGGCAACCGGGTCGCCGACAAGAACAACTGGGGTCCGCGGATTGGGTTTGCCTATGACGTCAATGGTGATGGCAAGACCTCTGTGCGCGGCGGCTATGGCGTTTATTTCGGCCGGGTCATTAACTCGACCGTCTATAATTCGCTCATCAATACCGGCGTCGGCACGGACGTAGCCCAGCGGCAAGTGACCCTTCAGGCAGCCAGCGCCGGCTCGCCAATCTATCCGAACCTTTTGGGTGCGGGAAGTCTGGTGCCCAGTGCCATTCAGTACTTTGCATCGAATTTCCAGTTGCCGCGGATCCAGCAATTCGACGCGGTCTTCGAACGTGAGATCGCACACAACACCGTGGTTTCAGCTTCGTACCTGTTTAGCTATGGCCAGTACCTCCCCAACTTCGTCGACACTAATTTGCCGACTCCGGGCACGCCGAATTTACAGTTTGTGAACCTCGTGGCGGTGGGTGGACCGGCGGATGGACGAGTTGTCCGCATGCCGATCTTCCTCGGCGCCAATCAGCGGACCGCTTTTACGACCTCCAGGCCAAACCCTCTCTACGCTCAAATCACTGAGATTCGCAGCGATGTGTTCTCCAAGTACAACGCGCTGGTGCTGCAGTTCAATCGTCGCATGACCAGGGGCCTGCAGATTCAGAGCAACTACACCCTATCGCGAGCTTTTGATAACGGGCAGAGTTCGGTAACCTTTAGCTCGAACAATCTTCCCCTCGTGTCCTATGACCAGGCCGGTGAAAACGCGCTGTCTGCATTTGATCGGCGTCACAAGTTCACCTTCAGTATGGTTTACAACACGACCTACAAGAACAAGGACAACAAAGCCGTCCATGCATTGCTGAACGGTTGGACGATTGCCCCGGTCTTTAACTGGTTTTCGGGACAGCGTTACACCGGCAATGTCTCTGGTTCGATCAGCGCAGCCACCGTGGGATTCACACCCAACGCCGGCACGGGAGTTTGCATCGGCCCCGCCGGTAGCGACCCGTCCACAACCCAGTCCTGCTTCACGCCGGGTGGTGGTGTGAATGGTTCGGGCGGATCCACCCGGTATCCGGGACTGCCCCGCAACTTTTTCAAACAGCCTTCTATTCAGTTCCTGGATCTAAGATTGTCGCGCCGTTTCAGCATTGGCGAAAAGGCGAAGATCGAAGTGTTGGCGGAAGCCTTCAACTTCTTTAACCGCACTGAGGTTACCAGCGTCAATACGACGCTCTATAACCTCTCGGGTTCGACTTTGACCTTTAACCCGAGTTTCGGTCAAACGACTGGGGCCGACAGCACGCTCTTCCGCGAGCGACAGGTGCAATTGGCCGTGCGCTTCGAGTTTTAACCAAACTCAAAAACTTGACCCATCATCGGGCGCGTCTGCAACGGCGCGCCCGATTTGTTTTGGTTCGAGCGTCTCAGAAGCCCGACCGCAAGGAAGGGCCACACTCATGGCCACTCGTGACGAAGAGATCAGCCACTAACCATCTGGTCCGTTCTCGATAGGTTCGTCGACGCGAGCGTAGCCCTTGCTTACGCGCGGGCTTCTGAAACGCCGTTGTTATACTGTGGAGTCATGGTCGCGTTTTCGGACGAGCATAACAGCACCCGCGCAGAGAGGTCTGCCCAGATCGAGACCAGGGCACACGCCCTCGGTTTTGAAAAGGTTGGTATCGTGTCTGCGCGCGCTTTGTCCGCTGAGTTAGAGCGGCTAAACGATTGGCTGACTCGCGGCTTTCACGGCGAGATGAAATGGATGGCCCGCGATCCAGAGCAGCGCACGGACCCCCGCAAAATCTTTCCTGAAACACGATCGGTGATAGTTGTCGCTTTGAATTACTACACTTCGCCCGAACATTCAGACAATCCCGGCAAGGTATCGCGTTATGCATGGGGCGATGATTACCATGACATCGTCGGCGATAAGCTGCGCCGGCTCTTATCCTGGATCGAGGCACAGTGGCCCGAAGCAAAAGGAAAAGTGTGTGTAGACATTCAACCCATGATGGACAAGGTTTGGGCCGTGCGCGCCGGGCTCGGCTGGATGGGCAAGCACACGAATTTGATCACCGAGGAATTTGGCTCGTGGGTTTTTATCGGCGAACTGCTGCTGAATCTCGAACTCGAATCTACCGATCGCCAGATCGCCGACCAATGTGGCTCATGCACGCTCTGCCTCGACGCCTGTCCCACGAAAGCGATTGTCGACCCCTATGTCGTAGACGCAAATCTGTGTATCTCTCACGCGACGATCGAATCGCGCGCGCCGGAGGTTCGTCCGGATGTCGCCGCGCATTTGGAAGGCTGGCTGTACGGCTGTGATATTTGCCAGGACGTCTGTCCCTGGAACCAGATGACGCCGGTCACGGATGAATCGCGATTCGAACCGCGCGAGGGAAACGTCAATGCGTCTTTGGTGGAAATTCTCGAACTAACGCCGGAGAGCTACGCCGCACGCTTTCGTCACAACGCGATGAAGCGAGCGAAACTGAGTGGATTACAACGTAATGCGCGCAGTCTCTTGCCCCGGCCGGATTAAGGACAACATACTGTTGTCCCAAGAATGACTCTGGGACAAGCCAGCATGTTTCGCCGGTTCCGTGGATGAAAGAAAACCAGGTTTTTCGTGGTTCTTCGTGTGATTTGGTGGCTCGCTTCCGAAGTAACCCAAGGGCAGGCGCTCTTGTTATCAAATGTGATTCTGATTTATCGTCAGCCGAGAAATCCGATTCGAGGGAAACGCATGAAACTTTTGCTTATTCTGTCTGTGTCTATGACTATCATCGGAACTGCAAACCTGACCCGCGCCCAAGCCAACGCATCGCCCGCCCACCTGCACAAACTCGCGGAAGAATATTACAACTGGCGCAATCAGCAATATCCCGTCTCCAGCAGCGACGCCGGCCTGCACACCTGGGACAACAAACTCACAGACTATGGACTGTCCGCTCTGCTCGCGCGCCGCCTGCACGTCAAAGAAGTGCTCGCCAAAGTGAAAACGATGCAGACCGAAAAGTGGAGCAAGGACGATCGCATCGATTGGCTCCTGTTTCGTTCTCAATTGGAAGGCGTCGTGTTCTTTGATCGCGTAATGGATTTTGAAGAAACCGATCCGCAGACTTACGTAAACGAATGCAGCAACGGCATCTTTTCTCTGCTCAAGAAGGACTACGACACGCCGCGCAACCGCTCGCTCGCGGCGACCGCCAGGCTCAAGCAAATGCCTTTTGTCATCGAGCACGGAAAACAGAACCTCAACAAACCAGTGCGGCTTTATGCGCAACTCGCGATCGATTCCGCGCGATCGATCGACAGCCTTTTTACCGACAGCTTGATGACTCTGGCCAAAGATCTGCCACCCGCAGAGAAGAACGATCTGATCAAAGCGCGCGACGCGGCGATTGCCTCGCTGCACGGGTTTGCGGATTTTCTCGAGAAGCGTCTGCCCGGCATGGTCCCCTTCAAGCCGATGGGCGAGGAAAACTACAACTATCTCTTGAAGAATATTTATCTGTTGCCGCTGGACGCCAAACAGATCGATATGCTGGGCCAGGCTGAGCTCGCGCGTTATCGCGCGCTCGAATCGATGCTGCCCGATCCTTCGCTCGCCGATCCGAATCCGCAGCGCGCGAAAACGATTCCCAGGGATCAAAACGACTTCTTGAAAGCATATGAAAGTCGCGAAGCGGAAATGATCGGCTTCCTGAAAGAAAACCATCTGGTCACTCTGCCGTCTTATCTGGGCCGCTTTGAAATTCGGCAACTGCCCGAAGCCTTCAAGCCCACCAGCCCCGGCGGGTTCATGAATGCACCCGGCGTGTACGATAAAGACGCGAGCGGCTTCTATTTCATTCCGACTTACAATCCGCAAAGCAAGAACTTCTACATTCGCGCGGCCATCGAAGACCCGCGGCCGATTCTCGGCCACGAAGGCATCCCTGGACATTTCCTGCAACTCTCGATCGCCAATCACTTGACTGACGAGATTCGTCGGCAGCATTCGGACAACATTTTCATCGAAGGCTGGGCGCTTTACGGCGAAGAGATGTTGATGCGCACTGGCCTGTATCCGGTGAATTCGGCTTCGCAGGGACAAGTGCTGCGCCTCTCGCGTTATCGCGCGGCGCGCATCGGAGTCGATGTGAACTTGCACACGGGCCGTTGGACGTTCGAGCAGGCCGTGAGTTATTTCATGGAAGCCGGCGGACTTGATCGCGAAGCAGCCGAAGGTGAAGCCGCGGGCGCGGCTGCCAGCCCAACGCAAAAGATCACCTACATGACCGGCAAGTGGCAGATCATGCGTCTGCTCGGCAAGTACCGCGACAGAGCGGGCAAAGACTTTCGCCTGGGCCAATTTCACGACGACCTGATCAAGAATGGGAGTCTGCCGCTTTCAATTGTTGAATGGATCATGTTGGATGACAGGTCGTCGCTGGATCAGGCATTAAAGTAAGAGCGCGGCTATGCCGCCTGATGTGCGGAAAGTCTCTGACTTTCCGGGAGCTGTTCTTTTGGTTCGGGGCTACGCCCCTTTCGTAACCCAATGAATTCGGGGCGCAGCCCCAATGATCTATTAAACCGAATTCCGGAAAGCCATAGGCTTTCCGCTCATCAGGCGGCATAGCCGCGGCCTCTTGAGTCGCGGCCTTTGAAAGCGGTAACAAGTTACCGCACTCCAAATATGAATCCACTGAACCCATCCTTCGCCGAGGACGTCGCGCGCAGCTTTGCGCAGCAGCCCATCATGAAGCTGATCGGCGCCAGTCTCGCACTGGTTGATCCGGGCGTGATTGAAATCACACTTCCCTATCGCGCCGACCTGGCCCAACAGCACGGCTATCTGCATGCCGGCGTCATCACTACCATTGCCGATTCCGCCTGTGGTTACGCCGCCTTTACTTTGATGCCCGCAGGCTCCAATGTTCTCAGCGTCGAGTTCAAGGTAAACCTGCTGCGCCCGGCGCAGGGCGCAGAATTTGTGACGCGAGCGGAAGTAATCAAAGCGGGACGGACGCTGACCGTCGTGCGCGCCGATGTCTTTGGCATCGCTGGAAACAAAGAGCGAACACTGGTCGCCACAATGCAGGGCACAATGATCCGCGTATGAGGTCAGGACCGGGAGCGGTAGCGACCGGGTACCAATACAGTAACGCAAGTTGTTAACTTGCGCTTGTTCGCAAATTAACAATTTGCGCTACAGCAGAACCGGTCGCTATCGATCCCGGACTCACCTCACTATCGCGAGAGGATTTTCTTTATGACAAAACCGATTCGTATTCTGCTGCAAACAACCATTCCTTTTGCCAAGGATAATTGGCATATCGGCCGGTTTTCGTTATTGCGCGACGAGCTGAGTTCGATGAAGGACGAAGCCGGGAACCAACTCTGTAAAGTGACGGCCCGCAATCGCGAAGCTGACGCCGCCGGTAATGACCCAGTGCTCAGCACGCTCGATCAATCAGAGTTTGATGAGTTGTGGCTGTTCGCGATTGATAACGGCGATGGGCTGAGTGTGCCCGACTGCCAGGGCATTACACGCTTTCGCCAGCGCGGCGGCGGCATCATGGCGACGCGCGATCATCAGGACCTGGGAATTTCGCTGTGCACGCTGGGCGGCATAGGCCGCGCGCATTTCTTTCACACGAAACATCCCGAGCCCGATGCTGCCAGACATGTGCGCGACGACACGAACACGACTTCGATCTCCTGGCCCAATTATCATTCGGGCGCTAACGGCGACTATCAAACCATCGCCGTGACTTCCCCGCATGAGGTCCTGCGTCGTACCGCTTCAGCCAATGATCTGATCGAGTTCTTTCCGGCTCATCCGCATGAAGGAGCTGTCGGCGTGCCCGAAGAAGAAGCGCACGCCCAGGTCATTGCCACCGGCCAAAGCAAAGTCAGCGGTCGTCCATTCAATCTCGTAGTCGCCTTTGACAGCTCGCGCGACGAACACGGCAACACGCTCGGCCGCGGCATTGCGGAATCAAGCTTCCACCACTTTGTCGATTACAACTGGAATACAGACATGGGCTGTCCCAGCTTTCTGGAAGAACCGCCGGGCGACGGCTACAAACGAAATCCAAAGGCACTGGAAGATATCAAGACGTACGTGCGGAACGTGGCGGTGTGGTTGGCGGGTGAGTGACAGTTAGACAGAATAAAAACCATTCAAGCCAGAGATTTCCGTGTCAACCTTGAGGTCATCAACTCCTATGTTTACGGCGAAGGTTAATTACCGTTTTTCCTAAACCGACAAAACCTCTCTGACCTTGAGTGCCAGCGCGTCGGGCGCAAAAGGCTTCTCCAGAAACGCGGCTGTTCCATCGAGCACCCCATGGTGCACGATCGCGTCGTCCGTATATCCCGACATGTAAAGCACACGCATCTCAGGCCGGGTCAGGAACAATTTTTCGGCCAGCTCGCGCCCTCCCAACAGCGGCATTACGACGTCAGTCACCATCAGATTTATCACTCCCGCGTGCTGCTCTGAGACGGTGACGGCTTCCTTGCCGTTGCTGGCCCCCAACACCTGATAACCATTCGATTTCAGAATTTCCTGTGCCATCTCTCGCACGGCTTCTTCGTCCTCAACCAGCAGGACAGTTTCCGTGCCGCTCAGTTTCAGGGTCTTTTCCAGGCTGGGCTGGACCGCGATTCCCACTTTGTCTACCCGCGGCAAATAGATCTTAAACGTCGTGCCGTGCCCGACCTCGCTGTACACTGAGATGCTCCCGCCGGACTGCTGGACGATTCCATACACCGTCGAAAGACCGAGACCCGTGCCTTTCCCTTTGTCTTTGGTGGTAAAGAAGGGTTCGAAGATGCGCGATTGATCTTCATGGGTCATACCGTGTCCGGTATCGCTGACGGCGATCATTACGTACGAACCGGCTTCGACCGGCCGGTGGGTTTTTGCGTAAGCCTCATCCAGCGTCACGTTAGCAGTCTGGATCGTCAGACTGCCGCCATCGGGCATCGCATCGCGCGCGTTGAGGGCGAGATTGAGCAGTACCTGTTCCATCTGTCCGGGATCAGCCATGACTGAACCAAGGTCGGCCTTCAGGGTGGCGCGTGTGTGAATGTGCTCTCCGATTAACCGGCCCAGCATCTTGTCCGTGTCCCTGACCACTGCATTGAGGTCGAGAACCTTTGGTTGCAAGACCTGTTTGCGGCTAAAGGCCAACAGTTGCCTGGTCAACGATGCGGCGCGGTCGCCGGCCTTCCTGATTTCTGTGACTTGCCCAATGGTGCGCTCGTTGCCGCGGGCAGGTAAGCCTTTGAGCACCATATCCGAATATCCGATGATCACTGCCAACAGGTTGTTAAAGTCATGAGCGACGCCGCCCGCCAGTTGGCCCACCGCATCCATCTTCTGCGATTGCCTGAGCTTCTCTTCACTCTGGTGCAACGCATCTTCAGCTTTCTTGCGCGCGGTAACGTCGCGCACATTAAACACGATGCCCGCCACGCTTGGTTCATGAAGAAGATTCGTCATTACGGCTTCGATGTGCAGCCAGCTTTCGTCGCGATGTCGGGCACGCATTTCGATGGAACATGATTGGCCGGCTGCTTTGGCAATCTCTGCGATGGTGTCAATCACTCTTTGCCTGTCGTCAGGGAAAAGAAAATCCCGCAGTTGCCGGCCCATTAGTTCGCTTGGTTGATAGCCAAAGACGCGTTCAATCGATGGCGAGATGTAATTGACGCTGCCATTCTGCCCAATGATTGCGATGATGTCCGACGAATGCTGCACCAGAGAGCCAAAGCGGGCTTCGCTTTCGCGCGCTCCCTTCTCCGCCAACAGTCGTGAGTTCTCGCGCACTGCCACGATTTGCCGAGCCACTACGAGTGCGGTTACCACGAAGGCCCCTACGATAAGCCAGACGATCGGTTGCATCCCGTGCGCGGACCGAAACTTAAAAGCCACATACAGCAACAAGCCGTACGCAATGCCGACTGCCGCATAAGGCAACCAGCTAAAAGGAGATTTCTCGATGCCGGCGTTTGGCGCTTCCGCCTTGCAACTTTTCGCGACCCGATACTGATACTGCCCGCTCACTGCGGTCAGGACAAAAGAAAGCATGTAGAAGCAGTCAGGCCATTGGCCGCCGAAATAATTGCTGTCCAGTGTCTGGTATGAATAGCCAAAGTCGGCAATCGCATCGAAGAAGATGGCCAGCGTCAGAATGCCCAGCGCGCCGCTCACCATCCTGGAGGGGCGCCTCAATAACACTGCGACTACGCCGAATAGCAAGACACTATTGCCCACCGGATAAGCCAGGGTGACGGCTGTCTCCAGCGAACTGACGTGTTGGCCAAGAGCCACCGGCCTGAGTACCAGGTACCAGATCACGAGAGCCGCGCCCAGCATCACCGTTCCGGCGTCGAGCGCAAAAGTAAACCGCGATCGGCCCGAGCGTCCCAACGGAAAGTACAACAGCCCAACCAGGCAGAGGGGGTAATGGAGCAGGTAGGGAACATCAGCCCACGTAACCGCCAGGTCCTCTCCCACGTGAAGTTCGTAGTAAGCCCACATTACATTGCCGACGAAGTACACCAAACAAGCCATCGTCAGGATTTTCCAGGCCCGGCGTTCTCTGAGGTTAAGTGCCTCTTGGCGCGAAGCTCTCCACGCCAGGATCGTCATGCCGAGGCTGACAATCGGTTGCGCGATATCCGTAACCAGTGTCTTGTGTTCTTCAGTCGGATGAAGCAGGAAGATCCAGATGACGTATCCGATATACAAGACGGCCAGAGCGATGGTTAGCAATCCGCCCCAGTCTCGGGCCCATGATCGCGTAGCAGCGGCTAACTTTCGTACCTTGGTGAGATTGAGATTCATTATTCCTCCTCACGTCAGAAGCTGCGCCCGTAAAATATGCCCACTGAGTTGTTGCCGCGTCCCTGATTGCCGATGTTATAACCAACGTAAAGGATACTCTTGGGCGAGAGCGTGAGACCGGCCCCGGCGACGAAATAGCCCAGGTCGTTGTTGCCGCTCGACCAATCGGCCACGAAGGAAAGCTTTGGCGTTATTGGTTGCTCGTAACCGACAATCACGCCGTGTCTGGTAGTGCCCTTCTCGAACGAACCGACTAGTCCGTACGAGCCAAGACTGAAACGCGGACCGAAAGTGCCTTTGATATTCTTGCTGGCTACGGCGTAGACCATCGCCCGCGTCGAGCTCGATGATCGGTGCGTGATGGGAATGTAAGCGACACCCCCCGTCGCGAGAGCCAACCCTTTCTTCTCGTTGTGATAGAGCCGTAGCTTGAAGTTCGGTTGAATCTCGATCGGTTCCGCTGGAGTTGTGTTGACGAAAAATGCGTTGACGCCAACTTCAGCGCGGTTGCTTAGCCCGTAAATCAGGCGAGTGCCGAACAACTGATAACCACCTGTATCAAAGGACGAAACGTGCGCCATAAAATCGGCTTCAACATAGAGCCGCCGTTTGGTTTGGATGTCTGTTGAGGGGACGTTGAAGACGGTGGATTGGGCCGATACGGTGTGAAAACTGGACAGCGCAAGCCCAATCAAAGCGACTGCTTTGAGAAAAGCTATCTTAAAGCTGGACATAATTTATTCCTTTGTTTATCCGCGGGCTGAAGTTTGACCTTGAGATGAACCTGACGTTGCCAGGAAGCGGGCGTTTAGCCACATTGGTCGGGAGGATGGCTTGGCGATTCGCCACGGTTGTGCGCACGTCACCGGCCGATCTTCCCACTGTCGGTGGTGGAGCACTTACCGTACCGGAGATTGGACTTTCGCTGGTGAAGAGTTGAGATTCGCCGTGCCGTCAGGCACGAAATATTCATAGCCCACAAGCACGCGAACAGTTGCGGCACAGCCGCGAACTTTTTGAGGCTAATGATGCGCATCCGCACTTCTGACAGTATAATCTCCGGGTGCCTTTGCTAACCCCTAACGAAGTCCGCGTCCTTGGTTCGCTGATCGAAAAGCAGATCACAACGCCCGAATATTATCCGCTGACACTCAACTCGCTGACCCTGGCTTGTAACCAGAAGAACAATCGGAATCCGGTCACTGCACTGACTGAAGTGGAAGTCGAGCAAGCCCTCGACAGCCTGCGCGAAAAGAACCTGGCTTATGTTTTCTATGGCAGCACCAGCCGCGTTCCGAAGTACAAGCATGTCGCTGACAACCTGCACCTGAGCGCGCTCGAGCTGTCGGTGATCTGTGTGCTCATGCTTAGCGGTGCGCAAACCGTCGGTGAAATTCGCGGGCGCGCGTACCGGTTGTATGAGTCGTCAGGTCTGGAGGAAATCGAGCAGGGGCTTCATTCACTGGCAACGAAGGACGAGCCTTTGGCAATTAAGCTGCCGCGCCTGGCAGGTCAGAAAGAAGCGAGGTTCGCGCACCTGCTGGCAGGCGAAGTACAGATCGAAGAACTGGATGGCGAGCAACCAGTCAGCCGACAGTCGCGCAAATCTGCCGAAGCAGAGAGAGTCGTCAGTCTTGAACACCGCGTCGAGGCGCTCGCCGGCGAAGTTGAAAGCCTGCGTTTGCAGTTCGAACAATTCAAGAAACAATTTGAGTAGGCCCGCGGCAGTGGCGCAGGCATCCCTGCCTGCGGCCCGCCGGCATCCTGCCGGGATTTGTATCTGGTTGAAATTCAAGCAAGGATGCTCGCGCGCTCTTGTCAGAACCGCCTGCGGTAGCAGGGCGGTTTTTGACTGCTCAAGCAATTCGGCCTCATCTCATTAGCACCGCGCTTCAGCGAGGTGGAAATGCATTAACAGATAAACCGCCAACCGTTTCAAACGGTTTCTTTGAGAAACCGTTAACAACGGCTGGATGCATTTCTGGGGTCACCTTGTCACTGAAGCGAGGTGCTAATGAAATGATGAATTTGGCGCAGCAACACAAATTCAGGATCTTTACGGATGCTCGACAGGTTTTAGGCGGACTGATAGGCTTCGCTCATAGGCAAATTCTATGAGAGAAATATCAAGACTGCTCCGCAACGGAATTCTGATCGCGCGATCAACGACCGCACTCATTCTTATTTTCGCCGGTTCGATCGTGGCGATAGGGCAGAGTCCAACCCCGCCAGACAAACGCGGCCTCGGCATTGAGAGCAATTCGTCCACCCAATCAAAACCCGATCAGGCGAAGTCGAAAGAAGCCAAACCTGAACTCGTACTCCAAACCGGATACAACAATTTCTTTGGCGCGATGCGGCTGGTGTTCAGTCCGGACGATCGTCTGCTGGCCACCGCCACGTTTCGCAGCAGCACGATCAAATTGTGGGAGACAGCTACAGGCCGCGAGCTGCGGGATCTTTCCACTGGCGGACAAAGTTCAGTCGGCATGGCCCCCGTTATCGCGTTCAGCTCCGACAACCGTCTTTTGGCTGCGGCCGGAGGCAACAACTCGGTCAAAGTTTGGGAAGTGCTGACGGGTCGCGAAGTGCAGACGCTAGCCGGAGGAGCCCAGGCTTCCTTCATGTCGGCACTGGGAGTTTCCTTCATCGCATTCAGCGCTGATAGCAGGAAGCTGGTCACGATCAGCGACGCGATCAGAGTTTGGGACACTGCGACCTGGCAAGCAAAGACGATCGGTACTGCTTCAATTAATCCATCGGGCTTTACCAGCGGCGAAGGCGGAGCCGCGCTCAGTCCCGACGGCAATCAACTCGCACGCGTCGAGGCCGGTGGATCGAAAATCAAAATTGTCGACTTGGACTCCGGAGCCGAAACTCGGTCGATTGACTTGAAGCACGATCAAATTGACAGCCTTGAAGTTTCTTTTACGACGGATGGCAGACTGCTGGCGGCTGGGATTGTCGCAAAGAAATTGAAGCTGTGGGACTTGACGACGAAACAGAGCGAACGCGAATTGGGATCGACGTTGAAAGACTACAGCCCGATTAGGTTCAGCCGGAATGGCCGCGTCGTCGCCCTCGCGGAAGGCTATACGATCAAGCTTTGGGATGTCGCTACGGCTCGCGAACTGCCCACCCTCAACGTACCCAACAATGGGGTCTTCGCCAATAACGGCGGCACCTTTGTGGGGCTCAACGCCGACGGGAAAAAGATCGGCACGGGTGGCTTCGGTAGTCCGACGCTCCTTTGGGAAACCGAAACCGGCAAACAATTGCTGACGCTAAAAGGGCAGAGCAACATGGCCTATGCGGTGGCCTTCAGTGCCGACGGCAATCAACTGGCAGCCGGCGGCCGCACGCGTTGGGATCTCCGTACAGGTCGCGGTCTGCGTCTCAGCAAGGCGCCGTCCGACAAACTGTTCGCCATGCCGAGCCCAGAAGGAAAACGGATCGCGATGTTTGCTCCCAACGATAATGCGATCGCAATTCTGGACACGACTACAAACCGGACACTTCAGACGCTCACCCGATCTGCCACGGGAGGAGGAGTTGAGCGCGTCACCTTCAGCCCGGACGGACGTCTATTGGCGGCGATGTACATGGAAGATCAGGCCTCGCAGGGTGGGCAGACATACGGAGGTCTGCCATCGAGTCAGGTCAAGATTTGGGACGTAGCGTCAGGCCGCGAAGTCCAGACGATAACGCTCGGTTCAGCGCCGAGCAAGGTCGGCTTCTCGGCTGATGGCAAGGCTCTGATCACCGTTGCCGGACAAGGTGAAGTGGTGATGTGGGAGGTCGCTTCGGGTAATCGTCTGCGCAACTTTGCCGCACCGGCAGCTTCAAATTCGAACCCGTTGGGAAATATCGGCTCGATGCCAAACATGGGGAACCTCCCGAACATGGGTAAGCGGGGGACGATACCGAACATGCCCAACATGCCATCGATGCCGAACATGGCTGACATGAATGCGATGATTACGAACGTGCTCGGAACAATGACTTCCGGCACGATGGGCAAGAATGTAACCTCGATTGCGTTTAGTCCCGACGGCCGAGTGCTCGCCACTGGCGGTGTCGAATCAAAGTCCAATTTCGACATGGGAACTTTGATGAACACCTCGAACCAAAAAAGCTCGAAAGGCAAACGACCGAAGGATCCTCAGGACATCTTAAAGGACATCACAGTCGAGTCGGTTGGGCAGGTTCTGTTTTGGGATTCAAGTACGGGTCAGCAAATCGGAGCCATCAAGGGACATGGCACAGGCGTTACAGAGGTTGTCTTTAGTCGTGACGGCAAACTCCTGGCATCGGGCGGCACCGACAACACGATCAAGATTTGGGACGTCGCCACCAAGCGCGAGCTGCGCACGCTCGTCGGCCATACAGCCAACATTGAATCGATGGACTTTAGTCCCGATGGCCGCCTGCTTGCCTCCGCGAGTGATGAAGGCAGCACCTTTCTGTGGGACACGAACACGGGCGAGCATCTGCTGACGCTGATCTCGCTCGATGACGGCGGTGAATGGATGGTCGTCACTCCCGAGGGCTTGTTCGACGGCACGCCCGCTTCATGGAACCAGATCCTCTGGCGCTATAACCAGGACACTTTCAACGTGGCTCCGATCGAATGGTTCTTTAACGAATTCTACTATCCAGGACTGCTCGCGGATGTCTTCGCGGGCAAACGGCCACACGTGGCCCAGGATGTCTCGAAGAAAGATCGGCGCCAGCCAACGGTGACACTTTCACTGCCGGGTGAAGCTGCGCCTGCGAACGGCATCAACACGCGTACGGCAAGGATAAAGCTCGACATCACCGACGCCGCTGCCGACAAAGAACATTCGCAAGGCAGCGGTGCGCGCGACGTCCGTCTGTTCCGCAACGGGTCGCTCGTCAAGGTCTGGCACGGCGATGTTTTAAAAGGTCAGCCGTTGGTCAGTCTTGAGGAAGAGATCACTCTTGTAGCTGGACCAAACCGCCTGACGGCTTATGCGTTCAACCACGATAACGTCAAGAGCAAAGACGCCAACTTGTTAGTGACCGGCGCGGATAGTCTGAAGCGCGCAGGCACGGCCTGGATAATCGCCGTGGGCGTCAATGAATACGCCAACTCGCAATACAACTTAAAGTACGCGGTAGCCGACGCCCAGAGCTTTGGCGAAGAGTTGCGCCGGCAACAGACGCAGGTCGCCCGGTTCGATCACGTGGAAGTGATTCCGCTGCTGAACGAGAACGCGACCAAGGCGAATATTCTCGGGGCCTTGCGCAGACTCGCCGGGACGGCCGCGGAACCGCCCGCGCTGAAAGCCGGATTACTGGATCGCATGAAGCGTGCAGAGCCCGAGGATGCTGTGATCATTTTCTTCGCCGGCCACGGCACGGCTCAACAACAACGCTTCTATCTGCTGCCACACGATCTTGGCTACACGGGCGAGCGCGGCGCGCTTGATGAAAGTGGACTGAAAACTATTCTCTCGCACAGTATTTCTGATTTGGAGTTGGAAGACTCAGTCGAAGGGTTGGCGGCCGGATCGCTCTTGCTGGTAATTGATGCTTGCAATTCGGGGCAGGCGCTCGAAGCTGAAGAAAAGCGCCGCGGCCCAATGAACTCAAAAGGCCTGGCCCAACTTGCTTATGAAAAAGGGATGTACATTCTGACTGCGGCCCAAAGTTATCAGGCGGCGTTGGAAGCGGCGCAATTCGGTCACGGCCTGCTCACGTATGCATTGGTTGAAGAGGGCTTGAAAACCGCGGCCGCGGACAACGAACCGCAGGATGGGATCTTGAGTGCCCGTGAATGGCTCGATTTCGCGACCGAGCGCGTGCCGCAAATGCAGGAAGAGAAGATGAAGCAGGGCCGCGGTCTTGGGCTAGACATCGCTTTCACCGAAGGTGAGAAAAATATCGCCGATCCGGATAAGCGCAGCGTGCAACGGCCGCGCGTCTTCTATCGGAGGGAGATGGAAACAGATCCGCTGGTGATAGCGAAACCCGGAACGAAGCAGTAATGATTTGTTTCTTTTGAACAGTTCCAGTTGAGATTATCAATCAAGTCAGATATCTCGTGGTCAGGAAGGGGGCTTGCCCCCGCATACTATAAAAAGAGGAACACTCCCATGGCTCGCAAATGGTCAAATTTGAATCTGCCGGGCGCGCTACATTTTGTCACCTATCAAAACCCGAGCCCGCTATCACTCTTACGAATTCATTGACGCAGGCTTTCGCTGGCGCTAGTATTCGCCGCACAAAAAGGAGCCAACGAAAAACATGTCCCCTAAGTTGGAACGCTGTTTGATCCTGTCCGCGCTTTGCATATGCACTGCAGTTTTGTTTGCCTCTTCCGCTCATGCCCAATTCAAGATCGAGATGCAAACGTGCGAGGACTTAAAGATCGCCGAAGCGCACTATGGCATCAATACCGTGGAGACTGCGACCTGTGTTAATCCCACGAAAAGGTTCCAACCGAAAGGCACTCTGCGCAACGTCAATGTCGTGGCGACGTTTCCGGCCGTGCCGACCGGCGCCGGCATCACCTTTATGGTGACAAAGAACGACGCCAACGGCGAGTATGTCGAGAACAAAGACTACGCCGCCTCGCCGCGCCACACGACCGCCTATGCCCGCTTTATCATCAATACCCCGGGAAAATATTTCGTGCGCATGGCGAACTACTACAATAAGTCACAGGTGTGGGCCACCACGGATTTCAGCGTCGGCGAAGACACGGTCGGGCCGCGCGCGGTGGGCAACACCGCCGCGGGTCAGGGCAAGGTCACCGTCTGTAAGGAAATCGACGACAACTGGAAGTGCGTGGGCGCCGCGAACGAATGGCCGGCCAACTCTCCATTCAATGTCTTGTTTGAGAACCCGACTCCTTCGGGCGTCGATTTCATCGGCATCATCTTTCACCAACAGGGCCCGGACGGCAAAGACGTCTCGTTTGTTAACGAATTCCAGCAGAACATCGGCGAACAAAACCGCAAGTACGCGACCGTCGGCGACAACTTCCGCCTGCCCGCCGGAGTTTATTCGGTTTACATCATCGCCTGGGGCAAGCGTGAGACGATGGAACATCGCGGGAACTTGACCGAGTATTTTGCGAAGACGACGCTCACGGTGAAAGTCACCAAGTGATAGTATTCTAGGACTCGAAGGGTTTTCCAATGACCACGCAAACCGCAAACTATATGGACGCGATCGCGCATTTGCCGGCGGGTGGAAGTCTGATCCTGAATGACGTTCCCTGGGAAGAGTACGAGGAATTGTTGTCCGATCTCGGCGAAGGCTACGCAGTTCGAATCGCCTACGACCGAGGGAGACTGGAAATCATGAGCCCCACTGCCCGACATGAGATGTACAAGGACTTGCTGCTTCGCTTGGTGGATTCTTTGGCCGAAACCAACGAAGTGGTTCTCGAAACCCGCGGTTCGACGACCTTTAAAGAGAAACAGCTCCTACAGGGAGCCGAACCCGACACATGCTTTTACGTGAAGAATGCCAAGCGAATAATCGGGAAAGGCGATATCGACCTCGCAAAAGATCCGCCCCCCGACATCATTGTCGAGGTTGATGTTTCCCACCAATCAACCGGTAAGCTGTCGTTTTATTCCGCCATTGGCGTACCTGAGATTTGGCGGTACGACGAGCGGCAAGTCCGGATTCTTTACCTGGTTGATGGCCAGTATGTCGAAATGCCTTCGAGCCTGACGTTCCCCGTGCTCACCGACAAAGTTCTGACAGACGCCCTTGAACAAAGCAAGACCGAAGGACAAAGCGCGGCGCTGCGGACCTTTCGACAATGGCTCAAAGAAATCTAGGGCCGCCGAATGCCCTTGCCGTCGGAAACCAAATTGTAACTCCCTCTCACCGCGCGTATCATTGTTTCCAGCTTAATAAGAATGCCGATGTCCGCTCTGCTCAAAGATTCCTACAACCGCCCGATTCGCGATCTGCGCGTGTCGCTCACCGACCGCTGTAATTTTCGCTGCTTTTACTGTCTGCCGCACGGCGAGCCGCCCATTGCTCCGAAAGAGCAGATGCTCTCTTACGAAGAGATCGAATACGTCTGCGAGATCTTCGTCGAGCTTGGGATTGAAAAAATTCGGCTGACCGGCGGCGAGCCGATGATGCGCCAGGATATCGAAACGATCATCGCCAAACTGGCCAAACTGAAATCCAGGGGACTGCACGATCTGGCGCTGACGACGAACGGTTATTTTCTGCCTGATCGCGCGCAGGGTTTGAAAGACGCGGGCCTCGATCGCATCACCATCAGCCTCGATAGTTTGAAGCGAGATGTGTTTAAGCAAATGACTGGGGTCGATGTTCTGGATCGAGTTCTCCAGGGTCTCGCGGCCGCGAAGACAGCGGGCCTGCAACCGATTAAGATCAACGCCGTCATCGTGCGCGGCCATAACGAAGATGAAGTGGCGGACTTTGCCGCCTTCGCGCGCGAGCATGACGTGAAGATGCGATTCATTGAATTCATGCCGCTCGACTCAGGCCACGAATGGTCGCGCGACGATGTCGTCTCGGGTCGCGAGATTCGCGAGCGCATCAGCGAACGATTTCCTTTGGCGCCCCTCGATGTCCTTCGCGGCTCCGAAACTGCTTCGCGCTTTAGCTTCGCCGACGGCGCACCGGGAGAAATAGGCATCATCGCTCCGGTGACCGAAGCTTTCTGTGGCGCGTGCTCGCGGATCAGGCTCACCGCGGACGGTCAGATTCGTACTTGCCTGTTCTCCACAGTTGAATATTCATTACGGGACGTCGTTCGCGACGGCGCGTCGAGATCGGAAATTATCGACTTCATTACCGGCGTGGTGCTGAAAAAGGAACCGCGCCACTACATCAACGATCCGGCGTTCGTCGCGCCTTCTCGCTCAATGAGTTTCATTGGCGGCTGAACGGAGTTCCCAACACTTGCTAAGAGGACTTAACAACTTCCTTGGCCCGATCCTGGTGGTGGTTTTCTTTGCGGTAATGGTTTTGACGCCGCTGATCATTCTGGTGCTGGGAATCATGAATTTCAGGAGCGAACGCCTGCGTCAAACCAGGAATGCACTGCAGGCCCTGGCCGCCATCGTTATCTGGACTGTCTTCACATTTATTGTTGTGATGATTTTTTTCATGACGGTATTCCAGTTCCCAGCCTACAAGTCGCAGTCTGACGAAATGATCAGCACCGCCATCTTTTTCGGCGGCGGTTTGATTTATTTTTTGGTTGGCGGCGCGCTGATTTATTGGACCAGGCGCCAGAAAAGGCGAATGCCCGGAATGGGCGTGTCGTGCTGAAATAGACGTCGAAAACACAATCTGCTGCCAAACCTACCCGGACTAAAAAGTCTTGTTACTGATCGACAAATTGAAGTTTGTCGGACATAATTCGCGCCTCTCAGTTCTACACCTAAACATACTTTCTTTTCTGGAGGATCGTTCGATGAACCCCAAACGCCTTTCAGTGGTGCTCGCTATTCTTCTCTGCTTGATGGCGACGGCAACCGTCACTTTGGCCCAGCCTGCGTCCGAAGACAAAGCGACAAAAAGCGATGCTCCGGAACCGCGAGCTAAGGACGGCAAGAAGCTCTTAACCGCGCTCGATCTGATGAAGGTCGCCGGCGTCAGCGCGCCGCGAATATCTCCCGACGGAACGCGTGTGGCTTACACCGTTACCGAAACGAAGATGGAGAAAGACAAAGAATGGAAAAATGTTACCCAGGTCTGGGTGGTCCCGACGGCGGGCGGAAAACCGCAGCAGTACACCCGTGGCGACAAGAGCTCTTCGGCGCCTGAATGGTCGCCCGACGGAACGATGCTGGCATTTCTCAGCGATCGCGAGAAGGACGGAGAGCGGCAAGTGTGGATGATTCGCGCGGATGGCGGCGAAGCCTGGGCCGTCACCATGCACAAGGGCGGAGTCAGCGGGTTTCGCTTCTCGCCGGACGGAAAGCGTCTGTTGCTGAGTGCGACCGATCAACCGGCTAAAGACGAAGAGGATCGCAAGAAGGTCAAAGACGACACCATTGTCTTCGACCGCGACATCAAGATGACTCACCTTTGGCTTTGGAACATCGATAAGAAAGACGAGAAGCGGTTAACCGAAGGCAATTTCACGGTCAGCGATCCACAGTGGTCGCCGGACGGCACCCGCATCACCTACACGACGCGGCCCACCCCCAAAGCAGATGACGGAAGTTTCAGCGATGTCTGGATCATGACGATCGCCGGCGGCGACAAGAAAAAACTCGAGGAGAACGCAGGCTCGAGTGATACCGCGCGCTGGTCGCCGGATTTAAAATGGATCGCTTATACGGGGAGTCCGGATAACGGCGGCGGGGTCGCAACGACCTATCTTTATCTAATTCCCGCGACCGGCGGCGCGCCTAAACAACTGACGCCGAAATTTGATTTAAGTGTGGGAACACCGGTGTGGTCGCGCGACGGCCGGACCGTTTACTTCAGCACGAACGTGCTCGAAGCGATCGAAGTTTATTTGTGCGACGTAAGCAGCGGCGAAGTGAAACAGCTTTCGCGCCGTGGCGGCTTGACCGGAATAAGCGAAATCAGTCGCGACGGAAAAACGGTCGTGGGCACAATGTCTTTGGCCAAACAACCGACAGAGCTTTACGCGGCGAATGCGGATTTCAATTCATTCAAGCCGCTGACTGAACACAACGCGTGGCTGCAGGGTTACGCCCTCGCCGATACCGAAGTCGTGAAGTGGAAGAGCAAAGACGGTATGGAAGTCGAAGGGTTGCTGACCAAACCTGTCGGATATAAGGCCGGTAACAAGGCCCCATTTCTGTTGAACCCTCACGGCGGTCCGACCGGAGCTTCGCTGAACAACTTCAATGGCACGTTACAAGTACTCGCAGCGAATGGCTTCGCCGTGCTGCAGCCAAACTTTCGCGGCTCGACCGGCAAAGGATTGGCGTTTGCCCAGGCGAATAAAAACACCTGGGGCAAGGGCGATTACGAAGACTGCATGACGGGCGTGGATGCAATGATCGCGAGCGCCATTGCGGACCCGAATCGGCTGGGGGCGTTCGGCTGGTCCTATGGCGGTTACATGACGTTCTGGATTCTGACGCAGACGGATCGGTTTAAGGCGGTCTCGCCGGGCGCCGGGCTTTCGAATATCTACTCGATGTACTCGCAGAACGACATTCAGAGGTACTTGCGCTGGTTCTATTCTGATAAGGCGCCGTGGGACGCACAGGAACTTTACTGGGATCGTTCGCCGATGAAGTACATCAAGAACGTCAAGACGCCGACGATGATTATGCACGGTCAGGTGGACACGCGCGTGCCCATCGCGCAAGCGCAGGAATTCTATATGGCGTTGAAAGAGATGAACGTGCCCGTAGAGTTTGTGGTTTACCCGCGCGAGAACCACGGCTTTACCGAGCCGCGTCACCAGATGGATCGAGTGCGGCGCTATGTTAAGTTTTTCGCGAAGTATCTGAAGACGCCGGTTGTGACCGAGCCGGCGGGGGAATAAGCGGGCCGCGTTGTGGAGTGAGTACCACCCGCGTGAGCGGGTGGATCTAGCATCTCTTCACGCTGAAGGCGTGAGATGTAATAGCCGGGGGCATCGCCCCCGGACGCCAGTCAACAAACGAAGCCCCGACCCTGCAAGGGTCGAATCAATCCGACCCCTTCAGGGTCGATTGAAAAACCTGTGTCGCTGGTCCGTGGGCGTTGCCCACGGCTATTAGATTGGACGCTTTCAGCGTCCGGAATCTACTGCATGGCTTTGATGTCGTCCAGCAACACCCGCTCGTGTCCTTCGGGATTTACCTTCTCATAAACTTTGCGCAGCACGCCTTGGGGATCGATCACGAATGAAGTGCGGTTCCAGTACATCGTCCCTTTGTAATCGCTCTGGCCGACGCCGGCGGCGTTGAGCAACTCTTGATGGGGATCGGCCAGCAGGTCGATCGTGAATGAAAACTTATTGCAGAAGTTCTTGTGCGACTCGACATCGTCAGCGCTCACACCGACCACGGCAATCTTTGCGTCGTCGAATTCCTGCTTCGTGGCCGTGAATGACTTTCCCTGGATCGTGCAACCGGGTGTGTCGTCCTTTGGATAGACGTAAAGCACCAGCCACTTACCCTTGTAATCGTCGAGCGTGACGGTCTTGCCGTCCTGGTTCTGCAAACTAAAATCCGGAAAACGCTTTCCTGTTTCTGCTGACATATCAATCGTCCTCTCAAACTTTCTGATATTAACTTAGGCCGTTCACAGATTACGCAAACAGGCGATGTTGTGATACTGCACAATCGAGTATGCAGTGCAGAGGGCGGATGAGCAATGAGCCAGGTTTGCAACCGCTGATGAAGAGTCCTAGAATCCTTTCGACCGATTGAAAATCAAATACGTTTCGGGGGAGCCGCGCTGGCGGCTGAGAGTCCGGGAAGAATTGCGAAATTCGGATTGCGAATTGCGAACTGAAGTGTTGAGTTGTTAAATCCGAAATTCGCATTCCGCAATTCGAAATTCTTCAGGAGACCCCTTGAACCTGATACGGTTAACACCGTCGAAGGGAGAAACAGCCACACATTGACCGTTCCATCCTTTTTGATTTTAGGTGGAGCGGTTTTTTTATGGAGTGCGGTGGCAAGCGCAGCGCGACATCCTTTGGATTGCTCGGAGTTCCGCCTTTTAGGCGGACCCTGGAACCACAAATCCAAAGCGCCGTCGCCGCTTCGCTCTGCCGGGCACTCCAAATAGGAGCACATCATGAGCGCCGCCATCAAACCATCAAAGATCGAAAGCACCCTGCCCAACTCGCGCCGCACTTACATCAACGGCAAACAGCCGGGCGTGCGCGTGCCGTTCCGCGAGATCGATCAGAACCCTACGCGCAACTTCGACAACACCCTCGAAGAAAACCCACCCGTACGCGTCTACGACAGCAGCGGTCCCTGGGGCGACCCGACGGCGGCTTGCGATGTGCGCGACGGTTTGCCGGCTCTTCGGCGCGAATGGATCATTGCGCGCGATGATGTGGAAGAGTACGAAGGCCGCGAGCTGCAATCTATCGATGACGGCTATCTGACGTTTGACGCCGCGAACCACGCGCGCACCAAAGAGAAAGCCAAGGGTCTAAATCGTCTGGAAGATTTTCCCGCGCTCGCCCGCACTCCGCTGCGCGCGAAGCCCGGCAGTTGCGTGACACAAATGCATTACGCGAAGCAAGGCATCATCACCCCCGAAATGGAATTCATCGCCATCCGTGAAAACCTGGGCCGCTTTGTGGAGAGCGGTGACTCGTCACCGCTCTCAAAAGCTGCGACTAGTCACAGCACTCGAAATAAAGAGGACCGCTCTTCACTTAATCACCAGCACCGCGGCCAAGCTTTCGGCGCCGCGATTCCCGAAGACGTCACCCCGGAGTTCGTTCGCGACGAGGTCGCCCGCGGCCGCGCCATCATTCCCGCGAACATTAATCACCCCGAATCCGAACCAATGATCATCGGCCGCAACTTCCTGGTGAAGATCAACGCAAACATTGGAAACTCCGCCGTGCTGTCTTCCATTGATGACGAAGTAGAAAAAATGCGCTGGAGCATAAAGTGCGGTTCCGATACCGTCATGGATCTCTCAACGGGGAAGAACATTCACGCCACGCGCGAATGGATCATCCGCAACTCGCCGGTCCCCATCGGTACCGTGCCGATCTATCAGGCTTTGGAAAAAGTCGGCGGCAAAGCTGAAGACCTGACCTGGGAAATCTTTCGCGACACTCTCGTCGAACAAGCTGAGCAGGGCGTTGACTACTTCACGATACACGCCGGCGTGCGCTTGCCCTACATTCCCATGACTGCGAAGCGAACGACCGGGATCGTCAGCCGCGGCGGCGCGATCATGGCCAAGTGGTGTCTGGCTCATCACGAAGAGAGTTTTCTCTACACGCGCTTTCGCGACATCTGCGAAATCATGGCTGCCTACGATGTTTCGTTTAGCTTGGGCGACGGCCTG
Source organism: Blastocatellia bacterium (assembly GCA_033856915.1). GTDB lineage: Bacteria > Acidobacteriota > Blastocatellia > Pyrinomonadales > Pyrinomonadaceae > UBA11740. Next base: position 69,521 of record JAWVEB010000074.1, on the reverse strand, counting down.
CGTCCCGGCTCGATTGCCGACGCGAACGACGAAGCACAGTTTGCCGAACTGGAAACGCTCGGCGAGCTGACCAAGATCGCCTGGGAGTACGACTGCCAGGTGATGATCGAAGGTCCCGGCCATGTGCCGATGCATTTGATCAAGGAGAACATGGACAAGCAGCTCGAGACCTGTCAGGAAGCGCCGTTCTACACGTTGGGTCCGCTGACGACCGACATCGCGCCCGGCTACGATCACATCACCTCAGCGATCGGCGCGGCGATGATTGGCTGGTACGGGACGGCGATGCTCTGCTACGTAACGCCGAAAGAACACCTCGGCCTGCCCAATAAGAAAGACGTGAAAGACGGCGTCATCGCCTACAAGATCGCCGCCCACGCTGCTGACTTGGCCAAAGGCCACCCCGGCGCCCAGTACAGGGATAACGCATTATCCAAGGCTCGTTTCGAATTCCGCTGGGAAGATCAATTCAATCTCTCACTCGACCCCGAAGTCGCGCGCGAATACCACGACGAAACCCTGCCCCAGGAAAGCGCCAAGCTCGCCCACTTCTGCTCCATGTGCGGCCCACACTTCTGTTCAATGAAGATCACCCAGGACGTGCGCGAATACGCGGCGCAGAAAGAGATTGATGAAGCGGCGGCACTGGGGGTGGGGTTGAAGGAGAAGGCGGAGGAGTTTGTGGCGAGTGGTGGTGAGATTTATCAAAGCGGTGACTCCGTCATTTAGGTGATCAAAGAGAGGCATCAATGCTAGTATTTGCCTCAAGGAGAGACCATGGAATCCCAAAAGATCATTATTGAGAAGCACTCCGATGGTTACGTCGCTTATCCTCTCGGCCTCAAAGGCGTCGTTGTGGGCGAAGGTGACAGCTACGAAGAGGCGCTTGCCGACGTGGAATCAGCGATTCGTTTTCATCTTGAGACTTTTGGAAACGAAGTATTCGAGTTTGATTCTCCGGTGTTGGAAGTGTTTGTTGCCGAAACCCAGGTAACAGCTTAGTGCCTAAGTTCCCAGTCGACGCACCAAAGACGAAAGTAGTTAAAGCGCTCACCCTGCTCGGATTCAGAGTTGTTCGAGAGCGAGAGCACATTGCGATGGTGCGCGACAATTCAGACGGCACGCAAACGCCTTTGACAATGCCTAATCACCCCCAAATCAAAGGCTCGACCTTGCGAACGATTTGCACTCAATCAGGAATCGCGCGCGCTGATTTTTTGAAGGCATACATGCAAAGTTAGCGCTGAAGATCACCCAGGACGTGGGCGAGTACGCGGCGCAGAAAGAGATTGATGAAGCGGCGGCGTTGGGTATCGGGATGAAAGAGAAGGCGGAAGAGTTTGTGACGAGATTAATACAAATGGCTGAATAGAAACTAAATGCCGGTATCTGAAAGAGTACGTGAAATTGAGAGAGAGATCGACACTAGCATTAGTGAAATGCAAGCTTGGCGAACGCCGAAGGCTACAATGCTAGAAGACATAATGGGTGTCTACCGTGACTCAATGGAGCTTGTAGCACTCGAATTCATGCACGCCAGAGTATTCGACCTTTCGCCCGAAGAACTCGGTTCTCAGTTTGCAAGGGAAGACCTCACACGCAGCGGAGTTCTTTGGGCATTAAAATGGGCATCTGAGTATTGTTTGGAAACAAGCATCAGTCCCGCAATTAATACAAGAGAATTAGTCGGCCTTACCTTTCTAGGATCAACTTATGAGGCATTTGTAGACGCTCTCAAATGTGCCAATTGGGATTTGATTGCTATTCACGTAGATGAAGACTCTCGCACTATCAATTGTTATGAGGGAGGTGATGCGAGTGGCTTCGATGTTCGGATCGTCGAGCGGGCTCGTATATCAGCACCTAGCACGCCGCATGCATCGCTGACACTCGATGAAGATCAACTAACGTCCCGGTGGACAGCTGGTGATTATCGGCGCGTAACTCACTCGCTTGCGGCTTATGCGGCACGACATGAGAACACGCTTCTAGTCGATCCGCAATTCCTAGCAATAAATGGTCTGCCGGAGGTTGAGACCCCTCAACCGACACTGGTATGGCTTGATCGACCAAACGTTGAGCCGGATTCGTTTGTCTTCGATGATCTTGTTCTCCCGGCCATTATGGAGCCAACTCTGAAATGGAAGCTCGTCTCTTTACTGGACACTCCGGTCGTCCAGATAGGGGAGCGTTATTGCGCGCTCTCGTCAGACTTGAAAGCTGTCGCTGTACTTGATGACTACATGCTGCGACTCGCAGTGCGTATTGATGAGCAGCAGTACAGTCGAGCAAGTCTTCTTCGAGAGGAACGAATGATTCGAGCCTGCGCAGAAACTCTCGAACGAGCGACAAGGCCGTGGATTGTTGAAAACCGCGTTCTTTATTCGAATCCGACCGAAGAGGCCGACGTTCTTGCGCGCAGGGACGCCGACTCGCTGGTTATTCAGTTGAAGTCGACGCTGAGACCACAAACTCCTTGGGAAGTATTCAAGCGAAATGAGGATTTACTTACGGGATTGAGGCAAACAAGGAGTCTATTAGACCGACGTGTCGCGCAACATGGTTTTGTGATCACAGACGGATATCGTGGCGATTACATTTGTTGGAAGCGAGCATTAGATGAGGGGGTCCCCATTGCAACGCTCTACGACCTTGGGATAATTGCCAAAGACCTAACATCAGCTGTATCGGCAGTGAAGAAACGCGTCGGGATTGTGGATGGCGCGACCTCGCCAGAAGCTCTCGCTGATCGTGAAGGTGATCTTGTCGGATGGACACTCCGAATCATTGATGCGGAGGCTCCGTAAGAAGCGGACAATCGAAAATGGCCCAGCGATTTATCGCTGGGAGGAGAATCACAAAACGAACCGCAGTCCGTGAAAGGGACGCCTGAATCCACTACGAACATCTGTCGCCCGCTAAAGCGGGCTCTTGGTTCTTTTGGATCTTAAACCCAGCGCTGAAGCGCTGGGCTACTGTCAAACGTCCGCTAACGCGGACTAAAGTGGCTCGGTTCGCGGAAATTGGCCAATTTTCGGCCAATTTTCACCGTAACGGTATTCCTTATTTCTAAATCCCAGGCACAAAAACTGTAGCCGTAATCGATTCGACTGCACTTTCAACTGATCAGAATGCAGTTTTGGTTAATTGAACTGTAGTTCCAATTGATTGGACTGTAGTCGGAATTGATTAGGGTGTAGTCCGAATTGATTGAACTGTAGGGGAAATCAATTGGAGCGTAGGTCGGATTGATTCGAATGAAGGCGGAATCGATTGGCGCGGACCCGGAACAAATAGAATTGTAGCCGGAATTGATTGAAACGCGCCTGGGATTGATTTGGATGCACGCCAATTCTATTGAAACGTACCAGAACTGATTTGGACGAGCTGCCAGTCGCAGTGAAGGGGTGCTGCGGTCATCCGGGTTGAGTTTATGACCCGGTCGCTACCGCTCCCGGTCCTGTATCTGTCGCCCGCTAAAGCGGGCGTGTGTTCTCATTGGAAAGGATCGGGGGTGACTTGCGCGCTTTCGCAGGTTTTACTGACCTCATCTCCTAGCGCAGGCTCTTTGCTCGGTGTTTTGGAGTGCGCCGGCAGAGCGAAGCGGCGACGGCGCTTTGGTTGAAACCTTAAGAGACGGTGATTAGCGAAGCCAAAGCGGTGTCTCGCTGGCGCTTGCCACCGCACTCCAAATTCTGTCGCTCGCTAAGGCGGGCTCGTTTCCTTTTGAGATCGTGGTTCCCGGCTCTACGCCCGGGGTTATAAATATGCCGCGCCTTCGGCGCTGTTTCTGTTCACGGGCGCGCTTACCCGGCGCTGAAGTCCTGGGCTATTATCATTCAGTCCGCGATGCGGACTGAAGCACATGACCATCACAAGTCCCAGCGCGGTCGCCAGCCTCTTGCTCACTCTCGTGATCGTTTCGATTGGTGGTTGTCAAAGGAAGAGCGCGAGCGATCAATCCGTTAACCCAACACCGCCCGCCGCCACCGGCCCTCGCGCCCTACGCGATGTGAAATTCGATCGCACTCCGGCGCGTCTTGAACGCGGGAGATACTTAACCGAAGGCTTGCTGCAGTGCTTCGTCTGCCATTCCGATCGTGATTGGAAATCACCGGGTGGGCCACCTCTGCAAAACAAAAAAGGCGCGGGCCATGTCTGGGAAGATCGGCCGTGGCTGGTGGCGCCGAATATCACGCCCGACGAAAAGACCGGCGCGGGCACCTGGACTGACGACATGTTCGCGCGCGCTATTCGCGAAGGCATCGGCCACGATGGCCGCGTCTTGCATCCACAGATGTGGTACGGACCGTTTCGGAATCTGGCTGATGAAGACCTCGCATCGATCATCGTGTATCTGCGCTCGTTGCCGCCCGTGAATAATCCGCTGCCGCAAACTCAAATTCCTGATGAAAGAAAAACGACTTTGACCGCGCCGCCGCCTTTGACCGAAGCGGTTGCGCAGCCTGATGTTTCGACGCCGGTAAAACGCGGTGCTTATCTCGTTCGCATCGCGGATTGTCAGGGTTGTCATACGGCCTGGGAAGCGCCGCTTAATCCGGGGTTCTTTGGCGGCGGAAACGAAATCGCTATGTGGGGTCAACCAAAAGTGTTCAGCCAGAACCTGACTCCGGATTCGACGGGCATCGGATACTACGATGACGTTTTGTTTCGTCAGGTGCTGCGCACGGGTTATGTCAAAGCGCGCAAGCTCAGTCCGGTCATGCCCTGGATCGTTTTTAAGAATCTGAATGACGAAGACGTTGGCGCTGTCTTTGCTTACTTTCGATCCCGGCGGCCTGTGTCGCACCTCGTGGACAATACCGAGCCGCCGACCATGTGCCCGATGTGCGGCCAGCAGCACGGCTTTGGCGATCACAACCATCCCAAAATCCAGCAGACTGTCAAGGTCGATCCCAGGACTTTTGATGCTTATGCCGGCGAGTACCGCTTTGATGACGGCTTCACCCTGTCGATTTTGAAAGAAGGCCAGAAGCTGCTGGTCCAATTCGAAGGGCGGGGTCCAAAATTTGAATTACTAGCTATCGCTGAGAACGAATTCACTGCCAAAGAAATACCGGATGTGATTAGTTTCGCCAGGGATAACCAGGGTCGGGTGACGTACATCATCGAAAACGTGGACGATATTGGAAAGAAAATCCGCTAGATAATAGAATCAAAGCATGTTGGTGAGAACTGTTAAAGCCACCAGGTACGTAACGCCGCTGCGCGAAGGCGGATCGCTGCCGGCTATTGTCGAAGCCGACGATGACGGCATGTATGTAGTTAAGTTTCGCGGCGCCGGCCAGGGCGTCAAAGCTCTGCTCGCCGAGTTGGTGGCCGGCGAGATCGCCCGAGCATGCGGACTGCCGGTGCCGGAGATCGTCTTTGTCGAGCTCGACCCTGAACTTGCGCGGACTGAGCCTGACCCTGAAATACAAGACCTGATCAAAGCGAGTGGCGGCATCAATCTCGGGTTGGACTATCTGCCCGGCTCAGTAACATTTGATCCGGTCGCTGAACAGCCTGACACGGATCTGGCCTCGGCGATCGTCTGGTTCGACGGTTATGTAACGAACGTGGATCGCACGCCGCGCAACAGCAACATGCTCATGTGGCACCGGCATCTCCATCTGATCGATCATGGTTCGTCGCTTTACTTCCATCATGCATGGAACAATTACGTGACCAGCAACCGCGATCCCTTTGCCTTGATAAAAGATCACGTGCTGCTCCGGTTCGCCGGCTCGCTCCCGGAAATGGATGCAAAGATGTCGGCCCAACTGACGCCGGACCTGATTGACAGCATAGTTAAGCTGATTCCTGACGATTGGCTGGTAAAGGATTCTCCGTTCGCAGACAGCAATCAACACCGAGAAGCTTATGTTAAGTACTTTCTGAGCCGGCTGGAGCGGCCGCATCTTTTTGTGGAGGAGGCGATCCGTGCGCGATCACTACAGCTATGATTACGCCATAGTTCGCGTCGTCCCCAAGGTCGATCGCGAGGAGTTTATGAACGTCGGCGTAATCGTCTCGTGCCCGGCGCGGAATTTTCTCGCGGCGCGCATCGAGCTGGATGAGCGGAGGCTAACGGCGCTCGATGCGAGCTTCGACATTGAAACAACCCGGGCCCACCTGGCCGCTATCCCCGCGATTTGTGCCGGCGGAGACCAAGCGGGGCCGATAGGCCAACTAACGCAAAGACAGCGCTTCGATTGGCTTATCGCTCCGCGCAGCACCATCATCCAGACATCGCCGGCACATACGGGCACCTGCGAGGACCCATCTGCCGCGCTCGAACATTTGCTTGATTTAATGGTGCGAGCGCCGCGGGCGGAAGGTGGAGAGCGGTGAGCGAACTAGTCCGCGCGTGAGATCAGAACCGGGAGCGGTAGCGACCGGGCCCCCTCTCGGGATCTTGGATCAGTAGAGTGTTGCGGCCCGGTCGCTACCGCTCCCGGTTCTGACCTCTTCCCCCACTACTTCTCAAACAGATCATTGAGTTCCGCGAATGGAGCAGCGCCGGCTAAGCCTTCAAACGATCCAGTCTCGGCGATGCTTTGGGCCGCGCGCATGAAAGCGCCCCACGCGACTCGCGCCAAAGCTGACCCGACTGAGATACGGCGGACGCCCAGATCGCCGAGCCGGTTTACGAAAAGCGCGGGATTGGGCCCCGACACTAACACGTTGACCGGCTTTGGCGAGACCGCCTTTACGATGGCCGCGATCTCATCGGGTTCACGCACGCCGGGGGCGTAGAGACAATCAGCGCCGGCTTCAGCGAACTTAGTCAGCCGCTCAAGCGAAACGCGCAGCGGATCACGCTGCCCAACCAGATAAGCTTCACAACGCGCAGTCAGGATCACGGGAATGCCTGAAGCATCGATCGCGGCACGAGCTGCCTTGATGCGCTCGACTGCTAAACCAAATTCATAGAGCGGCTCGACGCTGTCACCCGTCGCATCCTCGATCGATAGACCGGAGAGTCCAGTGGCGATGCAGAGCGCCACGTTCGCCGCGACCGGTTCGGGTTCATCCGCGTAACCGTTTTGAAAGTCGGCGTTCACGGGCAGCGGTGTGGCTTGAACCACTTGCGCGATGTGCGCCAGCATCATGTCGCAAGGGATCGCCGACACTGAATCAGGCAGTCCCTGGGTAAAGGCGAAACCCGCGGACGTAGTGGCGAGAGCTTTGAAACCAAGATGCTGAAGAGACACAGCCGAGCCGACATCCCAGGGGTTCGGCAGGACAAAACATCCTGATTCATGCAACGCGCGAAACTCGGCGATCGCAGTTGACTGATCATTCATGCGGCAATGCTACAACGATGGCCCGACGGGTGCCAGTATCGTTGCACGATCCGGGGGCAAAGCCGACAGTTTGTCGCACCCTCACTACTTACCCATCCACTTACACAGGTGGTACTCACATCATAACGGTGGCAAAATTGCCTCGCATGCGTTTTGTGCGATTCTGTTCGCGAACCAGACGAACCTCGATGCCAAAATACGTAGCCCTGCTCCGAGCCATAAATGTCGGCGGTCACACGGTCAAGATGGACTATCTTCGCAGTCTGTTTGAAGCGATTGGGTTCTCGAATGTTGAGACGTTTATCGCCAGCGGCAACGTCATCTTTGATTCGCGATCCAAAGATGGGGCCGGGTTGGAAGGAACAATCGAAAAGCATTTGCTAGCGACTCTCGGCTACGAAGTGAAGACGTTTGTCAGGGCGATCTCTGAACTGGAGGCCGTCGCAAACTACAAACCTTTTAGCGAGTCAGAGCTGAATACTCACACTCTGTATGTAGGTTTTTTGGCTGACAAGCCCAGTCAGCAGTCAAGACAGAAACTACTCTCATTCATTTGCGAAGTTGATGACCTGCATGTTCACGGACGTGAAGTTTATTGGCTGTGTCGCGCAAAGATGATGAGCGACTCAAAGTTCTCCGGAGCGCTGGCCGAAAAGATTCTGGGCATGCGGGTGACATTTAGAAATTCAACCACGGTCAAGAAGCTTGCGGCAAAGTATCAGTGATGTCTGTACCCGCATCAACAGCTCAAGGAGGCAAAATGCTTTTCATGGTGATCGAGCGATTCAAGAATCGTGATGCCGCGCCGGTTTATGAGCGATATCGCGAGCAAGGGCGAATGATGCCGGACGGACTGACCTACATTGATAGCTGGGTCGAGCCCGATTTTGCCCGATGCTTTCAGTTGATGGAGTGCGACGATCCACAGCTCTTGCAGCAGTGGACGAACAACTGGCAAGATTTGGTCGATTTTGAAATAGTTCCTGTGGTTAGATCTAAGGACGCTGCGGAAGCGATTGCCGTCCGGGCCTAGCCAGTGACTTTGTCGCACGGCTATTCATTTCAAGATTCACAAAAGGAGCAAACCATGCATCGAGAAGATCAGTTCATTCCCCACTTGATGGTTTCCAACGGCCTCGCGGCCATCGACTTTTATAAAGAGCTTTTTGGCGCTGAAGAAGGACACCGGATGATGACGCAGGACGGTAAGCGTCTCATGCACGGCGAGATTGTTCTCGACGGCCACAAGTTTTTTCTCAGCGATGAGTTTCAGGCCAGCGAAGGCGGCACGCTCAAGTCGCCCCAGGCGCTGGGCGGGACCTGCGTGCGAATTACGATCGAGGTCGAAGACGCCGATGGATTGGTCGAGCGCGCGGTGGCCGCGGGAGCCCGCGTGCTCATGCCTTTGCAGGACCTTTTCTGGGGTGCCCGCTACGGAAAGATTCTCGATCCATTCGGTCACGAGTGGGGCATCAACCAGCAATTGAAAAAGCAGAGCGATGAAGAGACCCGCGCCGCAGCCGAGGAATTCTTAGCCAAGGACAAGTAATTGGAGCGCGGACATCCCTGTCCGCCTGAGCGCGCAGCGCGAAAAGTGGTTTAAGGGTTATTGGTTAGGCTGAGCGTGCTGCGCACGTTGACGGACAAGGATGTCCGCGCTCTCTGCTAGACCTCGTACAGAGATTTTGCCTCGATGAAGATGTGTTTGATCTCGGGGTGCTGATCTCGGATCTGCTTCTCCAAACGATTGACCGCGGCGGCGATTTTCTCGGCAGTCAAATGCTTCTTAAAACCTAGATCCAAAGTGAGCAGCACGTCGTCCGGGCTAAAGTGCATCGTGAGCGATTTTCGGACTTCCGCAACTGCCGGATCGGCCGCTGCTATCGAGCGAATGCTGGCGAGCACCACGGGGTCAACGCCTTCGCCGATTAATAAGCCCTTACTTTCATAGGCCAAAAAGGCCGCCACCACTGCGAGGATAACGCCAATGACGATCGACGCCACGCCGTCGAGATAAGGATTGTTGAGCCAATGCCCGAGGAATATTCCCACGAAAGCGACCAGCAGCCCCAGCAGAGCTGCCGTGTCTTCGAAGAGAACCGTGAAGGTGGTTGGATCCTTACTCGAGCGGATGGTCTCGAACACTCCTTGTCCGCTCATCTCTTTCCGGAAAGCCCTGTACGCGAAATAGAGCGACAGACTTTCAAAGACGATCGCGAAGCCCAGCACTAAATAATTCCAGATCGAATGGTGCACCTGCGGGTGCGAGAGGTGGGTGACGCCTTCGTAAACCGACATGCCGCCGCCCAGCGCGAAGATCAAAATCGCTACTACCAGAGACCAGAAATAGAGTTCTTTGCCGTGACCGAAGGGGTGATCGGCGTCGGGCGGTTTCTGGCTCTGGCGAAAGCCGAGCAGCATCAGCCAGCCGTTGCCGGTGTCGACCAGCGAATGTATGCCCTCTGAAAGCATGGCTGAGCTGCCGGTAAAAAATGCGGCAAAAAACTTGGTCGCGGCGATGGCCAGGTTGCCGGCGATCGCCGCGAAAATTGCCGTCCTGGATTCAGTTTGCATGTCTAATCAAAATCACAAAGGTCGTTGGTGGCCCCGCTGATCTCACGGGAAACGTGACCCCTCTATTAGAACGGACGGATGCTTCAGCGTGCAGAAGTTAACACACTCGTAAGCTGTCTGGCGCGTGTGTGAAATAGATTGATGATGTCCTAACTTGAGAGTTGGTTCAATTCACAAAATCGGTCCACGAATCAACACGAAGTTTCGTTAGTGATATTTCGTGGATCGTTTTTGATTTCCGCCGTTAGCGGGACCGGCAGTTAAGGAATGAAATTAGACTCACTGCCGAAATAGATTAGTGTCGGTGGCCCGGCTAGCGCGAAGAAATCCGCAGCGACGCCGCGGTCTGGAAGCACTCGTGGAATCTTAACCTGACAAGAGCCCTTCGTTTATAGATTGCTCTTCGTAACCAGTTTACTGAGCGTGTCCGGGACGAGACGCTCGGCAAAACCAGCGATGAATGACCAGATAATTAGCAATGCGTAATTCACCCCGGAACTCGGTCCCGTGTGCTGGATGAAATTACTGAACGCTACCGAATTGCTACCCTCTGTTCCGGGAGTCGCAGAAGCTGTTGGACTTGGCGTTGGAGTCACCGTTGGCGTCGCTTCTTCCAGCTTTGCCACGGTCGAAAGCGGCGTGGGTCCAGGAATCCTGGCTCTTCGGGCTGGCGCCACAGGTGTTGGCGAGGGAGCCGGAGTTGGTGTTCCAGACGATGTTGCAATCGCGGTGGGTGAAGGCGTCGGCGTCGCTGAAGGTGTCGGTGTCGGCGAAGGTTTCGGTGATGGCTTCGGTGTACTCTCTGGCGTCGAAGGAGGCGCCGATTGCCTTATTTGTGGTAGCGATCCCAGACCTGAGGCAGCGTTGGGCGTATAGATGTCGGGAAAGACTGTACCCTTCAGAACGCCTCCGGCAAACAGCACAAACAGCAAGACTGAAAAGACCGCCCCCGTTAGCGGTGCGAGGAAAATGCTGCGCCAGCCGTTTGTCAGCGAGGCAAGATTAAAAAGAGCGTCACCTTCACTTGGCGCACTCTGAATGCGCTGGAGCATACTCATCAAACCACCGACACACCCTGCCGCCAGCACTACTCCCACAGTTAATCCGCGTGAATAACGATATGTACGGGAGGTCGGATCATCGCTACTGAAGTCATTTAGGATGATGAAAACAGTAATAAGCCCGAGAGCAAATAATGTCCACTTGACACCCTTCCTCATGAGTACTTCGCGCACTCCTTCGCGAACCTTCATCAAGGAATAGTTCAAATAGAAAACCTTCATCAGGTATCTAATGTCTTTGCGCAAAGCCGCTTCGCTGACGGGCGGGGTCTGCTCTGTCTGACTCGCTTCTAGCGGGCTCGCTTCCAGTGGACTCGCTGGGGACGGAGGAGCCGACTTGGCTGCACTCAAATCAGGAGGCTTGCTGGCTGTATAAAGCTCATACTCTTTTTCGCCCGCGACGTTTCGGTACCGCGCGCGCATGTCGTATGCTTTGCTTACCAGATCCTCAAGCGGCAGGTACTTCAGCAGCTCTAAATCAAAAAGATAAATATCGTTCCAGGTTAGAGGGGGATCACGGTCTACCCGACGTTGGTGAAGTCCGTCCATCAATTCCTGTGATTCAGGATCGACGCTAGATTTCATCGCCATGTACTCGCTGTATAGATGGTCGAAATACAGCAAGCCGAAGTCATGGGCCTCTGACGTCAGAGAGTCCATATACTTTTCGTAAAACTTTTCGATCCGATTATCCATAAGCCCCTCCGTGGGATGCCAGAGCTAGCAAGGAACGCCGCCACATTATTCATAGGTGTGATAATTGTCAAGAGCGAAGGGTAATGCCTAAGAATGCCTTGCTAAGGCGAGGTCCGGAGCGATTCGTTCTTGAAATGGAATGGAATAGACTATGGCCGGTGACGATGTTTGCTGATCGGCTCCATGTACCAGGTAAGCTGAACTGGACGGAACAGTACCCTGGGTTTTTCAAACTCGATTAATTCAGTCAAAAGAAAGTCTCAGATAATGCCTGCTCTCAAAAAATCATCGACTGCTTGGCTCGTCGGTTATCTGGCGGTCGTCCTCTTTTTGATTTGCGGAGGATTCAATCGCGCCACGGCGGCTCAGAACTGGTCAACGAAACTGGACGGCAAGGTGCGCTTCTATCAATCGACTGAGCTGGGCGTGCTGTTGGTCGGCACAGAGAAGTCGCTGTACGCCGTGGATGGCGAAACAGGTGACGTGCTGTGGCGGCGCAAGAACATGAAGCTGGACGAGACCGATGTCGCGCCGGTGCCCGGCACGGACCTCGTGCTATTGACCATCGAGTCAGGCAGCAAGACCCGTGTCGAAGCGCTCGATCTCATGACCGGTGAACCGCTGTGGCGCAGCGACAAAGTGCGCGGGGCCGTGATGCAGATGGCCCTGGATCAGAACGCCAACCTGCTGGCAGTGGTGCTGGTGCACGACGCGAAGGGGAAAGTTAAAGACGGTTTCAAGCGCAAACCGGTCATTCACGTTTTTGATGTCACTAGCGGCGAAGAGCTTTGGAAACGCGACCTCGAAAGCGAAGTCGAAATGATGCCTGCGCGCTGGGGCGACAAAGACGATGTGCCTTACACGCTCGACAATTATCGTCCGCCGGTCTTCCTCGACAATCGGCTTTACCTGTTTTACGAAGGCTTAACTTCATTGGACGCGCACACCGGCAAGGAACGCCAGCGCGACAAGTTTCGCGTGAACGAAGAAGGGCTGGCCCTGACTGAATCCGACCCGGCCGCCGACGAGCGCAATGTTTACACTTCAGGACGCGGACATGTGCGGGCCATCTCGCGTTTGAATGGTGAAGAAGTTTGGGAAGCAAAAGATCTCGGGTCAGTGCCCGAGATGATCCTGACGCGCGACATTTTGTACGCGCGCACGGGCGGACAATTCGCACGACTGGAAGACGGTGAGACGGTCGAGCGCGGCCCGTATGGAGTTAGCGCCATTGACCTGGAAAAAGGAAAAGTCCTATGGCGTTACAAGGGCGCCGACAAAGGAATCACCAATGTCGTCATGCCCGATGCGGCAACGATAGTGATTGCCGATCGGGACGACTTGATCATTATTGATTCGCGGACTGGAAAGCGGCGTTCGAAGATTTCGCATCAGGTAGAAAAGGCTGCTTTCGTACTGTTGAATGAACGCGGCGAAGCGGTAGTCGGCGGCAAGAATGAGATCGCCGCGTTTGACCTGAACACGGGCGCCAACGTGTGGCGGTCGCGTCATAATCCCCCGGGCCGCGGTTTGCTGCGGACCGCAGCCGCGATAACGGCCAGGGCTGCCGCTCTCTACTTCCGCTATGGCAGCGCGGCGTCCACGGCTTTTCGCGGAGTGCAATTGTTGAATACCTTAAATGGATTGCGCGCGGGCCTGAGCTTACATGCAGCATTGCCAAGTCTGACCACGCTGGCGTCAAACAAGGCCGCCGAATATGCCCGCAACAAAGCTTCAGATTATGCGCGCGAGCGCATCGCGACTTACGGCATACTTGCCCGAGCGCGGCAGGCCTCTGCTTCGCGTCCGCGCGTTACTGTTCCGCGCCCGGCGATTGAAGCGCGCTCCGGAGAGGTGGAAGATCGTTTGTTGGACAGACTCGATCCGGCGCATCAGCTTGAACGGCTTTCTCGGTTTTTGTTGCGCACGCGCCGGCTCGCCGCCTTGCGCGGGGATTGGATGTACTTCTATACCGACCTCGGCCGTGGCAATGGGTTGTTGGGAGTTAACGTCAATACCGGCGCCGACGAGCGCTCGATCCGGATGAGCGCGCCGGACGATCGTTTCCTAAGTGACGAAATGCTGCAAATGCTTTTCATCTCGCAGGACAACCGCATGCTGGCTTATTCGCTGAGCGGAAGCGAGTAGGTCGACCTTTACCAACGGGCGGGCTTTCGCTTGACGCGCGTCGTTCCTACCGAATCTCCATTCAGCGTGATCGAAGGCGTGCGGGTTTAGCGTGGCGGGATGCTGGGCCAAGCGGTTGGCCCAGCTTATCAGGGGATGAGGACGTCGGCAGGTGGGGCTTATTCAGGTGCGCCACGCGACTCCAATAGCTTCACTAGACCCTTCTGATCGGTTGCCGCCTCACGTGCGAGTGCCAGCGCGGTCTTACCTTTGTTATCCCTCGCAGAGATGTCCGCACCGGCGCTTAGTAGCGTTTCAACACTCTCAGCATCCTGCGCGCTCACCGCGAACATGAATGCGGTCCAGCCGTAGTTATCGAGCTGGTTAATCTGGGCGCCGGCTTGAATCAGAGTCTTTACTGTTTCCGGTTCGCCTTCTTCCGCGGCAAACATCAAGGCCGTCTTGCCTGCCTGATCTTTCTCTTCAATCGCTGCGCCGGCCGCGATAAGAAGACTGACAACCTCCGGATTAGCGTCGGCAGCGGCGTGCATCAACGCAGTTTTCCCAACGCTGTCTTTCGGCGAGGTCCTGGCTCCTGCTTGGAGCAGCTCTTTCACAACTTCCTGGTTGCTCAGCGACACCGCGTTGATCAAAGCCGTATCGCCTGACTCGTTTTGTTCGTTTACCAGGCCGCCCGCCGAAACCAATTCGCGCACCAATTCCGCAGAGGCCTTTTCGCGCAAGTACATCAATGCCGTCCATCCCGTTTCGCTCTTCGCATTTACCCATGCCCCGGCCGCCAGGAGCGCGTGCACCATCTCAATGTTGCTGTTTTCGACAGCATGGTCCAGCGCGGTCATGTGTGTCGACTTATCGCGAACGTTGATATCGGGTGACGAAAAGATGAGTTGTCGCACTGCGCTCAGATCGTCCTGGTAAGCGGCCCTGACCAGCGGTTCTTCAGGTGTGGCGAAAGCGATTCCGCCACTTACGGCATCGGTGATCTCGATCGGACTTTCAATGCGGATCTGGACGACGAACGTTGGAATCTGCATTTGCACATTCATTAACTTGGTGGAGTTGGGAAGGACTTCAACGTTAGGCAGATCAGCCGGTGCGAAGCCGCCGCCTTCGATGCTCAGGTCGTAGCTGCCTGGATCCAGCAAGGCAAAGCGGTAAGAACCATCATCGCTGGTCATATAAGAGAAGGCGATATGGCTATCCTTGCTAACGAGCTTTACCGTGGCTCCTGCCACCAGCGCGCCGATTGGATCCGTGATGATACCGGACACGATTGCTCCAGCTTCAGGATCGGACTTGGGTGAAGAGATCTGCGCGGCCTGCGGCTGGTATGCTGATCCAGAGCGCGTCTGACCTGCCGCCGCGGCCAAACCGAGCGTGGCGGTCATCGCCCCAGCCGCGAGGCGTGAAGCTCGACGTCCAATCCGGTAAAGTTGTTCCGGACCGCGAGTCAAAACGCCGCCGTCGGGTTTCTTGATATAGCGGACACAAAGCCGACCCTGCGACCCTGCGACCAGACGCATTGCCTTGTGTCGGGTCATCGTCGAGAGATTCGTAACTTGTAGCTGACAATGTTCGCAAAAACGCACCTGGTCATTGCCGGACATGGAATCCCAATTGGCGTTGCAGGGAACCGGAATCGTAATTCGATCGAGAGACCGAGATGGGTAAGCCATGGCTGGCTCCTTTCAAATCAAATTGATCGGAGAGCCTGGGGAGAAGCTCCGTCGTCAACGCAGAGTTAGACAACAGGCCGGGAGGGATGTTCCGGCGCTTACTTCTTTTGACTTAATAATGAGCCTGAGGAGGCGCTCTCTTAAGGCTGCTTGCTCGCCTTATTTTGAATCGCGAGCCTGGGGATGTGCTTTCGACTTGTCGCGTGAGATGCGAGGCGCACGCGAATTGGTTGTCGTCCGAGACAGAATTTCTTGCACGGCCATTCGAATTTTGGGATCGGAGATGTTCGGTTGATCGACGCCGCATCTCTTTTCCGAGCAGCTGTCGGTTTAGGTTCAAGCCAAAGGTTGAGTTCTGAACGCGATTACACTCTCGGTCACGGTTGATTCCCCTCGCTCGCGATCTCTGCGGCCACCCGGGCGTTGTTTTCCAGTAGCGCGATGTTGGCACGCAGGGTAGTGCCCTCACTCAACTCGGCCATGCGCGCGAGCAGGAAGGGCGTCAGGTCACGACCGGCAATGTGCGACTCCTCCGCGTCAAGAAGAGATTGATCGAGAATTCTTCTTAATTCATCCGCCGGGATTTCGTCTGCGGCCGGGACCGGAACCGTGACGAGCAAAGCGCCGGCGACACCTAACTCGCGCTGTGTTTTGAATAACCGGATAACCTGTTCCGCAGCGTCGCAGCGAACATCAACCGGCAAACCGCTCTGCCGTGAATAGAACGCCGGCATTTCGTCACAGCCGTACCCAACGACGGTAACGCCCCACGTTTCCAGCCATTCGCGCGTCGCCGGTAAGTCCAGAACGATCTTCGCGCCAGAGCAAACTACGATCATCGGCGTACGCATGAGTTCGGGTAGATCAGCGGACACGTCCGGTAGCGAACCGCGATGCACGCCCCCGATGCCGCCGGTAGCAAACACCCTTATGCCGGCGCGCTGCGCAATCCACATCGTTGAGGCAACGGTTGTTGCTCCATCCCACTCGTGCGCCACCGCGACGGCGAGATCGCGTGTGCTGAGTTTCTTGATGTCGCGCGAAGTCGCCAGATATTCCAGTTGTTGCGAATCTAATCCAACATGAAGCTTGCCATTGAGCACTGCAATCGTTGCCGGAGTAGCGCCTCCCTCACGAACAATTTGTTCCAGGCGCAGCGCGGTTTCCAGGTTCTGCGGGTGCGGTAAGCCGTGCGCGATCACGGTTGATTCGAGGGCTACGATGGGCCGGTGATCCGAAAGCGCTGTTGCTACTTCCCGATTTGTCTTTAAGAATTTGCTGTTATCCATTCACTCTCGCGCTTTGCCGTTGGGTTGAGGGAGAGGCGACAAGTGCTTTCGCTCCGTTAGGAGCGAGATGTCTATAGCACGTGCCAACTCAAGATGAATTCAGAAGCTCCTTTAGGAGCGAAATACGCGTACGGCATCATTCGTTTCGCTCCTAAAGGAGCTAAAGATGACACCATTCAGCGGGTTCTATAACATCTCGCTCCTAACGGAGCGAAAGCCAGAGGCTTTCGCACATCAGGCGACATAGCCGTGATCCACACTATTCGCTATTTGCTCCCGCTCCTTTTTTTTGCAATACAAACACAGTCCCACCACCGTTCCGTTTGGCCCAATCAACCGACGCATCGATCATGCTTGCCCGGGCGCGAATGTTGGCGACGCCTCGACCTGGTTTCTTCTTTGCTTCGCTTCGATCAAAACCGCGTCCGTTATCTTCAACCTGCAAGCTGAACACACCCGCATCGTTTACCGCGACGCTCATCTTAACGTGCTTTGCGTTTGCATGGCGGCAGATATTGCTCAGCGCCTCCTGCGCCACGCGATAGATTTGGATTTGTACGCTCGCCGGCAGATTCAGTTTTTCATCCAGGCCGTCATCGCACAAGAACTCGTATTCAAACTTACAGTCGGGCGCGGCGTGTTCGACGGCGTGCGCCAGAGCGAACTGCAAAGCCGCGGCCAGGCCGACGTTCTCGAGCGCCGACGGACTCAGGTCTTCACAGATGCGCCGCACCTCCTGCGAAATCAATTCAATTTCCGAGCGCAGCGCGCCCGGCGCCGAAGGCGCGCGGTTGGGACGTACATTTTGCCCAGCCGGAAGTTGATCGACCTGCAAGGCTAGATTCCGCAAATCCGCCAGCGTCTGATCGTGCAAGTCACGCGCGATCCGCCGGCGTTCGGTTTCCGTCTCATTCGCCAGTTGCAAACGCGCGTCGGCCAACTCGCGATTCGCGGACGCCAAAGCGGCGCTGGTGCGATGGATCCGGCGATTCTGAAAATAGCCCCAGCCCAAAGCGATCAAAGCAAACAACAAGAGCACGCCGAGCGCGGTCGAAGTCCAGGGGAATGGAGCGCGGGCCACTGTGAACTCGAAGGAGAGCGGTGTTGCCGGTGTCAGGTCTTTAGTGAATGCTCGCGCCACGACTTTGTAAATGCCCGGCTTCAGTTTCTCCATCGCGAACTGAGAATCGTGTGACAGTTTCTCTCTGATAACTTTTCCCGAGCTGTCGGACAACGTGAACGCATATTGAAACTGTTCGGGGAATGTCCGGCTGCTGATCGCCGTGACATCGAGCAGCAGACTGTTCTGCGGATAATCCAGCTTCAGGCCGGAACTTAATTCGGACTGTTCGTGGATCCGCTGGCTAATGATGCGCGCCGGCAACACCGTCGGCGTGACGTGCCCCGGCTCGTACCGCACCAGGCCACGATTGGTGCCGGCGATGATGCTCTCGCCGCCGTTGCCATTCCGTTCCGACAAGACGGCAAAGACTCTCTGGGAAGGCAACCCTTGCTCGACGTCCAGCCGCGAGACGATCGCGCCGAATTGATCGTCAAGCACCACAGTCTGCAAGCCATTGCCGACCGTCGCGCACCACGCACGGTTCGCGCGGTCACTGTTCGCGGCAACCAATTGCCGCGCGTTTACTCCCGGAACGATCTCTTTTAGTTGTCCTGCTTGAAACAGGAACAATCCCTTTTCTGTGCCGAGCCATGAGTTGCCGCCCGACGCCACGATTGCCCAGATTGCGCCGCCTTTTAGTTTATCCAGGGCGTTTTCGATGCTGGTTTGTTTGCCGTTGAAGGCAAAGATACCGGCGGCTGCCGTTCCGATTAACAGACGCTCGCGCGCCGCTTCACCGAGATTATCTTTGCCGAGGCTGGTGATCTCGCGCAGGTGATTGTCAGCGGCCGCGTCGGGCCAAACCAGTTCGCGTTGCGATCCCTGGATGCGTTCCACTCCATATCCGTAGGTCGCTATGTAAGTCGCGCCGTTAAAGTTAACGATAGCGCGGACACTCTCGCCCTGGGGAAGTCTTTCGCCGGGAGCTGGCAGACGAGTGAAGGCCGCGGAGGTTGAAGCAAACAAGCCACTGGCTGTGGCTACCAGCACGCGCCCGGTCTGATCTTCGCCGATAGCAAACACAATACGGCGGCCAACTTCAGGAATCGCCTGCCAGTTGTTTTTCGCTCCGTCGTTTCTGTAGAGGCCGGAGTTCGTGCCGGCCAGCAGAACGCCGCGCGAAGTGCGAAACAGAGCACGCACATAATTCGCGCTCGGGTCCTCGCTGATGCTCTCCGTCCGCATCGCATGCGGGTCGTAGCGGCAGACGCCTTTGTCGGTGGCAAACCAGACGACCTCTTCCGGATCGATGAACACGCCAAAGATGTGATCCGAACGCAGCGCGCCGCCGGTGCCCTCAAAGGTGAAGTGCTCGGACGGTTTCTGATCTTCAAAGTGAAATGCACCGCGGCCGTCGGTCGCCACCCAAACATCATCGCGCGACCCGCGCCCAATCGCCGTGACCGGGCCCGTGGACGCGTTGGCCTTCGCCGGCTTAAGCGGATCGTCATAGTCAAACAGCCCGCTCTCTTCAAGACGCACGCGGGCGCCGGTCCATAGCCGTCCGTGTGAATCAACTTCCAGCGCGTTGATGAAGTAACTGCGCGGCTTGCTCGACACTTCGCGAGCCTCGCCGTTTTCAATCGCGATCAAGCCGCGGCTTTGCGTGCCAGCGTAAAGTTTTTCGCCCACCAGCGCGAGGCTGGTGATCTTCAACGGTCCCGGATGATCCTTGTCCGTGCTCTGCAAAGGTTGATCCGGAAGCGTCACCACCGAAAATCCGGGAACGGTTGAGAGTTCGCTGGATCGATTCGACGTACTCGTGGAAGTTGATTCCCTTACGCGGCAGTCAAAAATCTGGCCGGTCTCGCTGGCCATAATCGCGTGGCCCGGCTGCGGGGTAATGATGGTGGTGATGACTTTGCCGGCCGTCTCTTTAATGGTTTCGAACTTTGAGTTGGCCATGCGCGCTGCGCCATTTTCGGTTCCGATCCACAGCGCGCCGGATTCGTCAGCTTTCAGCGTCAACACGCGGCCGGGCGGCAAGCCCTCAGCATTAATCGCGTTCGTGCGCCGCCCGTCATAACGCGCCAGTCCGCCGTCGGTCGCAAACCACGTCAGGCCAAACTCCGTCTGCGCGATCGCATGCGTGCGATCGGACGGCAGCCCGTGAAACGAAGTCACCGCGCCCCATTGATGCAGATTCGGCGGCGGCGTGGGCGAAGGTGACGGTGAAGGTGCGGGCGAAGGAGATGTTTGCGGCTGTGGCGAGGCCGTTTGGTTTTGCGAGAAGGCAGCAGGCAGAAGGCAGTAAGCAGTAGGCAGTAGGGAGAAGACAGCAAGCAGCGAAATGCAGACAACTTTCAAACGCAAAGAATGCAGCGGTCCCCGCAAAGGTCGCAAAGAAGTCTTCCTCGGCGCCCTCCGCGAATGCCTTTGCGTTAAGTCTTTGATTCCCACTATTTCTTAACCGCAGCCCGCTTCTGCTCTTCGAGAAACTTTTTCTGATCGCGTTCGATCCATCCTCCCAGTTCCACCGCCGCCTTCTCCAACTCATCGTTGTTAAGCAGGCCGCGCCGCAGCGCTTCAAAGAACGCGCGCGTGCGCATGTTGTAAGCAAGCTTCTCATACGCTTCGTTGGGCGTGCCTTCAGACAGCGAGATGAAAAGTTTTTCGTAGAGCGTAGCAAGACGACTCTCAACGCCGCGCAGCGAAAGACTGCATTTGCGCGCGATGGCCCAATTCGAAAGACCGAGCGCGAGATAGTAAAGCGCCTCGGCCTCGAACTCAGTCAGCAGCGGCCGTTTGAAAGAATCCTTGAACGCCGGGTCGATCATGTCCGCGCCGTCTTCCAGCACGGCGGCCACAAAACGCAGGAAGCGCGATTCAGGATTGTTCTTGTGGATAAAGCCGTAGGCGGGCGGCGGATCGACCGACTTCACGATCTTGCGAATCTCGTTGATGTAAATCTCGTGCGGGAACTGAGTCCAGAAAATAATCCGCGCCGTGGGGAAGTCGCGCCAGATCGCCCGCGCGGCTTTGACGCCAGAAAGCTTCGGCATCTGGATATCGAGAATACAAACTTCGGGCTTGTGCTTGAGCGCCAGCACAATCGTCTCTTCACCATCGACGGCTTCGAGCACCGGCTGATGCGAAGGAAACTCGCGCTCGAGTATCTCGCGCAGGTAGTTGCGCTGGGCCACGTTGTCTTCGGCGATTAGGATGGACATGTCGGGCGGATGATATCGCGAAACACCCGGGCACCGTAAACGTGGCTTGCCACAGGAGAGCACGCGGCTTCAACGCCTGCTGTGCGGGAAGGATTTTAACCTTGCGAGGTCTAGTAGAAATCTCCAGACGTGTAGAGTAATGCAAATCCTAAAACGACTCAGAGACATTTTGCGCGCGCGGCTCTGCCGCCTGATGTGCGGAAGGCCCTGGTCCGGGCTCCGTAGGGAGCCGAATGTTTATAGGCCCCGTTGATTCAAAATTCTATGAGCTCCTTTAGGAGCGAAATGTGAGAGGTGTCGCTCCTAAAGGAGCTCGGTCTTGTCTTGGGATGCGGGTGCTATAAATATTTCGCTCCTGACGGAGCTAGAGAAGCGAAGCAGTTGGGACTCAGGCGGACAGGGATGTCCGCGCTCCAATTGCGCTCTTTGTGTCTTTGAGCGTTTGTGATAAATCTCTACGCCATGAAAACACAACGACTGTTATTCGCTCACGTTACTTCGCTGCTCGTTCTTTCCGTATTTACTTCTGCTGTGCCGATCGCCGCGCAACGCTCAACTCAGCCGGCGCAGAGAAGACGCGCGGCGACCGAGCCTGCTGCTCAGAGAAGCAGAACTACTAAGACGGGTTCAGGGCGCGATGAAGCACTCTGGCAGAGAGCGCTGGCGATTCATCGGCGCGCGATCGTCATCGACACGCACAACGACATCACCACGGCGATGACGAACGATGATTACGATCTGGGCGGCGAGCCCCCCACGCCTTATCGCACCAGCATCGCGCGCATGAAGCAGGGCGGACAGACCGCCGAATTTTTTTCTCTTTACATTAAGCCGTGGTACGTCGCCCACGGTGGCGCGGCGCGGCGCACGCTCGACATGATCGATTCGGTCTATCGCGCGGTTGAGCGCCATCCCAATGATTTAATGTTTGCCACCACCGCCGCCGACATTCGCCACGCCAAAGCTCAGAACAAGATTGCCTGTCTGATGGGCATCGAAGGCGGCCACGCGATCGAAAATTCGCTGCCCGCTTTGCGCGAGTTCTATCGCCTCGGTGTGCGTTACATGACGCTGACCTGGAACAACACGAACGACTGGGCCGACGCCGGCCGCGGAGAGCGGAAGCATAACGGCCTGAGCGACTTTGGCAAGGAAGTCGTGCGCGAGATGAATCGCCTGGGAATGCTGGTTGACGTCTCTCACGTCTCAGACAAAACGATGAGCGACGCGCTGGACGTTTCGAAAGCGCCGATCATTGCATCGCATTCATCGGCGCGCGCCCTGAGCAACGTGCCCCGAAACATCCCCGACGATCTGCTGCGCCGCATTGCAAAGAGCGGCGGCGTGGTGCAAATAAATTTCTACAGCCTGTTTGTCGATCAGAAAACTGTGGCGCCGCAGGCTGATGAGCGAGGCGAGCGTCTGCGGGTTCAGCAGGAAGCGCTCAGCGTGAAGTACGCGGACGATCCCGAGCGTTTGGCCGAAGAGAGTGACAAGCTGGAAGCCCAATATCCATTGCCGCCGTTGCCGCTGTCAAAACTCATCGACCACATCGACCATATCGTAAAAGTTGCCGGCATCGATCACGTCGGATTGGGTCCGGACTTTGACGGCGCCAATGACTTTCCCGAAGGTGCGCGCGACGTTTCGATGTACCCGAACATTACTTATGAGCTATTGAAGCGCGGCTATAGCGAGGCGGACATTCGGAAGATTCTCGGTGAAAACTTCTTAAGAGTTTTTACTCAAGCCGAACTTGTGGCGCGTAAGATGAGCCGGTCGATCAGCGGCGGCGGGAGCACGAAGAGAATTGGCCGCGGCTGAACGCGGGTTCGATAAGACTGCACTTTCCTTCGGCCTCTCATTAGCACCGCGGCTTCAGCCCGGTGACCACTTGACGAGAAAGGTGACGCGAAACCGTTTAAACGGTTTCCGAATTCCAACGGTACTTTCTACACTGGGCTAAAGCCGCGGTGCTAATGAGAGGCTCGAAGGAAACAGCCCTCATACTGCTCCGGTTGAATGAATTCATATAAACTGCGTAATCTGTGGATGACGATGAACCACGCCGGAATTTACTTACACATTCCCTTCTGCCGCTCGCGTTGCTCTTACTGCGACTTCGCCACCGGCATGTATGAAGGCGAACTGGCGGACCGTTATGTGAATTCGCTCATTAACGAAATCTCAAACTGGAATGAAGTGGAGAGGCCGTCGTCGATCGACACGATCTACTTTGGCGGCGGCACTCCTTCACTGTTGATGCCGTCACAAGTCGAGCGAATCCTGACAGCAGTTCATCATCGCTTTCAGATAATCAATGGGGCCGAGGTGACGATCGAGTTGAATCCCGGCGATGGCGGTTCAAGTCGCGCCTCGAAACAGGAAACGATGCGCGAGTTTCGCCGCGTGGGAATCAATCGAGCGAGCTTTGGGGCCCAGACCTTCGATGATCGCGAGCTAAAACATTTGGGCCGCACGCACTCTGCGGCCGACATACCGGCCACTTTTCAGCAGTTACGCGCGGCCGGATTCGAAAACATCAGCTTTGACTTGATTGCCGGATTGCCGAATCAAACGCTGTCCGGCTGGCAGCGAAACCTCGAAGAAGCTTTGAAGCTGCGGCCCGATCACTTGTCGCTTTATCTGTTGGACCTGCATGAAGGCACGCCGCTCGCCGATCAAATTCGCAGCGGCATGCGGCCGCGGCCCGACGACGATCTCGCGGGGGAAATGTACCAACTGATGGTTGATGAAGTTGGCGCGGCCGGTTACGAGCATTATGAGATTTCGAACTTCTGTCTGCCGGGATTTGAATCGCGGCACAACACGAAGTACTGGATCGGCGCGCCTTATTATGGCTTTGGGTGTTCGGCGCATTCTTACGATGGGCACCGCCGCCGCTGGGGCAATCAACGCGACGTGGCGAA
Source organism: Blastocatellia bacterium (assembly GCA_033856915.1). GTDB lineage: Bacteria > Acidobacteriota > Blastocatellia > Pyrinomonadales > Pyrinomonadaceae > UBA11740. The sequence continues at coordinate 45,544 of JAWVEB010000074.1, read as the reverse complement.
GTACGCCGATTTGATCGAGCAGGGGCAAACTGCAATCGTCGAGCGCACCGAGTTGAATGAAGAGGACGCGCGCTCGGAGTCGATATTCCTCGGCATGCGCCTGATGCGTGGTTTGGATCTGGCAGACTATCGGACCCGGTTCGGATCGGATTTAAGAGACGAGTACGATTCGGATCTCGATCGTTTGGTCGGCGCGGGATTGATCGAGATTGATGAAGACCTGTTGCGTCTGACCGAGCGAGGGGCGCTGTTGTCGAATGAAGTCTTCGCCGCGCTGGCATGACGTGGCGCAGACTTCAGTCTGTGATTTCTCCTGAACCAATAATCACAGACTGAAGTCTGTGCCACTTAGATCTGATGGCTCAGCAACCCATCTCTGAGCTTGGGCTCAAACCAGGTTGATTTGGGCGGCATGATCTCACCTGCATCAGACACCTTCAGCAGATCGTCAATCGTCGTCGGATAGAGAGAGAACGCCACCGCGGCTTTGCCTTCGTTCACTAGTTTTTCCAGCTCTTCCGCGCCCCGGATCCCGCCCACAAAATCAATTCGCTTGTCGGCGCGCACGTCCTTAATGCCGAGGATCGGATCGAGCAGACGATCCTGCAAGATGCTGACATCAAGTGATTCGACAACGCCCGCGGTTGTTTTGGCATCGTCCTTCAGCGCCAGCCCATACCAGCGGCCATCGACATACATGCTCCAGCGGCCGCGCTCCGTCGGCGTGGGCTCTGCGCTCTCAGTTACCAAAAAACTTTCGCGCACGCGAGCCAGAAATTCTTCCTGCGAGAGTCCATGCAAATCACGCACGACGCGATTGTAGGGAAGTATCTGCAACTGCTGATCGGGGAACATGACGCATTGAAAGAAGTTGTATTCTTCGTTGCCGATATTCGCAAAGCTCTGTTCCCTGAACTCGGCCCGGGCCCGGCTGGCGCTGGCCGCGCGGTGATGACCGTCGGCGATGTAGAGGTAAGGAACTTCGCGAAAGGCTTGGACCAACGGATCATAATTCGGCACGCGCCAGATGGTGTGGCGGATGTCGTCATTCGCCACAAAATCGTAGAGCGGCGCATTACCGGCAAGCGCGTTTGCGACCAGGGAATTAATTTCAGGCCGGTCGCGATAGGTCAAAAACACCGGGCCGGTCTGGGCGCGCAGCACCATGATGTGGCGCGTGCGATCGTCTTCCTTGTCGCGCCGCGTGCGTTCGTGTCTGCGAATGACGCCGTGATCGTATTCATCCACCGCACAGCAGGCCACCACTCCGATCTGTTCGTGGTCACCCATGATCAACCGATAGAGATAGAGGCTCGGCGTCTCTTCCAACACCAAAGGGCACTCCCGGATCAGCTTTTCAAAGTTGTCGACGGCTTTCGCGTAAACTTCGTCACTGTATATCGGGGTGCTTAAGGGCAGATCGATCTCGGAGCGCGAAACATGCAGAAAGCTCAAGCTGTTACCAGAGGCCAGCGCGCGCGCCTCTTCAGTGTTGACGACGTCGTAGGGCACGGCCGCGACCTGCGGCGCGCTCTCGGCCCGCGGACGGAGAGCATTAAAAGGACGAATGGTGGCCACGCGTTCTCCTGAGGAGCTGAATATTAGGAACAGGTAAGACTAACCGCGAGCGCGTTGATTTAGCAAAAGCAAAGGGTGTCGGAAGCCCGACCGTGAGGGAGGGCCGCGTCCCCAGCGCTCAAGAAATAGGTGACTAACGGTTTTGTTGTATTCAATCACAGCCCCATGAGCGTTGCCCTTGCTTATGCGCGGGCTTCTGACACCGACGCTGATTCAACCGTCAGCTTCGCGAACGAAGCATCGGGAACCGGGCTGTCGTAGAATGGAGTTGATGTCGTCAACTGATAAAGAACTCGCCGATCTACTAACCACGCTCGGTGATCTGGATCAGCGATTTGAGGCGGAGATGCGCGCGCGCGGATTTGATCCGGCTCAGGCAGAGAATGTAGCTTTGCCTTCGCACCTCGCCGCGCTCTACGCTGAACGCGAGCGGATCAGGAGCGAGATTAAAGAACTGACTACAGGTGAAACCAATGACTGAGATGGAGCGGATTCTGGATCAACTCAAACGTGCTTATGAAGGCAGTGCCTGGCACGGGCCTTCAGTGCGCGAAGCTCTCGCTGGGGTGACCGCGGCCCAGGCTCATGCGCGGCCACTCGCCAACGCGCACAGCATTTGGGAACTTGTGCAGCACATAGCTGTCTGGGAGGACGTGGGCCGGCGCCGGCTGGAAGGCGATCGGGCCGCTATCGAAATCTCTTCGCCTGAGGACTGGCCGCCCGCCGATGATACGAGTGAAGCGGCGTGGGAACAGGCCAAAGCGGCACTCGATCGCGGTCATGAAGCTTTGCGCGAAGCGATCTCGCGCGTGGATGAATCGCGTCTGGATCATCCGATTCTCGAAGGAATGTCCAGCGCTTATGTCACGCTGCACGGAGTCATCCAACACGACCTCTATCATGCGGGGCAGATAGCGATGTTGAAGAAGGCGCTGTAGGGAGCGCCGACATCCCTGTCGGCGGTTCGCGGGGACAAACGACCGGCAAGGATGCCGGCGAACCGCATGCAGGATGCTTGCGCTCCTACACCGGCTCGCGGCCAAACTCGCGCAGCAGCGGCTTAAGTTTCTCGATCACCATTTCGTGGGCTGCCCCGTTGGTAGCCACGATCCCGTTGCGATTGTCTACGCGCACTCCGTTATAGCGTATCGGTTGTCCGAACAGATCGGTCAGGCGTCCCCCCGCTTCGGCCAGAATTGCCTCAGGCCCGCAAGTGTCCCATTGCTTCGTACCGGGCGAAAGATGCATGTAAAGATCCGCCTGCTGTTCGGCAATCAACCCAATCTTCACGCCTACTGATCCGCGCCGCATTTCCTTCCTAAAGCCTAGTGCCCTGACAACCTGATCCATGCGCGGGCCGCGATGGGAGCGACTCGACGCCAGGACCATTTCACTTGGCTGCGTCAGGTTCGAAACCGACAGCCGCGCCGCAGCGTTATCGCCCGCTTCCATCCACGCGCCTCCATTACGTTCGGCGCGATAGAGAACGCGGCGCACAGGTTGATAAACGACGCCGAGGACGCTTTCGCCGCCGACGGCCAACCCAATCTGCACGGCAAAATCGCCGTCGCGGTTAATGAAGTTTTTCGTTCCGTCCATCGGATCGATCAACCAGACTCGATTTATTTCCAGCCGGCGCTCGGTATCCGTTGACTCTTCGGCGAGAATGCCGTCATCGGGAAATTCCTTTTGCAGACGGCCAACGATGAGCTCGTTTGCTTCGCGATCGGCCGCCGTCACCTCTTCGAGCTCGTCGAGAGCGTTCACCTTCTGCTCGACCAAAAACGGACTGTTGTAGTGCTCAAGTAAGACAGCTCCCGCCTGGCGAGCGAGTTCCGTAGCTACAAGGATTTCGCGTTGATAATCTGATTCCGGTGCTGAGTTCATCGTAAGATTCTCTACACGCTAACACATCGGCCACGCTTGATTGAAGCCCCGCTTGCGAGGGGTGCGGCGCGCCGCGTATAGTCTTCGCGCTTACTCTAATCACGAACCAAATCGGAGAAACTCGAGAATGCCACTTGACGGCTGGGCGACGCTGGACGGCACGGCGCGCTATTGCGAACGGTTCCGCGAAGTCGCGGCGGAAGGTCACTTTCGGAAGGCGCAGGACTTGTGGCTCTCTTCGATCGGCATCGGTACTTATCTGGGTGACGCGGACGATGAAACGGATGCTCGCTATGCCGAAAGTGTCGCGCGCGCGGTTGAACTGGGCGCGAACGTCATCGACACAGCCGCCAATTATCGTTTTCAAAGAAGCGAGAAATCGATCGGCGCGGCCTTGCAAGAACTAAACGCTCGCGGATTTGCGCGCGAGGAAATAGTTGTCTGCACCAAGGGTGGTTATCTTCCGTTCAACGGCGAGCCGCCGGCTGATGTGCGGCAATACGTCGAAGACACGTTCGTCAAACCCGGCATAGCGAGTTTCGCGGATATTGCCGGCGGCTCACACTGCATGACGCCGCGGTATTTAGAGAGCCAGCTTCATCAGTCGCTACGGAATATGAATCTGTCGTGCGTCGACGTCTACTATGTTCACAATCCCGAGTCACAGTTGGCAGCCATTTCGCCGGAAGAGTTTTGGCAACGCCTGCAGGCGGCTTTCGAGTTTCTCGAGCAAAGTGTAACCGCAGGAAAGATCAAAAATTATGGCGCGGCGACATGGAATGGGTTTCGAGTTGAGCCTGACGCGGTGGAATATCATTCGCTGGAGCGCATGGCAGAGATCGCGAGCGAAGTGAGCGGCCAGGATCATCATTTTCGTTTTATTCAGTTGCCGTTCAATCTGGCCATGCCCGAGGCGCTGTTCTTTCAAAACCAAAAGCTGGGCGATGAATACGTGAGCGCGTTGGAAGCAGCCGAGAAGCTCGGCATCACGGCGATGGCCAGTGGTTCGCTGTTGCAGGGCCAGGTCGCGCGTGGTTTGCCGGAAGCGATTCGCGATCCACTGGGCTCGCTTGCCACGGACGCACAAACCGGTATTCAATTTGTGCGCTCGGCCCCGGGAATTACCACGGCGCTGGTGGGCATGAGCCAACCCACGCATGTCGAAGAGAATTTGCAGCTCGTGGGAATTCTTCCGGCAGAGCCGGACGAGCTGCTCAGCGTGTTCGATCAGGAGTGAATTTGGACTGCGGCGGCAGCGGAGCGCAACGCCGCTTTGGATTTATCGAAGCAAACCAAAGCGCCGTCGCCGCCACGCTCTGCCGGCGCACTCCAAGGTCCGCGCTCCCAGCATAATGAAGTTAGCACCCCGCGTGAGCGGGTGGGTCAACGAGCGCGATAGCGAAAACCCTGATTTCAGATTTGAAATTTGAGAACGCAAAAATGCACGTCTTAGTCGCAGACAAATTCGAACAATCAGGGCGTGAAGGCTTGCAGGCGATTGGTTGCGAAGTCTCCTTTCAGCCGGATCTGAAAGACGATGCCCTGGTCGCTGCGATAGCAGAGCAGAAGCCCGACGTGCTCGTCGTGCGCGGAACCAAGGTCACCGAACCGATGCTGGCGGCCGGGCCTTTAAAACTGATCGTGCGCGCGGGCGCCGGCTATAACACGATCGACGTGGCCGCCGCGTCGCGCCGTGGCATTTATGTTTCAAACTGCCCGGGAAAGAATTCGATCGCGGTCGCCGAGTTGGCTTTCGCTTTGATCCTGGCCCTCGATCGACGGATCCCTGACGCGGTAATTGCTTTGCGCGCGGGAGAGTGGAACAAGAAAGAGTTTTCTAAAGCGCGCGGATTATTCGGTCGCAAGCTGGGTTTAGTTGGTTTGGGAAAGATTGGGCAGGAGATGCTTCCGCGGGCGCGAGCTTTTGGCATGCCGGTCGTAGCGTGGAGCCGCAGCCTGACACCGGAACGCGCGGTTGAGTTGGGCGTCGAGAGAATGGAAACACCGCTCGATGTCGCGCGGGCGGCGGAGATCGTCAGCGTGCACGTGGCGTTGAAGCTCGACACGCGAATGCTGATTGAATCAGAGTTCTTCAAAGCGATGCGCGATGGCGCCTACTTTATCAACACTTCGCGCGGCGAGACTGTCGATCAAGCTGCGCTGGTTGAGGCGATTCACGCGAAAGGTATTCGCGCCGGTCTCGACGTTTTCGCGATCGAGCCGACTTCCGCCGTGGCCGAGTTCGGTGATCCGATCGCGAATGAACCCGGCGTCTATGGCACGCATCACATCGGGGCGTCGACCGATCAGGCGCAGGAAGCAATCGCGGCTGAGACAGTGCGTATTATTCAATCATTCAAAGAAACCGGCCAGGTTCCTAACGTCGTAAACCTCGCGCAACAAACACCGGCCACGCATCGTTTAGTCGTCCGTCACCGCGACCGTCCCGGCGTGTTGGCGCAAGTGCTCGAGGCGATAAAGGCCGAACACATCAACGTGCAGGAGATGGAGAACATCGTCTTCGAAGGAGCCGAGGCCGCCGTCGCGCGGATTAATCTGGACAAGGCGCCATCGCAGACGACGCTGGATCGTCTGCGCGCGGGGAACGAAGACATCATCGAGCTGCACGTTTTGGAGATAAGTTAGGCGCGAGGGCGCAGAATGTTCTGAGTCCCGCAGGGACCGACCGAAAATAGCCCAGCGATTTATCGCTGGGTACACTGACGAGACAAAGATCAAGTCCCGTCAGGGACGAAAGAAAGGAGAACTCCCATGCATTCCTTTGTCAGTTGTCTGATGCATTGCGTTTTCAGCACGAAGGAGAGGCGCAGGCTAATCACACCAGATATACAACAGCGCCTCTACCCATATCTCGGCGGCATTGCACGCGAAAACAAAATGAAAACCTTGTCGATTGGTGGAGTTGAAGATCACGTTCATGCGCTGTTGTCGCTTCCCTCAACTCTATCGATTGCAAAGTCTGTTCAGCTTCTCAAAGGGAATTCGTCTAAGTGGATTCACGAGACATTTCCGAATCAGCGCTTGTTTGAATGGCAAGAAGGGTATGGAGCCTTCAGCATTGCTGTTTCAGGGGTCGAAGATACGATTCGATATATTCAGTCGCAGAAAGAACACCATAGAGTTCATTCTTTTAAGGACGAATTGATCGCCTTTCTCGAAAAGCACGGGATTGAATATAAAGAGGGGATGCTTGATTGACTTTCTTTCGTCCCTTCGGGACTCTCCGTTCTTTTGGTAACCTTTCCCCAGCGATAAATCGCTGGGCTATTTTCGGTCGTCCCTGACGGGACTACAGTTCAATGAACACCACACTCATTACCGGCGCATCTTCGGGGATCGGCGAAGTGTTTGCCCGCAAGCTTGCCGCGCGGGGCGACAATCTTTTGCTTGTCGCTCGCTCTGAAGACAGGCTGATCAATCTGTGCAATGAACTGGGGCGCAGCGGCAGCAGTCGCGCGCAGTACGTCGCGATGGATCTGTCAGAACCGACTGCGCCTGCACGGCTTTTTGAAGAAACGCAGAAACGCGAGTTGGAGATCGATTTCTTAATCAACAACGCCGGCTTTGGTTCGATGGGTGACTTCGCGACTCTCGACCGCGAGGGCGAGCTGAACATGATCGAGTTGAATGTTCGCGCGCTGGTAGAGTTGACGCATCGGTTTCTGGGCCCGATGCGCGCAAGAAAAAGCGGCTCGATCATCAATGTCGCTTCGACGGCCGGTTTTCAGGCGGTGCCTTTCATGGCTACTTATGCCGCCACGAAGGCGTTCGTGCTTTCATTCTCCGAAGCGTTGTGGGAAGAGAATCGTCCCTTCGGAATCAAAGTGATGGCGCTTTGTCCCGGCGTTACATCCACGAATTTTTTTGAAGCTTCGAAAATGCTGAGGCCGCCCGCGCGAATCGCGCAAACGCCGGAAGCTGTCGTGGACGCGGCGCTGCGCGGCCTGGCCCGGGGCAAGGCTTCGACAATTTCCGGTTGGACGAATTTCATGATGATCGAGTCCGAGCGTCTGGTGCCGCGTTCGCTGATCGTGCGAATAGCCGGAACGATGTTGCGGAAGACAGTTGGCAGTAAGGAGTAAGTTTGGAGTTCCGCCTTCAGGCGGATAATTAAGAGAAGCAAGACCGCCTGAAGGCGGAACTCCGAACTAAAGAACGATTATGACGGAACGTATCTTCAACTTTAGCGCCGGCCCGGCAGTGATTCCCGTGCCGGTTTTGGAAGAAGCGCAGAGAGATATGCTGGCCCTTCCCGGTGTCGGCATGTCGGTGATGGAAATCAGCCATCGCTCGAAGACTTTCGACGAAATCATTGCCGGCGCCGAAGCCGGCCTGCGCGAACTGCTTAACATTTCGAAAGACTATACCGTGCTGTTTCTGCAGGGCGGCGCGAGTTTGCAGTTTGCGATGGTGCCGATGAATTTTCTGTCGCTTGACGGCAGCGCCGACTATATCGTCACCGGCAGTTGGGGCAAGAAGGCGGTCAAGGAAGCACAGAAATTCGGTAATGTGAGTCTCGCGGCCGACACGGCCGACGGCGGTTTTACGCGAGTACCCACACAGGACGAACTGCAACTCGATCCGAACGCCGCTTACGTGCACATCACTTCGAATGAAACAATCGAAGGCGTCGAGTTCAAGAGCGAACCCGAGGTAGGCGACGTGCCCCTGGTCTGCGACGCTTCATCGGACATTCTTTCGCGGCCCATCCCGGTTGAGAAGTACGGCCTCATCTATGGTGGCGCGCAAAAAAACATGGGCCCGAGCGGCGTGACCCTGGTCATCATGCGCGAAGATCTTTTGCCGCGCGTGCGCGAAGGATTGCCGACGATGCTCGACTATCGCACGCACGCCAAAGACAAATCGCTGCACAATACGCCGAACACCTGGGGCATCTACATTATCAATCTGGTCTGCAAGTGGCTGAAAGAAAAAGGCGGGCTCGCGGCTATGCAGCTTGAGAATGAAGCGAAAGCTCAACTGCTATACGACGCCATCGATGCGACCGAATTTTATCGAGGCCATGCCGATCCCGATTCGCGCTCAATGATGAACGTGACGTTTCGTTTGCCTTCCGAAGATCTGGAAAAGAAGTTTGCGAACGAAGCAACGGCCGTGGGCATGGACGGTTTGAAAGGCCATCGTTCGGTCGGCGGCATTCGCGCTTCGATCTACAACGCATTTCCGCGCGAGGGGTGTGAAGCGCTGGTCGAGTTTATGAAAGAGTTTGAAAGAAAGAATGGTTAGGCCGCGGGAAGAATAGTCGTGATCTCTGAAATATTAATGAAAACAATCATCGTACTCATCGCAATTTCAATCACAGCGGCGGCGACGCTCAGAGACAGTCGATCTCTGGTTGCTCAATCGCTTGCCCTGCCGCAGGAAAAGCACCTCCGCAACGTGAAGCAGTTGACCTTTGGCGGCGAGAACGCGGAAGCCTACTTTTCATCTGACGGCAGGAAGCTGATCTTTCAATCGACGCGCGACGGGCACGAGTGCGATCAGATCTACACGATGAACATCGACGGCTCGGACGTGCGGCTGGTTTCGACCGGCGATGGCCGCACGACGTGCTCGTACTATTTTCCGAATGGCAAACGGATTCTTTATTCGTCGACGCACCTCGGTGGGAAACAGTGTCCGCCGAAACCTGACTTCTCAAAAGGCTATGTCTGGGCGGTCTATGACACGTTCGATATTTTCACCGCGAACCCGGACGGCTCTGATCTCAAACAGCTAACCAACGCGCCGGGCTACGATGCCGAGACAACGATCACGCGCGACGGAAAGAAACTCGTCTTCACTTCAAAGCGCGACGGCGATCTCGATATCTACACGATGGATGCAGACGGCAGGAACGTGAAGCGTTTGACGAACGAAGTCGGCTACGACGGCGGGCCGTTCTGGTCTTACGACGGCAAACAGATTGTCTATCGCGCATATCATCCGGCGACCGAAAAGGACAAGGCTGACTATCTCGCTTTGCTGAAACAGAATCTGATTCGGCCTACGGTGCTGGATATCTGGGTGATGAACGCGGACGGATCGCACAAGCGGCAAGTGACCAACCTGAACAAGGCGAGCTTTGCGCCTTACTTTTTCCCTGACGGTAAACGGATAATATTTTCGTCGAATGTTGCCGATCCAAAAGGCCGCGATTTCGATCTCTATACGATCAAGACTGACGGCACCGGGCTGGAGCGCATAACTTACAACGACACATTCGACGGCTTTCCGATGTTTTCGCCCGACGGGAAGAAGCTGGTGTTCGCTTCGAACCGCCACGGCGCGAAGCAAGGCGAAACGAATATTTTCATTGCCGATTGGGTCGAGTAAGTGGAGCGCGGGCATCCTGCCCGCACTGAGGCGAGGCGCAGCCTCGCCGAAAAGAAGTAGCCGATGACGGAAAGGCGGAGCCTTTCCGCACATCAGGCGGCCGAGCCGCAAACGCAAACGCGAAGGAAGTACCCCCAACTATGAATAGAAAACAGTTGCGAACAGATTTGGACAGGACGAAATTGATCCGCGTGGTACTTAGCCTGTTGTTGTTTACGTCGTTCGCTTTCTCAGCCCTGGCGCAGCAGCCGAGCCCCGGCACACCCAGCGTCGATCGCCTGCGACAGGTAATTGCCTATCTTGCTTCAGACGCGCTCGAAGGACGCCGCACCGGCACGCCCGGAGCGAACGACGCCGCGCATTACATCGCCGGCGAATTCAATCGCGTTGGCTTGCGGCCGGGTTTGCAGATGGCTCGTCCGGCCCGCACGCGTGGTGAAACCCAGGCGCGTTACCTGCAACCGTTTCCTTATGTAGCGAGCGTTGAGCTGGGAAAAGGAAATAGTCTGGCATTGTGGGGAATCGATTCGGGCATTGGACACAAGGTCAAAGACGAATGGATGCCGTTGGGTTTTTCTTCAAATGGTGACTTTGAAAAAGTTCCAATGGTATTTGCCGGATATGGCATCTCATCAGCCGAACTGAAATATGACGACTACGCCGTGTCGAACGTGAAGGATCGCGTGGCGATCGTTTTTGCGGGAACGCCTGATGGCGATAACCGCCACGGATCGTTCAGCCGCGCCGGAGAGATTCGCTTCAAGGTGGCCACCGCGCGCGCGGCCGGCGCCCGGGGACTCCTGATCATCGCGAATGAAGAAACGTTTAGTGACGATCGCCTCACCCGACTGTCTTACGACAATAGTGGCGAAGCAGGCTTGCCCGTAGTAGTGATTTCAAGACAACTCGCCACTGAGATTCTCAGTTCCAATCAGAGACTCGCAGAATTTGAGAGAGCCGCCGACAGCAGAAACAAAGACTCAGCGAGCGAGCGTCTGAGAAAACCTCTGAGCATAAGTTTGACTCTCGCGGTTGATGTTCAGCGTCGCGAGTCACCTTCATTCAACGTCATCGGCGTCTTGCCGGGCAGCGATCCAAAGCTGAAAGGCGAAGCGATCGTGATTGGCGCTCACTATGATCATCTGGGACGCGGCGGCGAAGGCAGTCTCGCCCCGCGGGAAGGCGACATTCATCATGGCGCCGACGACAACGCTTCCGGCGTCGCCGGCTTGATCGAACTCGCGCGAATGCTTTCGTTGCAGAAGCTCAAACGCACGGTGGTGTTCATCGCGTTCAGTGGTGAAGAAGAAGGCCTGATTGGTTCGAGCTACTACGTCAACCACCCCATCGTGCCGCTCGCAAATACCGTCGCGATGATCAATATGGACATGATTGGGCGGCTGAGGGATAAGAGCTTGATTGTTGGCGGCGTGGGCACGGCGCAGGAATGGCGCGCTTTGATCGAAGCGGACAATAGCCTGGGAAGCATGACTGTTTCGCTCAATGCGACGACTCAGGATGCAGGCCTACCTTCCTCAGTCCGCTTGCCGATAGTAGTCGGCGCGAACGGACAACCCGTGGTGACGATGGATCCCGCGAAACAGTTTCTGCTCACTCTCAACGAAGACGGCTATGGCCCCAGCGATCATTCTTCGTTTTACGCCAAGCAGGTCCCGGTGCTCTTCTTTTGGACCGGGACTCACAATGATTATCACAAGCCTTCGGATACGGCCGACAAGATCAACTATGAAGGCGAAGCTCGCATTTTGACTCTTGTCGACCGGATCGTGCGCGACCTGGATAGCAGCAACAAGCGGCCGACGTACGCGGTGGCCAAGAGCGAATCGCAGGGGCGCTCGATGGGCTTTCGTGTCTATCTCGGGACGATTCCGAATTACGCGGAATCGAACGATGGTTTGAAACTGGACGGCGTGCGCGACGACTCACCCGCGTCGCAGGCCGGTCTGAAAGCCGGCGATAAGATCGTCAAGATGGCCGGACACGAGGTGAAGAATGTTTACGACTACACCTATGCTCTGGGTGAAATGAAAGCCGGCCAGGAGTACGAAGTTGCGATCGTGCGCGGGAGCGAACGGCTGACTTTGAAGATAACGCCGGCGGCGAGGAAGTAGGGCAAGTTGTTACCTTGCCCAGCACAAATTAACAATTTGCGCTACAGCTTTTAGATCCGTCTTCGCCGTCGTTCCTTTCGTCGCACAGCCGCGGCAAACAATCTGTCCACTCCCAAAATCGTAATTTCCTCGCCCGCATACCGAGCGATGCCGAGGACCGCGCTCTCGAAACCGTCCTCGTTGATCCGGCTTGATGGTTGAATGTCTTCGGCGGCGATCGTGATCGTGTCGCGGCAGCTTTGCGCGGCCAGGGCCAATTGCTCATCTCCCCGCAAAGCAATCACCGAAGGTAAGCTCGCGGGCCACTCGAACGCTTCTCCATTTAAAATGGCGATAGGATCGAGCACCGTCAGCATGTGCCCGCGCATGCAGACCACACCGAGTACGGCCGCCGGCGCGTTGGGCAACGCCGCGGGCGTTTTGCCTTCGGCAGTCCCCTCAACCTGATCGGCAAAGACCGCAAAGAGTTTGTCCCCGGCTACGAAGGGAACGAGGTCGTGCAGTTGAGGCTCGTCCGTCGCTTCGCCTACCGCGGCCGCAGTTTCATCTGGAAGTGGAGAGTCGCTCATCGGTCTTGAATTGTACAGCGGCACGGCGAGGATGCCAGCATGAAATGCGGGTTTAGAGAAGCTACTTCAGTTGGCGTCCTTCGACCACTACGAAGCCGACGAAACTCTAGTCTCAAATCTGGGCCGTTTAGATGCCAGACTTGTCGGGCAGAGGCGGGACAAGTCCCGCCGCTAAACAGGTGACTACGAGGGCGCGGAGATTAAGGCAGAACATATCCTATGGTACATTTCCCGGGCACATCATAAACGGAGCAGCACATGTGAAAGGACTATTCCGATGGATGAGTTTGATCGTTATCGCAGCGAGATGAACGAAAAGCTTTTGGACAGCGGCCACCTCGGCATTAAGAGATTTTTTGCCCTCGATACTCAGGCCTACGAAGACGGGGCGCTGGATAAGCGAACCAAGGAACTGATGGGCTTGGTTGGCTCAGTCGTCCTGCGTTGCGATGACTGCATTACCTATCACGTCAAACAGTGCGCCGCCAATGGGGTGACGCGCGAACAATTCATGGATGCATTCAATGTCGCGCTGGTGGTGGGCGGATCGATCACGATCCCACATCTCAGAAGAGCAGTTGATGGATTGGACAAAATACTTGACACCATTTGAAACGAGTCGATCGCGGCTCTGCCTTCCGCTTGCTCGCCCTCATTTGTAAGAGAGGTTGCGCCTCGATTCAGAGGCATAGCCTCCTGGTTTCAACTGGCCCGGTAAGGCAAAACCTTACCACACTGTCCCGGCGGCAAAGCCGCACGAGCATTCTCGGGTTATAGAAATACTCGCCCTTAACCCCTCCTAAAGCAACGGAAAAAACCAAGCAACTTTCAACCAACTTGCTCTGGCTCGCCACTGACGGGTAACATCGTCGCTTCCTTGAGAAAACTTAAACATAAGGAGTCACAACTGTGGGTGATAAACCATTTCTGACTGACGTTAAGACACTGCGCGAGCGAGCTCGCCAACACATCGAGCGTGGCGCGGTCACCGAAGGCTACAGTGCCGACCGAGAGACTGTGATCAAGATCCTGAACGAAGCGCTGGCGACCGAAATCGTTTGTGTGTTGCGTTACAAGCGGCACTATTTCATGGCCTCCGGAATTCATGCGGAGAGCGTGGCAGCGGAATTCCTGCAACACGCTAATGAGGAGCAGGGACACGCCGATCAAATTGGGCAACGAATAGTCCAACTGGGCGGCGCGCCAAATCTCAATCCCGAAGGCTTGCTGTCTCGTAGTCATGCCGAGTACATCGAGGGAGACACGCTGCTCGACATGATCAAAGAAGATCTGGTGGCCGAACGCATTGCGATTGATAGCTATCGCGAAATAATCCAGTACCTCGGCAACGACGATCCGACCACGCGGCGTATGATGGAAGGCATCCTGGCCATGGAAGAAGAGCATGCCGACGATCTGGTAAATCTGCTCGACGACCTCGGCAAATAGTTCGCGGCGTCAGAGCGTTGAGTTCCCCTCCTGAAGACGTTTAGAGTCGGCACTTCTGCCGACTGGGTCTGGTGGGACCAGTCCCACGTCTAGACTTTGGTGGGACAAGTCCCACCGCTAAACGAGGGCTGGAGGGGTTCACGATCTGAGTCGCTACTCTAGTCCAGGCCACGAAGCCGTAAGCACTTCTCGAAGGCTCTCCAGAAAACTTTGCCGGACAAACAAAAAAGTTATGTGGGCCGCCCGAGCGTCTGCCGCAATTGTGGTGCGTTGATTGGCTCTGGTGAAAAGAGTTGCCAGGTTTGTGAATCGCCGCTGCTCGCTGCGCCGCCGCCGCCGATGCCTTTGCACGAACGGTACGCGATGAGTTATGCGCGGGCAGTGCTTTCGCGACCTTACATATTCACTATCGTTTTTCTGATTGCGAACCTGTTTATCTTCATGCTCATGTGGGAAGCAAGCGGGATGCAAACTTCCGTTCTTTGGGGAGCGTTCCCCGAAGAAGTTCTCTTGGCCTTCGGCGCCAAGACCAACTACTTCATTCATTTCAATCATCAGTACTGGCGGCTCGTCACGCCCATTTTCATTCACGTCAATCTGATCCATGTACTGATCAATATGTATAGCCTCTGGGTCATCGGCCCCTGGGTTGAGAAGCTTTATGGCTCGGCAAAGTTCGTGGTGTTTTGGGTGGTGACCGGTGTTGCCGGCGTATTGGCGAGTTACCTGACAGTGATTCCGGGTTCGCATCCGGGCCTGATCGGCAGTTTTCTGATCAAGGCGAGCGACGAGCCTTCGGCTGGAGCATCGGGTGCTCTGTTTGGCCTGGTCGGAGTGCTGTTTGTTTTCGGCATTAAGTATCGTCATGAGCTGCCCGAAGGTTTCAAGCGGGCCTTTGGCACCGGGATGTTGCCCATAATTCTGCTCAATCTCGGAATCGGATTTATGGCGCGCGGCGTCATTGATAATGCCGCGCATATGGGCGGATTGCTCTCGGGAGCTGCCTTCGCGGCGGTCGTGAGTTACAAGCGTCCCGGCCTGCCGACTGGCGTGACGATCGCCTGGCGCGTCCTGCAAGTCGCGGCGCTGGTGTTGGTGCTGGGATGTTTTTTGATGGCGGCGCGGGCTCATCGGCAGAATCCTGAAGCCGGTAATCGAGCGGCGATCAATTCAGATACTGCGGCGCGTAATCGAGAGTTGGCGACTTTTAAGGCGGACTACCAGGCATTTCAAGCCGGACAGATTGCTTTCATCAACGCGCTTACGAAGAAGGATGCCAGCGGAATTGACCAGGCAGTCATCCAGATCGACCAGATGGAAAGCCTGGGCTCTGAGACAGACGCGTTGCGTACTGAACTTAAATCACTTCTGGGCCGAGCCAAACAGCAGGTCAGCGATTCACAACCGCCGCGCAAGACAACTCCCGCCGGCGAGGCTGATGAACGAAAGCTGGTTAGTGAATTTGAGGTTTGGCAAAAGCGCTATGAAGACTGGTACTGGGCGGAAGGTGAGAAGTTCGGTATTAAACGGCCGGCGCCAACACCGACGAAATAAGAAGCTGACCGGGCTAGTGCCCTGGTGATCGATGATCAGAATCAAGAAGGAGACCGAAGATGGAGATCAGGAAAGTAGGAGTGCTCGGTTGCGGGCTGATGGGGGCCGGTATTGCCCAGACGGCGGCGAGCGCGGGATTTGAAACGACGGTGCGCGAAGTGTCCGACGAAGTGCTGCAGAAAGGTTTCGTCGCGATCGAAAGGTCTCTGGAGCGGTTTGCCCAGAAGGGAACGATCACCGCTGAACAGCAGAAACAAACTCGCGACCGTTTGTTCGGGACTACCTCGTTCGACGACCTGGCAGATTGCGACATCGTCATCGAAGCAATCATTGAGAACCTGGAAGAGAAGCACCAGACCTATCGACAGCTAGACTCGATCTGCAAGCCGGAAACGATCTTTGCGTCGAACACTTCATCGCTATCGATAACCGAAATGATGGCGGTTACCTCGCCTGAACGGCAACAACGCTTTATCGGCATGCACTTCTTCAACCCGGTGCCGATCATGAAGCTCGTCGAGGTGGTGCGTACGATTCTGACCAGCCCCGAGGCCTATGAAGACGCGGTGACATTCGCGACAAAGTTGGGCAAGGTGCCGGTGCGGGCCAGCGACAAGACCGGCTTTATCGTAAATCGGTTGCTGGTGCCCTACATGCTCGACTCGATTCGCGCGCTGGAGGAAGGTGTCGGCTCGATCGTGGATATCGACAACGCGATGAAGCTGGGTTGCGGCTATCCGATGGGGCCGCTGACCCTCGGTGATTTCGTCGGGCTCGACACAACCTATTACATCGCCGAGATCATGTTCAATGAGTTTCGCGAGAAGCGTTTTGCCCCGCCGCCGTTACTAAAGCGCATGGTGCTGGCCGGGCTTTATGGCCGCAAGTCGGGCCGAGGCTTCTACGACTACAGCAAAGATCCTAAGAACCCGACGCCGATGAATCTGCTTTAGAACTTTAGCCACAGATGGACACGGATAGATGCGGATAAGGATGGCGTTAGTCACAAAAAGGCGCAAGCAGCACAAAAACAATATTCATTCCTGCTTGCGCCTTTTATGCCTTTTCGCGGCTGTTCCAAGCCGACACCGGCATCTCCCAATCCGAAGAATGCAATTCCAGGGAAATCTTGTTGATGCTCATCGGCTCGTGTAGGATTGCCCTGCTCTGGTCGGCAACCTTTCGCGATCGATGCGGACCGGGATGTCCGCGCTCCACACAAAATGTGCACAGACAGACGAGACTTCTTACGCCTTTCCGCCGGCGTCGCCGGAGCCGCGCTGCTCGGCCGCAACGTTGCCTTTGCCGGCACCGAGGACGTCCAGGCCAGCCAACAGCGACAAGAAACCCCCGAGCTGATTCAGCGTCTTAAGAAAATGACTGCCGGAGTCGTGCCGATTAGCGATGACGAGCGCAGAGCGCGCATCGCCAAAGCACAACGCTTGATGGCCCAGAACAAGATCGATGCCGTCTATCTCGAGCCGGGATCGAGCATGTTTTACTTTACCGGCATGCGCTGGTCCACCAGCGAAAGGATGTTCGGGTTGGTGATTCCCCAGCGCGGCGAACTCGCCTGGGTTTGTCCCAAGTTCGAAGAGGAGCGCGCACGCGAGTTGATCAAGTTCGGCACCGACGTGCGCACCTGGGAAGAGGACGCCAGCCCTTTCCGTCGCGTCGCGGAAATCTTTCGCGATCGCGGGATTCGATCTGGGCGCATCGGCATGGAAGAGCGCGTGCGGTTCTTTCTCTTCGACGGTATTCGGCAGGAAGCCCCGAAACTCGAATTCGTCAGTGCCACACCGGTGACCGCCGGTTGCCGTATGATCAAGTCGCCGGCTGAGATCGCTCTGCTGCAGAAGTCCAACGACCTTCTGCTGATCGCTTATCGCGCCACCTGGGCCACGATGCGCGAGGGCATGACCCAGGATCAGTTTGCGAACAACTGCGCCACGGCGCTGCGCAACCTGGGCGTGCAGGGCGGTATCTTTTGCAGCTTCGGAAAGTACACGGCGTTTCCGCACGGTAGCAGCACTCCGCAAACTCTAGCAGAAGGCGACGTCGTGTTGATGGATGGCGGTTGCAGTGTCGAAGGTTATCAATCGGACATCACGCGCTCATTTGTTCTGGGCAAGCCGACCCAGAGACAACGCGACATTTGGAATCTCGAGCGCAAATCTCAGGACGCCGGCTTTGCCGCCGCGAAAGTCGGCGCGCCTTGCGAAGCGGTGGACGCCGCGGCGCGCAAGGTGATCACCGACGCGGGCTTTGGTCCCGATTACAAGGTGCCCGGCCTGCCGCATCGAACCGGTCACGGTATAGGGCTTGACGGACACGAATGGACCAACTTCGTGCGTGGCAACAAAACTCCAATCCAACCCGGCATGTGCTTTAGCGACGAGCCGACGATCGCGATCTATGGCGAGTTTGGGATTCGCCTGGAAGATTGTCTGTACATCACTGAAAATGGTCCAAAGTTGTTTACGAATCAAAGCCCGTCGATTGATAAACCGTTTGGATGAGTGTGCGCTCTACGCTCTCCATCAGGTTAAGGCGTTCTCAGCAATCATCTCTTCCGCGTCATCCTCGGCAGTTTGCCTTTGCCGCTCTCATTAGCACCGTCGCTTTAGCGCGGTGAATTCAACTGACGTTACCGGTAGGAAATCGTTTAAACGGTTTCCATGCGAACGGACCAATCACTAAACACCGGACTAAAGCCGCGGTGCCAATCAGAAAAACCGCCAGGAATTCAAACTGCACTAAAAATCATTCTCGTCGACCAAGAGCTTCCTTCACATAGGTTGGCCTATTGGCCCTCGCTCACCCGCGTCGAGCCGGCTTTATCTTAAAAATCCGCCCAGTTTTGCTGAGTCTTTGTAGGGAAGTCTCACTTACTTCTGAAAAACAGCATGCTTTAGGGGTTTTCTTATCCCGTAGACGACCCCGCAGCGTCTCAGCCGCACCGCAAGAGGTTGAGCGACAAAAGGGAAAATAAGGAGAGCCGTAACAACCATGAAACTCGTATCAAAATTAGCATTTTCACTTTCAGCCCTAATCTTCATTGGCATGGCAAGTGGCAGCGCCTTCGCAGATGGCATTGTGCTGGTGAGTCCCGACATACAGAAACTGGTGCCACCTCTGGCCGCGCTGAACCTTCAGCACCACGGCAACAGCACAACCGAATCAGGTGGAGTGCGTTATACGGGTAGTGGCGATCTAGCCTTTGGCGATATCAGCGCCGGCCCTCATCAACATACGGTTGCGTTCAGTGATCTCGGATTGGGCCGGGCTAGCGACCTTCGGGTTCTGATTAACATCAATGAAGCAAACGGTCCTGGTAAGATGCCCATCACAATCGATTCTCTTGTCCTAACCGCTTACGATCAGAACGGCAACTCGGTCTTCTCCGCGTCGCTGGTCAACGGACCTATGAGCCTGGATCAGTTCAAGCATGGCCAGGGTGCAAACTCAGACTATGCGTTTGGATTAGACAGCGAAGCCGAGGCCCGCTTGCAGGCGGCGCTTGACGCGAACCCCGCTCTTCGACTGGGATTGTCGGCAGGTATGAGCAACGTTAACGGTGGCCCTGAGCGCTTCAGTTACGGTGGCACGGCTGGCCCCGTTCCTGAGCCGGCAACGATGGTGCTGTTCGGTACCAGTCTCGTCGGCCTGGCCGGTGCAGTCCGCCGACGCCGTAAAGCCGCCGCAGCGTTGAAAGCGGCAAATGAGGCAGACGTTACCTAAGAACTTCAATCACTGCACTTCAAGTCAGGAGCCGGATCGCTGAAAAGCGTTCCGGCTCTTTTTCTTTCTTTTGGGACTGATCGAGTTATTCAGAAGAACGATGCCGGGGTTGAGTCATGAACCAGTCGGGTAGTGGGCTATTACTAATAGCCCACTACCACCAGTCGAACCCTATTGACAGACCCATCAGATGAGCATAAAAGGGAGCCACCGAATGTTGGTTCGGCTTTGAATTAGGGCTTGCTGCAAACTCAACCCGCAACTGGAGGCAAAATCTCATGAAGAAATTGTTCTTAGCTTTGCTGCTCTGTTTCACTCCCTTTGTTGTTCAAGCTGTGCCGCTGAAAGTGATCAACGTCAGCGCTCCGGCGATTAACTGCGTCTTCAATCCGACCTGTACGGTTACGGTCAACGATACGTCGGACAACATTTCGATGAGTACCGGCGGCACGGGCGTTCTGCAATCGCGCACCTACCCCGGCGCGCCTGGATCGCCGGCGGCTGGGCTGTATGCTTACGAATACCGCATCGATCTGCGAAACGCCGTGGGCGCCGTGGCGATCTCGTGTATCGACTCGATGACGATTAGTTTTGGTCCGGTGGTCGGCACGTTGAACTATGGCGGGACGCTCAAGCCCGATCAGGTTTTCGTGATCACGGGCGGCGGTATCGGCAGCATCGGCCTCGCTTCCGCGATTCAGACCGGCAGCAATATCAAGTTCAATTTCACGTCGCCGATTTGCGAAGGTGGAGCGCCGGGAAAAGGCGACAGCAGTTTCTTCTGGGGTTTGGTTTCCAAGACCCCACCGAAATTCGTCACCGCGACATTGCATGAAGCCGGCGGGGCCACGCATTCGCTTAAGGCAAGGGCGCCGAAATAGATCAAAGCCGAATCGTTAATGCTTCGTAGTTTTGCAGGCGCGTCAGTCGTAGCTGCAATAGAGAGTGAGGACACCCGATTCGCTTACTCGTCTGACGGGCCAATCAGAAACCGCGCTCAAACTGCGTGAACTTTTCTTCAAGCTCCCATTGCAGCTTCGCCTTCTCGCTGCCCCCAACATACTGCCGACAGCCGCTCGACGTGAGCTTCATGACCGAGATGTCTTGCCGGCATTCGGTAACGGAGACGAACTTTTGCGCGTCGCTCCAAATACTCCCGCCTGAAATGAATGCATACTGAAGACTGTTGCGCGCCATCGTCTTGAGTTGAAGGTAACCGAGCCCCTGGTCCTCGGCGGCTTTCAAGAACTCCCGCGAAATTTCCGAACGCGAGACTCCCTCGTCATCAGTTGCCAGCGCGACCGGCACGCCGTATTTCATGTAAGTGGCGAGCGGATGTTGCGGGCCGCTCACTCCCAGAATCAAATCGTTGCTCGAAAGGCAGATTTCTACCAACACGTTGCGTCGGGCCATCTCTTTAAGCAACTCGTATGGATCGTTCTCGTGCATGATGTCTACGCCGTGGCCGATCCGTTCGGCGCGCGCGACCGTGACCGAATCGCGTATGTGAAACGTCAAACCATCAGGAGGCGCCATGCCGGGCGCCAATTCCCCGGCGTGCAAGCTAACATGCGCCTGCGGATAAAGCGGCCGTAGAAAATTCAACATCTGCATGTGAAGCGAAAAGTTTTGCATTGACGCAAGGCTGTCCTCGGGTTGCACCAAATTCAAAGCTACCACCTTTGAGTTCGGGTCATTGGCGAGGGCGAAACCAGTTACCATCTGCGCAAAGACCTGGCTCAGCGACGCACCGCGCGAAACCTGCGCGATGTAGCGAATCGTGACCGAGCAGCCCCCGTCCGCCTGGGTCGTGCCGCATTTCAGCAGCCGATCTTTCTCGGCCTCGGCGGCCTGTAGATTTGTAATCCCCGTCGCGGCTGCGTTCGCAATCCCGTTGGTCTTCAACTTATCCAACATGCTTTGAAAGTTTCCATCCCAAACTACTTTGTCTCCGATCTGGCTGGACATAACGCCGGTTGTCGTGCCGTCCGGAGTCAGCATCAATTCCAGGTAGAGCACGTGGCCGCGAGCGGCGCGTGCGACCACTTCGGCGAGCATCTTTCCATTCTGGTTCCAGCTAGCCGGGCCAAACTTGCCGAACGTGTCGAAGAAATGATCGTGGCCGCTTTGTCCGGAAAGCTGCCAGTTGCGCATCGACCAGGCATCGATCATCTGGCCGTACAGACCAGAATTCCTGAGGGCCGTGCTTGCCGGCGGCTGTTCTGAGTTTGGATCGCATTTCTTTGGCGGCGTCGGCGCTGACAAGGCAATCGTTCTGGTGTTGACGCACAGACCATTGTCGGCAGCCCACTGGATGTAGGACTCGGCATAGATCGCGCCGGAGAGATGATTGTGAAGATCGCCGCCCTTCGGCATCTTGAGCAGGAAAGCCAACGCCTGCGGCGGCGATTTGCGAATCGACTCGAAGTAGCGCGCGGTCTTTTGTTCAGTCGACGGTGGGCCGGTGCGTGCTTTCTTTGGCGCGCTGCCGGGTTGGGCCTGCGAGGCGAGGACCAAAAGCAGAAGCAGCAGAAGAGTCCGGCTCGCATTGGTTACCAGCGATCTAAGTGAAGAGATTCCGCGCATGTTTGTTAGCTCCTGTTCTCTTTTATCTAGTTTCATTCGGCCATCCTGTTTCCCGCGGCATTGTAGGCGGTGGGAAACCGCAGCGTCCAGATTTATTGACAAGTCGTGCGAGTGATCATAGAAAGGGGTCGAGGAAATCCGCAGCGAGTTCGTGTAAAGAACCGCTCATCGTTTCGAGTGGATGATGGCGAGTTCCAGGAGCGAAGGTCTATCCAAAGGAGCAACACGATGATTACCAAGCGAATGACTGCCTTGCTTGCAATCTTAACCCTTGGTCTTTTGCCGATTCATTTGTCACACCCGACGGCTGCGACTGCAACGCATCAGCCGAACACTGTCTACCTGTTCGTTGAGATCGAAGCGAAGGTCTATCGCAAGGGTATCGAGATCAGCAGCGCGAATCCTGCGGAAAGACGCTGGTACATTTCGAACGTAGTCGTGCAACCGGAAGACGTCCCGACTTACTCTCTGGTGAAGCAGAAAATCATGCCGTATTTCAGCCGGAACGTAATGGATCCATTCGAGGCTCGCGGCTTCTCGCTCGATTATGGCGAGCAGGACGTGAGGCTCAATGGCGAGTCTTCTTACGCGAACTATGAATCCCGCGAGCGGGCGGAAGAGGCCCGCAACAAAGCGATCGACTATCGCAAGAACCAAAGCGGCAACATCTATTCGTTTGAACTAATCTGGGGTCCGGCGAAAGGAGAAGAAACGAGCAAGCCGAAACTGATTTACCGCGATAAGGAGCAAGCCAATTACTAGAGCGCGAAGTAGCAATTTTAGTAGCACGGAGTTTAACCTTTAGGTTGCCGGAGTCACAGACTGAAGTCTGTGTCACAACCGAATAATTTCACGGCAACTGTCTTAATCCATCAGTTCAGCGTATAGTGAACACATGAACACAATGAACACCGCGGAGAATGAATCACCAACCAGCATTGTCGGCCAGTTCTGCATGACGCCCGACGGCCATCGGGTCTTAGTTGAAAAAGTCGGCGCCGAATTGGACTCGTCCGCACGCGCCATAGTCCGGCGAGTAGAAGGACCGAAGGCCGGAACCCGATCCAGTTGCTTTGTCTCCAGTCTTAAGCCGCTTGGTTTTGATATCGCCCTCGAGTAGCTGACCTTCTCGCCTTATTCAATACAAGATACCTCGTAATCTCAAGATCAGGATTGCCTGGAGTCACTGTGTTCGCCGCCCGCCTCGATCTGATATATCCTAAAAACAAAACGCGCTGGTCTAACTTCGTCAGGAAGTGAAAGGGAATAGTTTGCTTAACTTTGCCATTCAAACTGCTCGCGATGCGGGGCGAGTACTTGCCGAACGTTTCGGACGCACGCTGCGCGTCACTAATAAAGGTGAACTTGATCTGGTTACCGAGGCAGACCTGGCTTCAGAACGGTTAATCATCGAGCGCATCAAGACGTACCATCCGCGCCACGCGATCCTGGCCGAAGAATCGGGCGTTGGCGGCGCGGCATCTGACGGGCAAGACGAGTGGCGTTGGATCATCGACCCGCTGGACGGGACAACCAACTATGCGCACGGCTATCCCTGTTTTTGTGTTTCGATCGGCCTGGAACATAAAGGGAGGATGGAGGTCGGGGTCGTTTATGATCCAATGCGCGATGAATTGTTCACGGCTGAGCGTGGTGAGGGCGCGTCGCTCAACGGGCGGCGCATTCAGGTCTCGCCCGTCGACTCGCTGGCCGGCGCGCTGCTGTGCACAGGTTTTCCCTATGACGTGCGCGAGCGCAGCGAGTTCGCGCGGCACTTTGCGAACTTCATCATGAACGCGCAGGGTGTGCGCCGCGATGGAGCCGCAGCGCTTGATCTCGCTTATGTCGCCTGTGGCAGGTTTGACGGTTTCTGGGAAGAAGGTTTGAAGCCCTGGGACGTGGCCGCCGGGTCGTTGCTGGTTGAAGAGGCCGGGGGACGCGCATCCAAATACGATGGGGCGCCTCTGAGTATTTACACACCACCGATGATGGCGAGCAATGGATTGCTGCATGAACAGATGATGCGCGTGCTCAGCATGTGAATCTCAAATCTCAAATTTGAGATTTCAGATTGTGAGAGATCTCACAGCGCCGACCGCACGATCTCAGCCAGTCTTTCTGTTTCCCGGCGCGCACATTCGCGCACGTCTTCATTCTCGCGCTGCTCGATCAACATCAGCGGGTGATAGATGATCTCAACGGTTTGCCTCAGCCGCGGAAGGCGGAAACTGTTGGGCCAGACGCGGTGCCCGCCACGAACTGTGACCGGTAGGATCGGCACTCCCGCTTCCAAAGCCATTCGCACCGCGCCGCCTTTGAACTTTTTCATTGACCCGTCGGAACTGCCGCGTGCGCCTTCGGGGAAAAGCACGACTGCGCCGCCTTCGCGAACCCACTGCAGCGATAATCGAATCGGCGCCGGATCGTGCCCTTCCAGATTCAACGGCCAGGAGCCAAACAAAGCCAGCATCCGCCCAATCAGCGGCCAACTGAAAGCGGCATCCCACGCCAGAAATCTAACCGGACGTTTGATGTGGCTGCCAATCCAGAACGGATCGAGGTAAGTCTGATGATTAGCAGCGATGATTACGCCGCCGGTGTTCGGAATATGTTCCGTGTTGCGCCAATGCATCCGCCACATAAGGCGGCTCACGAGGCCGACCGTCGGGCGCACAATATCAAGCGCCCATTGCGGAAGCATTCTTGGATAAGGACGCGATGGATTGCGCCGCTGAGGTTGCTCAATACTGGTGGTCAGGCTCAAAACCGCAGCTAGTCTTGTAGGGCCGGAACGAAATGGGCGTTAGAGATCGCGAATCAGCTTGATGCCGTCCACGAGTCAGGCAATTCTGATTGACTCACGCGGTCTTCATTCCATCGCTCACATTGGAAGCAGTCAAACCCACGGTACTCAATTGCTTCTGCTTTCGTCAAACCAATTTGATTCCTGGCGCCGCAGCCCGGGAATGCGCAACGCCGCTCGATTTCAACCAGCAGCGTATGCCGTGGAAAATGGAAACTGTGCTTTCGTTTTATCTCCATGACGAGGTCAAGACCATGCCCTTGCGAGATCTCAAAGTGGCCATTCGCTGCCGATGAATTCCAGATGCAGACGCGCAATGCCATCCGCGGCGATGTGACGACTCCTTACAACGGCAAGAAAAGCCGACTGATATTGCTGACTGCTTAGCTTCACAAAACGGCCCGGCAAAAGATCGAGGGTGGTGAAAATGGCGGCGCCCTGGCGGCTGATATTCTCGGTAACTGTACTTTCGCTCTGCGAAAGACTTCCCTCTCTGTCATAAACTTCAATCAATACTTCCACCGGAATATTGTGCCGGGTGTCTTTCCGCTTATCTGTGGCGGACACTTCAGAGATCGTCTCGCCTGATTCCTCCTGGACCGCCCACATGCCAACCTCGGAGCTGGTTTGCGCGATTTCATAGCGCCGCGAAGGATCGGCGTCAAAACTCCGCGGCGGGCGTTTGCCGACAAACGCTACGCCTATTTCTACCAACGCGCCCTTTTCCCGAGCAGGATCGAGGAGTCTGACGTTTCGCACCAGCGACCAGACGCGATATTGATCTTCTACGTGATCGAAACAACGCAGGGGACGCGGCATGGGTAACGTCAGCAGCAAGAGGCGACCCGTTTCGATCGGATGCTTCAATCTCAACCGCGCGCCGAACGGCGTGACGTCTACCAGGCGCGACACCTCGTTCCATTCGTCGTCCAGACTCGCGCGGCAATGCACGCGCACGGGCAGCGCTAACTCAAATCGCTCGCGTTGCCGCCGCGATTTTCCCTCGCCTTTTTCAACCTCTTTCGTCAAGAAATTGACCTTCCCTTGAAATGCTGACGTAGAGTTTGTAGTGGTGACCGGCCGCCCGGCCAAAGGCCCTGATTTTATTAGCCTTTACGCACTTTTCTGACTTGGCGAAGTAGCTTGTTTCGAGGTAAAATATGCGGGCAATTTAACTGCATGAATTATTCTTGCCCGAACCCCGGTAAGCACCAAAGCCTTCGAAAATTTCGTGCCGGATAACACTCGGTGAGCGAACGCTACCGATGTTGCTGCATAGCGCGGGCAGCGCGGATTGTAACGGAAAGGTCTGATTAATGGAAACTGCTGAACGACAACATATAAGTATTGAAGACGAGATGCGCCGGTCCTATCTGGACTATGCCATGTCGGTGATTATCGGCCGCGCTCTGCCGGACGTACGCGATGGTTTGAAGCCCGTGCATCGTCGCGTGCTTTGGGCCATGAACGAACTCGGAAACACGTACAACAAAGCGTACAAGAAGAGCGCGCGCGTGGTCGGCGACGTGATCGGTAAATACCATCCACATGGTGACACCGCCGTGTACGACACGATTGTCCGGCTGGCGCAGGATTTTTCCATGCGGTATCCGCTGGTTGATGGACAGGGCAACTTTGGTTCAGTTGATGGTGACGCACCCGCGGCCATGCGTTACACCGAAGTGCGCATGTCGAAATTGGCAAACGAATTACTCGCGGACATCGAGAAAGAGACAGTTAACTTTCAACCGAACTATGACGAAAGTTTGAGCGAGCCCACCGTCCTCCCCGCAAGGATCCCAAGTCTTTTGATTAATGGTTCGGACGGCATCGCCGTGGGCATGGCAACCAAGATAGCTCCACACAATTTGACCGAGATCCTTGACGCCACGATCGCAGTTTTGCGCGATCCTGAGATCGACATCGAAGATTTGCTCAAGATCGTGAAAGGTCCGGACTTTCCTACGCGCGGCTTTATCTGTGGCCGCGAAGAGATTCGCAACTCGTATCTCACCGGCCGCGGCATCCTGCAAATGCGCGCCCGCGCATCAATTGATCGCGTCGGCCGCGGCACACAGGAACGTGATGCCGTGATCATTTCAGAAATCCCTTTCCAGGTTAATAAGGCGCGGCTGATCGAGCGCATTGCCGAACTGGCAAATGAAAAGAAGCTCGAAGGCATCGCCGAAGTGCGGGACGAATCGGATCGCCAGGGCATGCGCATCGTCGTCGAACTCAAACGCGACGCCGTGCCCCAGGTAGTCCTTAATAAACTGTTCAAGATGACTCCGATGCAGTCATCGTTCGGCGTGATCAATCTGGCTATCGTTAATGGCCAGCCGCGCGTGCTGAATCTCAAGCAGATTCTGGAAGCCTTTGTCGACTTTCGTCGCGAAGTCGTGCGCCGCCGCACTGAGTATGAGCTGCGCAAAGCAAAAGCCCGCGCGCACATCCTCGAAGGACTTACGAAAGCGATCGATGCGCTGGATCATATCGTCACGCTGATTCGGAACTCGCGTTCGGTTGACGAAGCGCGCCAGTGGCTGACGGGCCAACTGAAAACCACCAGCGAAGTGAAAACCTGGAAAGGCGTTCCCTCAGGAGAGGCGCTGAACAAATACCTGCCGAAGCTGAGAAAAGCGATGGAGCAGCTCGCGTTTTCAGAAATCCAGGCGCAGGCCATTCTTGATCTGCAACTACGAAGACTGTCAGCCCTCGAGCGGCAAAAGATCATCGACGAGTACGAGGGGATTATCAAGCATATCGCCGAGTTGGAAGAGATTCTGGGCAACGAACAATCCCTGCGCCGCGTGATTATTAAGGAACTCGAAGACGTGAAGAAAGAATTTGGCGATGCGCGCCGGACGGAAATAACGGAGGCGGGAACCGACTATTCGATCGAAGATCTGATCGCCGACGAGGACGTCGCGATCACGGTTACCAAGAGCGGCTATATTAAGCGTACGCCGATTACTACTTATTCGCGCCAGGGCCGCGGCGGCAAGGGACGTTTCGGCGCGATGGCCAAGAACGACGATTACGTCGAGCATCTTTTCATCGCTTCGACGCATGCCTACCTGATGATCTTCACCGATGACGGACTGGTTTATAAGGTCAAAGTCCATGAGGTACCGGATGCGGCGGCCTCAGCGCGCGGCAAAGCGATTGTGAATCTGATTCAGATTTCTTCCGAGCGCAAACTGGCCGGCGTCGTGCCGGTGCGTGAATTCTCGGAAGGCCGTTACGTGCTGATGGTCACCAAGAAAGGTGTGATCAAGAAGACGGCGCTTTCTGATTTTCAGAACATTCGCTCGAATGGGATCATCGCCATCAATATCGACGAAGGCGACGAGTTGCTTGACGTAGTGACTACCGACGGGAGCAAGCGCATCTTTATCGCCACCAACAATGGCTTTGCGATTCGCTTTGACGAAAAGAACGCGCGGCCGATGGGCCGGGCCACCCGCGGCACGCGCGGCATCGATTTGCGTAAGGACGATTTTGTGGTTTCGCTCTGCGCCGTGTCGGCGGACGATTCAGAAAAAATGCTTTCGGTCTCGGAACGCGGGTATGGCAAGCAGACGCCGATCTCGACTTATCGCCTGCAATCAAGGGGCGGCAAGGGTGTCATCAACATGAAGACGACCGATAAAACCGGCAAGGTGGTCGCCGTCTTCCCGGTCGATGCCGACTCAGAAATCATGATCATTACTCAGCAGGCAAAGCTGATTCGCCTGGAAGCCGACGCCATACGCAAGACCGGCCGCAGCGCCCAGGGCGTCCGCTTGATCAAGACCGACGAAGGCGACATTGTGACCAGCGCGTCGTTGGTTGAGGCGGCGGCGGAAGAGGAGAGCGAGGAAACGCCCGCGAGTTAGAAGCCGCGCTTGCGGGGCGGAGCCCCGTAGGGGCCGAATGTTTATAGCTCTGAAGCAAAACCCAAATCCCAAAGCTCCTTTAGGAGCGAAACGTATGGCTACGTGGTCGCCGTTATTTCGCTCCTAAAGGAGCTGGGTTATTCACGGGACGTTCGCTGCTATAAACATCTCGCTCCTGGACGGAGCGAACGCAGAAAGACCTTCTGCGCGTCAGCTGCAAAGTTGCCGACTACCAAACTATTAGACCGGGTAATTGGTTTCCAATACCGTGGCATCTGCTAGTTCGTCCGCAAAAGTTCGACTCTCGATGGCTTTTGAGAACAGCTTCCGTAACGAGCCCTCTAGCCACATAACAGCTTCATATCTCTCGCGGTCACGAGGATCAAGCGAGTGAACGTCTTGTGAGTATTTGAGTGATGGGCCAGCGGCATGCTTTACCTCGCAACAGAAGTCATAGATCGCAGCAGCCTGATCTTCCGTAGTGTCAATAAGCTGAGGTAGGCGCTTCGTTACTTGCCTTTTATTGTTGAATCGACTTGTGCAAATCATCGACTCGAGTGCTGCATGAAAGATGACGTGTCTGAGATTGGTCTGAGGCAAATGGTATCCGTCATTGAAAAACTGAAGACCACTCCAGATCCTCTGATATTTAGAGTAGTTGTCGTAAAAGTGTTGAAGTGCGGGCCAGTATTCTGCCATTTTGGCAGCATCGGCTAGAGTTAGGGGACGATCACCATAACTTGGATCCACCCAAGCTGTCCCATAAAAACCGGAGTCAGTCCAAGGCAGAATGAAATTATGGGGAGAGTCTGAGAGTTCGCACAAATACATTACGCCATGGAGAGCTACAGGGGTCGGTCTTACCACTCTGGACAACACCGTGGCTTTATAGATTAATTCTGTAGCACGTTTGACGCGCTCGTCGTTCCAACTCTCCGCACCGTCTAAAGAAATATAGAACCGGTGAGTATACGGGCGCCATTGAAACCTCTGAAAAACAAGTAAGTCCTGATAAAACTCTTCGCTAACCCTTTGAAGTTTCTTGCAAAAGTCTGCAAGCCAGCCGCTCAACTTAATCTCTTGAATGTACACACCATCGCCGATATGCGCGTTCGCGACCCAGTCGGGCGCAAAATTCAGGCTAAAGAGCTTTGACACTTCGACTTTCATCACAATGCTGGGCAGGTAAGATCGGCGTCGGCTTGAAAACGAATTTTCAAGAGAGAGCCTCTTGCATCTCCTCAAGCTTACGATAGAGAAGAGGATGGGATTCTCGGGCCTTCTCGCGCAAAGCATTGAACTTGGCGCGATTCTGCATTAGGTGTTGGTCTACTTCGCTCCGGTGCGAAAGATAGAAGGTGATCGCGCCGTACACTTGCTCAAGCGACAGCGTGTCAAAGTTGTCGGCGATGTTTTCGGGGGAAAGGCCGCTCAAGTAGTCGTAGACAACTGAATCGAGCGACACGCGAGTGCCGGTAATTCGATAAGAATCGCCATCGACGTAATTCTTGTCCATTACTTGGTCTCCCCGCACTAATTCTAGACACTTGAGCCAACAATCATCAAGGGCGAAGATCAGGAATCGGTGCGCCCTCGCCTTCGACCCAAACCTCGCCGTCTTCGAAAAACTCTCTCTTCCAAATCGGCACAGTACGTTTTAGTTCGCGGATGGCCCATTCGCAGGCTTCGAATGCGGCGCGGCGGTGAGGGGCGCTGACCGCGATGACGACGCTGGTCTCTCCGATGTTCACGCGTCCGGTGCGATGCACGATGCCGATGTGCGCGATATCGAACTTCTGGTGCACTTGCGCGCCCAGATGTCGCATCTCGTTCAGAGCCATCGGCGCGTAAGCTTCGTAAACCAGATGGAGAGTGCGCCGGCCGCGAGTCCATTCGCGCGCATAACCGTCGAGCGTCACGGTCGCGCCGCACTCCGGCGGCACGACACGACGGGCCACGTCGCCTACGTCGATCGGGTGAGTGGTTAGTTCGAAGAAATCCTGGCCGGCGGAATCACAGACTGAAGTCTGTGCCACTCTCTCTGACCCGCCGCTGACTGGTGGAAATACTGCCAGCTCATCGCCGTCCGAAATCTCTCGATCAGTAAGGGCGTACTCCTGATTGACGGCAAGCAAAAGGGATTTTCCAAAGCGTCGCAATTCAGGGTAGGTCTTCAGAACTCGTTCAAGAGCATTTCGCGAATTATGAGGTGGCTCGAGGATCAATTGAGCTTCGTCGGTGCCGGTCGCGTCACGCGCAGCGCCAAAGAAAAGCACGTTAACGCGAATGTTCGTGTTGTCGCTACCGGATTGCATTTTCGAATGATACGCAAACAGTGGCACAGACTTAAGTTTGTGATCATGTTGGTAAAGGATTCACCACATGAGGAATCACAGACTAAAGTCTGTGCCACTTATTCGAGGTCGATCTTTTTTCCACCGTGACCGTTGCCTTTGGCAACCATGTGAAGTCGCGCGCGCTCTTCATAACCCTTCACCACCCGCGCGAGTAGATCGCGGAGCCGGCTCAGGCGCTCGGATGTCGAACGCAGTTCTAGCAACTGTTGCTTGGTTTCCACTTCGATTTCCATCGCGGCTGAGACCAGGAACGACAGCTTTTGCGGCTCAGTGTCGCTGATGTCCGGCAGGTTGCCGCGCTCATCATTGATAACTCTGATTGCGTTGGCCACGCGCATGAACGTCGTCGCTACTTCACGAGCGTTCGCTGCCAGCGCCGCAGCATCTTCGGTCTCGTCCTCGAAATAGCTCGGGCGGACCACGAGGTAAGAATCGCCACGCTCGATGTAATCCTCGACCCGATAGCGCACTACGCCGACCGCCAGAATATTCGATCGCCCGTCGGGCAAAGCCTGAGTTTCCGTCACTTCGGCGACACAGCCGATGTGCCCCGCCGGCGGCACGTCTTTCTCCGATGAATCTAAATCGAAGTAGGAAAGACCGAACAGGTTATCCCCGGCGCGAATGTCCGCCATCATCTTGCGATAGCGCGCTTCGAAAATGTGCAGCGGCATCGGCATGCCGGGAAAGAGCACGAGCGGTAAAGGGAAGAGTGGCAGCTCGCGTACTCCACGCACTTTGTCCAAAGCTTCACTCATGATCGGAGGACCGAGGCACCTCAGTAAGTCTTTAAGGAAAGAATTCGGAACGGGCATTATCGCAGACCACGTAACAGAAGTCAGTAGCCGAAAGGTGCTTTGTGAATGGAGCCGCGATGGATGGCGTGTGATAGTCTGATCGCAATTCAGGAAACTGACAGACCTTGAGGAGGAGCGATGGCAGAGTTAGCTGAACTTCAATGCGTGCCATGCCGTGGCGGTGTACCACCGCTGCAGGGGCAGGAAATCGAAGATCTCCTGGGGCAACTCGACGGGTGGCAAGTCGTCAACGAACATCATCTGCAAAAAACCTATCGGTTCAAGGACTTTCGCGAAAGCCTCGAATTCGTCAATCGAATCGGCGAGTTGGCGGAGTCGCAGGGCCACCATCCCGATATCTGCTTTGGCTGGGGCAAAGCTGAAGTGACGATCTGGACGCATAAGATCGACGGGCTCACCGAGAGCGATTTCGTGCTCGCCGCCAAAATCGACAAATTGTAAGTTTGATGGCGGGTACGGCGCCGCGCTGGTGGGGATGCATCGCCGCGCGCCGGGTTGGTATACTGAATCGCCAATATTCTTCGAAAGGGCAACTGACTTAAGTCGCGGGCGCATCGAAACGGCGGTTCGCGAGCACTGCCTCAGTTCCGATCCGATAAACATGAAAAAGTTTTTCGCTCATCTCCTATGTCTATCTCTGCTACTGGCTGGCGCGGCGGCGAATTTTGCCCAGCAATCCAAGCCACAAAAAACGGCGCAGCCGGCCGTGACCGATTTGGGGCAGGAGAAGCCCGAAGTCATCAACGTACGCCGGGTTCGGCTGCCGATCACGGTCACGGACAAGAAGGGCCAGTTGGTGATCGGGCTTACGCAGAGCGACTTTCTGATTCTGGAAGATAAGGTGCCGCAGCAAATCGATTCCTTCACGAGCGAAGAGAACAATAACCTGCCGCTCTACGTCGGCGTGCTGATGGATACATCACCATCGACGGCCGGCAAGTTGAAGTTCGAGCAGGAGTCGGCAATGAACTTCATTCAAACCGTCGTGCGGCCGCGCAAGGAC
This sequence comes from Blastocatellia bacterium, assembly GCA_033856915.1. Classification (GTDB taxonomy): domain Bacteria; phylum Acidobacteriota; class Blastocatellia; order Pyrinomonadales; family Pyrinomonadaceae; genus UBA11740. The sequence goes on along the minus strand of JAWVEB010000074.1, from coordinate 12,832 downwards.
CGCGTACTGTTTGCGACCTTCGATGATCAGGTTACTTTGCGGCAGGATTTTACGGATCGTCTCGAGTTGCTGGATCGCGCGGTCTTCGCGGTTAAGGCGACCGGCAAACAAACCGCGCTCTACGACGCCATCTGGCAGTTCTGTGACGAGAAGATGCGATCTGCCCAAGGACGGCGGTCGCTCGTGATCATCACCGACGGCGACGACACTTACAGCCGCGCCGACATCAACGATGCGATCGACATCGCCCAGCGTACCGAAACAACCATTTTTGCGATCTCGACCAAGGCCGGACTTTCCGGGTCGGTACCGGGCGTTGAGGCGGGAACGATCAAAGACCGCGGCGACAAAGGGCTCGAGCGCCTCTGTGACGAAACCGGCGGAGCAGCGTTCTTTACCGGCGACATGTTGGCGCTGGAGCGCTCGTTTACCAAGATTGCGAGAGAGCTGCGCTCGCAGTACCTCATCACCTACAAATCAACGAACAACGCTTACGATGGCAGCTATCGCCGAGTTGAGGTCAGGCTGGGTTCGGGACATGACAACCTGAGGCCGCGGACCAAACGTGGATACAAGGCGGTCTCTGATAGTGTGACGGCAAAATGACTGGAGTGAAAGTGTTATCGCGAAGAAGATTGAGTGTCCTGGGCGCGCTGCTGATAACGGCGACGATCACTGCGGTGTTTACCTGCACATCGCTGGCGGAAAGTGGACCGGAATCACAGAATTCCGGCCGCCCACGACGTACCGACGATGTGCCCCAGGCCACGCCGACTCCGCCGAAGAAGGACGACGACGTTACCTTGAGTTCGGATGAGGTAGTGCGCGTCGACGCGAGCCTGACGAATGTCTTCTTCACTGCCGCCGACAAACAAAAGCGCTTCCTCAGCACTCTGAAACGCGAGGACGTGCGCGTACTGGAAGACGGTACGCCGCAGGATATCTTTACTTTTCAACCGAACAGCGACCTGCCTCTGTCACTGGCAATTCTGATCGACACCAGCGGATCCGAAGAAAGAACTTTGCCGGAAGAGAAAGCAGCGGCCAGAGCGTTTCTGGAATCCGTCATGCGTCCGGCCAGGGACGAGGCAGCAGTAGTTTCGTTCACCGGTGAAGTTACGCTCGAGCAGGGGCTGACGGGAAACGTCGCACGTTTGCGTCGGGCCATCGATCAGGTTGAGTTTGTACCGCCATCGGGTTACATCGGCGGCGGAGTCGTCGTCGGTGGCACGCCGCCAATTTCCGGGACGCAACAAACTTTGGCCGGCTCGACGGCGATCTGGGATGCCATCTGGGCCACGTCGAATGAATTGTTGTCGGACTCGGCCGAGCATCAACGACGGGCAATCGTTCTATTAACTGATGGCGAAGACACGATTAGCCAGGTGCATATGCAGGACGCGATCAGCCGCGCCCTGAAGGCGGACGCGCTAATCTATGCGATCGGAATCGGTGATCGTTACCAGTTCGGCATCAACGAAGGCGCGCTGAAAAAGATCACTGAAGGCACGGGCGGCCGAGCTTATTTCCCTCGGAACGAACGGGAATTGCGAGAGGCCTTTGCCCAAATCGAGCGGGAGTTGAGAGAACAGTATTTGATCGCGTACTCTCCGTCCAACAAGACTCGGGACGGTTCATATCGCCGAGTGACAATCGAAATCGTGAATCCTGAGCTCCGCAAAGAGAGCCTCAAACTCACCTATCGTCCGGGCTATTTTGCCAAGACGCCGGGCGCGACAACCTCTGAAACCCCAAAAAAGCCTTAAAATTCGAGCATTATCTTTAATGACAAACGCAGTTGGCCTCTGCTATACTGCGTTGGGCTTAGCGGCGATCGCTGGCTGAGCCTCCGTCCGTCCTGTTCTGCCGTCCATTGAGACAGCGGTCCTCAAAACCATTCTCGCTTAATTCGCAGACCTTCTCCTGATGAATAGACATCCGGAAAATCCGCCGACCGTTCTGATCGTCAACGATGATCAGGTGGCCCTCGATCTGTTGAGGGACTTGCTCGAGCCGGAAAACTATAAAGTATTCACCGCGCAGAGCGCTCAGCGAGCTCTGGCGCTGACCTCAACCTTGCGCACCGACATTATTATTTGCGATGTCGTCATGCCCGAGATGGACGGGATGGAGTTGTGTCGCCGCCTGAAAAGAGACAGGCGGACTTCGGCTACGCCGGTCTTGTTGGTCAGTGCAATTCGCAAGGAAGAGGCGGCGCGCCTGGAAGGATTCGCCGCCGGCGCCGACGACTATGTCGAGATCCCATTCCGGCATGAAGAACTGCTGGTCAAAGTCGCGCGCCTGGTAGAGCGTTACCGCGTGGAGCGACGGTATCGCGAGATCGTCGAACAGGCCGTCGACATAATCTATACCCGCGACATGAACGGGCTGATCACCAGCATCAATGAAGCAGGGGCGCGGTTCTTTGGGCGGCCTGCGTTTGAATTGATGGGCCGGCCCCTCAGCGTGTTAATTGGCGACGAGGCCGCCGCTCGCGACGTCGCTGAGATGCGGAATATCAAGAGCTTCGAACCCATTCGTTTTACGAGTTGCCTGAATAATGCGCTGGGTGAGTTGCGTTACCTTGAAGGCATCGTCAGCCTCGAGCGAGATTCACAGGGAGCATTCCTTGGCGTTCGCGGCGTGGTTAGGGATGTCACCGACCAGCAGATAATGGAAAAGGCGCTTCGCGAAAGCGAAGGCCGCTATCGGGTGGTTGCTGAGACGGCGTCCGACGCAATCATGACGATTGACGAATCCACCCAGATCCTATTTGCGAATCCGGCGGCGGAAAAGATCTTTGGTTATCCAGTTTCTGACCTCCTGGGTTCGTCGCTGACCCGCCTGGTTCCGGATTATTCAGGTCATATCCACAGTCTGGGAATGGCGGGTCCTTTCGATGCGTCGCGCCCCCAGGTTGAGTGGAAGGCGGTAAGTGTTTCCGGCCGTCATCGCGATGGACACGATGTGCCTCTGGAAATCTCATTCGGCCGGGTGTTCGCCGATGGCGGGCCCGTATTCACCGCGGTTGTGCGCGATGTGACTGAACGTCAACGCGCTGAAGCCGCCCTCCAGAAGCAAAACGAAGAGTACCGTATTCTGTTTGAATCCAATCCGTGTCCGATGTACGTCTGCGCGGAAGACACGCTGGAGTTTCTCGCTGTCAACGAGGCCGCGGTCCATCATTATGGATACTCGCGCGCAGAGTTCCTGGCCATGACGGTGCTGGACATTCGTCCCGCCGAAGATATTCCCGAGCTGACGGCTTATTTGGCCGAGCATCCTGAACGGCATGACGAAGCCGGCGTCTGGAAGCATCGAAAGAAAGACGGCGCGCTAATAGATGTAGATGTTAACTGGCAGAAGCTGGATTTTGCCGGCCTGCCTGCGTACATGGTGATGGCGAATGACATCACCGAGCAGAAAAAGGTGGAACTCGCGATGCGCGAAAGCGAAGAGCGCTACCGCGAGTTGGTCGAGAATGCCAACGATATTATCTATACGATCGATCTCACCGGGAACTTTACTTCACTAAATCAAAGTGGTGAGCGTCTCACTGGTTACACCCAGGGGGAAGCCCTCAGCATGAACCTGGCGCAGGTAGTCGCACCCAACGAGCTTGCCAAGGTGCGTGAGAATCTGGCGCGTAAGATTGGCAGTAACGACACGTCGAGCGTCTATGAGACCGAGATCATCACTAAGTCTGGCCACCATCTGCCGCTGGAGTTAAGCAGCCGACTGATTCATCAAGACGGCAAACCAGTTGGCGTGCAGGGAATCGCGCGCGATATCAGCGCGCGCAAAACCGCGGAAGAAGCGCTCAGAGACAGTGAAGAAAAGTTTCGCTCGATTGTCGAGACAACCAATGAATGGATCTGGGCGATCGATCTTGAGGGCAGACATACCTACACAAATCCAGCCATCGAACAAATTCTCGGTTACCGGACGGAGGAAATTCTCGGGGCGAACGTGCTGGATTTTGTACACCAGGACGATCGTAGCGAGTTAGAGAAACTGCTCAATCAATCGATCAGCGAAAAGCGCGGCTGGACCGGTCTGGTGCTGAGATGGAAACACAAGCACGAAGGCCATCGCTATCTCGAGTCGAATGGCCTGCCCGTATTCGATCCCGATGGCGCCCTGATCGGTTATCGTGGCGCCGATCGCGACATCACTCAGCGAAAGCTGGCCGAAGAGGCTTTAAGCCAACAGGCGGAACGGGCCGCGCTGACCAACCGCATTTCCCAGGCGGTCCGGCGCACGCTCGAAGTTTCCGAGGTTTTTGAAACCGCAGTTCGTGAGTTGGGTGTGCACCTGGAAGTTGACCGTTGTTCGCTTTTCATGAAAGACGAACAGGCCGGGCGCGTGACGAATGCGGCGGAATACCATGTGTCTGATGTGGTGCCGGCGGGCAGCGATTTTGACCTACCACAGGTTCAGGGTCTCAATGCGGCGATGGAGAAGTACGGCGTCCTGGCCTTCGACGATGTGGCCAACGATGAAAGAGTTCGCGAGTTGTACCAGGGAATCCTAAAGCGCTTCGACGTTAAGTCCATCATGTACGTCGGCGTCAGCGTGGGCGACGAACTGCTCGGCGCCTTTGCGCTGTCTACGACGCGCGGACTCCGTCACTGGAGCGAAGCGGATATTGAAGTCGCCAGGGCCGCGGCGGATCAGACGGGCATTGCCATCCGGCAGGCGCGTCTTTATCAAAAGGCGGCGGCCACTTCGATGCGCGAAGCTCTGGTGAACAAATTGAGCGTCGCGATTCGCGCCTCGCTGAGTCTCACGTCGGTGCTCAATACGGCAACGCGCGAACTGGGCCAGGCGCTTTCAGCCTCGCGCGTGGAAGTGCGTCTCTACGATGCCGCCGGCGACCAGTCAGTCGCCAAAGGGGAATACGTGGCGGCGGGTTGTAAGAGTGTTAATGACTTTGACGCCGGCTATGATGAATTGCTTCGTGGCCATTTCCTCAAGTCGTCAAAGCCACTGGTGATTGGCGACACCCAACAATACGCCGAGGGCACGCCCGAGTTCGCCAACTGCATTCGGCTTCGTAGCGCGTGCACCGGAGCGCGATCGCAAATCGATTATCCGCTCACGGTTAATCGAGAATTCCGCGGTGTGATCTCGATTCATCAGACTGAGTCGATTCGCCACTGGTCTGAAGATGAAGTGTTGCTGGTCGAATCGGTGGCGGCGCAATTGGCCACCGGTATTGCCCAGGCCGAGCTTTTTGAAATGGTCGCCCGGGCCAAGAAAGAGTGGGAGTCGACCTTTGACGCCATGTCGGACGGCATCTTCATTTTCGATCAAACCGGAAAGCTGGTACGCGTCAACCGGGCTGGCGCGGCCATGGACAACGCGCCTCCCGAATCGCTGCTCGGCCGCCAGTGTTGCGATATTCTGCGCACTAGTTCTGATGGCGCCGCCTGTATTGTCGAGCAGTCCCTGCGCCAATCCGAAAGTATCAATCTGGAAATAGTGCCGCAGCATTTGGCTCGGCCAGTGCTGGTGACGGTTGAGCCGGTTCTTGATGAGCGCGGCCAGAGGGTCGGCGCAGTTTGCACGGCGCGCGATCTTTCCGAACTGCGCAAAGTAGAAGCCGTGGCGCGCGAGCGGCAGTCGCTGCTAAAAAACATCATGGAGAGTGCTCAGGAAGCGATCTATGCGTTGGACAAAGAGGGTAACTACAAGTGGTGCAACCACGCCATGCTCGAGATGACCGGCTACGGAATTGACGCGATTATTGGGCACCATTTTCTCGAGCGCACCCACGAAGACGATCGCGAGATGCGCATCGAAAGATTTGCCGCGGCGCTGGAGGGCGAAGCGCAAAGTTTTGAATCGCGTTACATCGCCAGAGACGGCAGCGTCCGTTTTGCTTCAGTTAATAGCGCGCCGATCATAGTCGATGGAGAAACCACCGGCGTGCTCGGCATCGCGCACGACATCACCGAGCAGAAGCAGGAAAGGGATCGGGCGGCGCGAGCCGACAAACTGCGCGCGTTGGGCCAATTGGCGTCCGGCGTAGCGCATGATTTCAATAACTCGCTGGCGGCAATTCTGGGTCGCGCTCAATTAATTCTCAGGCGCGTGAAGGATGAAGAATTGATTCGCAGCCTCGGCATTATTGTGACGGCGGCCGAAGATGCCGCGTCCACCGTGCGGCGGATTCAGACATTCGCGCGCAAGTCGGTAGCGGCCGAGCTGGAATTGCTCGATGTTGGCGACCTCTTGCGCGATGCGATTGAAATCACGCGGACCCGCTGGCAGAACGAAGCGAGGGCCGAGGGTTCGAACGTAGACGTGACTCTGAATGCCGAAGAAGCATTGCTTACTCTGGGAAATGCTTCTGAGCTGCGTGAAGTGTTCGTGAATCTGATCGTTAACGCCGTGGACGCCATGCCTGAGGGCGGCAGCCTGACGATTTGCTGTAACCGCAACGGCAATCGACTGCGACTGCGTTTTGCCGATACCGGCACCGGCATGAAGGAAGAAGTGCGCGAGCGTGTATTCGAACCTTTCTACACAACCAAGGGCGTACATGGGACCGGGCTTGGGCTGGCGGTGAGTTACGGCATCATCGAACGTCATCAGGGGCTGATCTCCGTCGAGTCGAAACTGGGAAGAGGCACGACTTTCTACATCGATCTGCCGCAGGCGGAAGCGAGTGAAGTAAAGCTCGAAGAGAAACCGGCTGAGGGCCAAATGTCTTCACTTTCAGTGCTGGTCGTGGATGATGAAGAGTTCGTACGAGAGACGTTGGCTGAGATGCTCGAGGATCTTGATCACAGAGTGGTTATGGTCGAAGGGGGCCGCGAGGCGCTCGAGCAAGTTTCCACGGGCGATTTTGATTTGGTCTTTACCGACCTGGCGATGCCTGAGATGGATGGTTGGGAAACTGCCCGGGCCATTCGCAAACAACGGCCGGGACTGCCCGTGGTGTTGGTCACGGGCTATGGCGCAACTGCGCAGCCCCCTTCAGGCGAACTTGATTTGGTGGCCGGCATAATCGGCAAGCCTTTCGACTTTGATCAGGTGACGGGAACTATTGCGCGGGTTTGTGGACCAGATGTTAGTGCGTGATAGGAGTCTAAGGAAAGCCGAGCTCGCCTCTGGGCCCGAGATCCCAAACCAACTTTCCGCCGAGCTCGTTATTTAGATAATTCAAACTTGCCGAGATGAGAATGAGGGCTGACTGCAAAGCCTGGATGGAGTCCCTGCCGCGACCGTGCTGAATTTTTTCGTTACCAATCCCAACCACCTGGAATGAGCATTTATAATCTGATGAGTCATCCGACTGTTGCGGCCGGCCGACGAAGACGCTAACGGCTTTCTGGATATTGCTTTCATCAACAAAGTGAAACCTTCGGGTTGCTATTATTCCCCCGAGACCCTCGAGATCCATGTCACTCTCCCACCTGCTCGCGCTCGCTTTAATTGGCTTGGAACATCAGCCTCTCTTGAGTTCCGAGAGAGAGGCCCGCGTGGGAGCCGTAACTTCCAGATCCCCGCGGCTATCGCGCCGGCGCATGCATGCGCGTGGGAACGATCCATGCCGGGGCTGCCGACTTTAATTCGCCCATCTCGATCCAACCGGACAGACGGGTTATCACCATCGGCGCTTCGTCCGAGCGTCTGGTGGAAATACGGTTATTGACTCCAATCATTCGGTGCGTTGCTGTCGTCGTTGAGTTCGTCATGGCTTTTTCCTTTCCTTAGTCGAATCGTGTGAGTTGGTTCCTTCTAGTTCACGCTCATCAGGCCTGCGCTGGCGGTGAAGCCGACGCCAAAGCCCACAACCATTGCCGGCCCGGCCCATTCTTTCTTTCCGGCCAGCATGAATCCGGTCGAAGCGCTCGACAGGTTGCCGAAGTTTTCGAGCACGTCGTAAGACTTCTCAACCTTGGTTGAATCCGAATCGAGATGAAGCTGCGAGCAGACGCCGTCGAGAATCTTTTTACTGCCGGTGTGAATCAAGCAATCATCAACCTGGCTCATGTCGGAAACCGGCGACATCGGATTGTCCAGTACGTCGTTCACGGTCGTGACTGCATAGTGCGCTCCGCGAGTAGGAACGGCGGGCCGCATGAAGTACTGCGGCTTGCCATTCAGCGCGGGATGAGTGCTGTTGCTGACCATGGACAACAGATTCACGTCGTCGGGATTGTCGTTGGTCAGGTGCGAGATTGGTCCGAAAGTGGGTTTGCCGGCCTGGTCGGTGCCGAGGAGCAAAGCCACCGCGCCATCGCCGAACAGCATTGACTGGATGACCAGCGTGGTCTCAGTGCGCTGCTCTTCAAATTCGGCATCAGTAATTTTGCCGTTCTTGCGCATCCGCGCGATTTCGCGAAAGCCGTGGTATTCGTCGCGGAGCAGCGGGGCTACATAAGGCGTGTGCGCTTCAGACATCAGCACGACGGCCATTTTTCCGGGGTTCGCCGCCAGGTACCATTGCGCAACTTCCACCGACTTCAGCATTACTGAACAGCCCTGCGACTGCATGCTGACAGTGCTCAGAGAGCGCGGCAGCAGACCGTGGGTCCGCGCCATCACTTCGGAAGCGAGACAGGGAAGCATCTGATCCGGGGTGTTGGTGGCCGCGATGAGCAAGCCAATCTGTGACGGGTCGCCGCCCCACTCTTCGATGCACTTGCGAGTCGCGTTCACGCCGAGTTCAGTCGTCGAGCTGGTCGGGTTCATCGGAGCGCCAGTCAAAAAGTCTGAGTAATTATTCATCGCCGAGTAACGGTTCTCAACGCCGAGCGTGCAAATCGTGTTGATGAGCTCAGGTGAGAGTTTGTGCATCATCGATGCAATCAACTCGGTGGTGCTGATTTTGGTTTCGGGGGTGGCGGTGCTGGCTGAAACTAGGCTAATCATTTTCTTGCTCCTTGAACTTTCTCTTATTAAATTGTTCTGCGTTCGTGCTGTTCCATTACAACAGTTGTGCCATGACTCAGTTGGACCTGTCAGCAGAAGGTAAGTCGAAAAATAGTTAGACTTAGCAGGATGAATGGATGAGGTGAGCGCACTGGCGAGCGGAACGAGCTTCGTGAGTACACAGTATGCACAAATCCCAGATCCAGATGGCTCGGGTCTTCAGCGCACTGAATACTTAGCGAAAACCTCAGGAAAGCCTAAGTAATAAAGCGATCTAGCTGTGACTTAGATCACACCAGACGGCAAGAGAGGTAACTTGGTACTCAGGTATCCAGTGGCTACTTAGTATCCGCGGTTTCGCAGTTTTGCAGTTTCGCAGTTTCGCAGTTTCGCAGTTTCGCAGTTTCGCGGTTTCGTTTTGGGTGCTTTGGAACCCGCTGGTCCGCAAATCGTGGATCTTCGAGTCTTCAGAGTGTCCTTAACTGCTGACATACCGTTGGGTTCGCGGGCTGCACAATATCTTTCGTCGCTTCAAAAATCTATTTACAGTCTGCCGTGGCCTGAATTATCTTCCCGCCGTACAGAGGCTTTCCCGGAAAGCATATTTCGCAAACCGTAGCGGCTGACTCCCGAGCTGCCTGACTCAGCGATTCAGCCAAACTCCGGCACTGTTTAGTTAACCGTCCGTAAACAGGCGAATGGTTTGCCCGCGAGCGGCTTGCCCGGCACACCGCTCATTGTTCGTGCTCGAACACTCACGACGGTCAACTTAAACTTCACCAATAAGGAGACGACCATGACTTCTGAATCCGGCGACATGAAACTTCTCGGCAATTTCCGCCAACTTATCGATCACGTTTCCGCTGAGCCAAGCTACAAACCTGCGAATGATGATCTGAAACTCGCGACCCTCGAAGCGAAGAACACCGCGGCGCTCGCGGCGGTCCAGGATGTTCCCGCCAAAGGAGCCACCTACCGCCTTATGGAGCTTTTACCGTGAGCCAGTCCAACGTCGCAGAAGTGCAAACCTATATAGCTCGGCAGAAGCAGCATCATCGAAAGACTTCATTTAGAGAAGAATTCATTCAATTCCTGCAAGCGAATGGAATTGAATACAACCAACGTTTCATTTGAGTCCGCGGAGCTTCGCCAGCCTGAAATCTTCAGCCTGCGGAGCAGGCGTCAGCATAAAGCCTGGGGCGCAAGCTCCAGGAACCAAGCCACCAATGACCATTAAGCCCACGGAGCGGGCGTCAGCTCAGAACACCAATGGCTGTCGCCGCCTAACGGAAAGTCTGGCCCCAATTTTGGTTTTCGAAGCACAGCGAATGGCTCCGCCACTCTGATGCGCGGCAAGTCTCCGACTTGCCGGCACCGGCTCTTCTTCATTCGGGGTCTCCGACCCCGGTCATAGACCGGTAGAAACTAAGAAGACATATCGGCAAGTCAGAGACTTGCCGCGCATCGGAGTGGCAAAGCCATTGGGTTGGTAGCCGCGCTCTGAACCTTGCGGTTGATCAATGCAAATGCTGGCGAGTCATCTCGATGACAACAAAAACGGATGATGTTGTTTTGGATTTATTTGTCGGCGAAGGAAGTGGCTTAAGTATGGCTGAAAAGCACGGTCGATATTGGGTTGGCTGTGAAATCGGCAGTACAACCCACGCTCGAATGAGAATCTTGAAAGAACCGAAAGCGCGCAAACGAGTTAGGGTGCCAGGCAAAATCAATCGACTCTTCAAATAGCCGCTACCTAGACCCCAAGCCCGCAGTTCTCTTTCAGACTTCACACTCCATATTGTTTCTAATCACCCAAACCGTATCCAATCCAAGTGCGCGCGTTTGCGGTACGCGATCTCCGATGATCGCATTTGCACGGCGCTGTCAGCGGCAACCTCAACCACGCGCAGGACGGCCACCGGCGCACCTGTCAGGAGATAAAGGACTGCGAGCGCCTTTAGCTGGTCGGGGTTAATACGGTCGCCGGGTCCCTTGACCTCGCAGAAGCGCCACTCACTCCGCGCCTTCGAATAGGCAACGATGTCCGGATTCCGCGGTTGGAAGTTCAGCGTGTTTTGGATTTCGCTCGGCCAACGCCACGGCGCTTGCGAGCGAATCTCATCAGTGTTTCTCTTGCTGTTTCCTTTTCCCCAAACAACCGGCGCCCCATAGTCAAACAAGTGCGCGCCGCCCCAGCAGTGAAAGCCTTCGCGCTCCAGCAACAGCGCCGCGTGAAGTTCAGCGAATCTTCTGGCTGGGGGTTCGTTGTCATACGGCAGGAGAAACCGCCCGCTCTCGGCGAGCTTCGCGTATTCTCCCCAGACCGTATGGTCCTTCCGCTCGGAGTGCAGCCAGGGTTTGTTGGCTTTCTTCCATTCGGCGAGCGCTGCTGGTTCGTACGTAAGGGTCACTTGAGGGATATCGACTTGAGTTGGGGAATGAACTAACGGTTTCCAGAGCAGGTCCATATCGTGTCTCCTTGCCTGATGATTTTAAGTCAGCGAAGCTGACGAATGATAATAGCCCACCGATTAATCGGTGGGATCAGATGCGAATAAAAGTAGGAGTCTGTGAAGCGGGACGGCTGAAGGTAAGGCACTCGTTGAGAATGAATTCAGTCGCCCGCTTCACGGGCTCGGGAGGTTGGGTTTGTTTACCCAGCAGTAAACTGCTGGGCTATTTTCAATCGTCCGCGCTGCGGACTCTTCGCCCCGTTGCTGCTTCGCGGTCACTTCCCGCTTAGAATTTCAAGCGAAACGAGAATTGCAATCGTCGTGGAGGTTGAGCAGCGATTGCCTGGCCGAAGAATGGTGAGCTGAGATTTCCGACGAAGCTAACGTCGTTCACTTTATTCAGAACATTGAACGCGTCAACCGCCAGGGTACCTTTTACGCCGCTGTCCTTTTTCTTTCCTTTAATCAAAGTGAAATCTCGCGACCAGCGCAGATCCAGGTCGGCGTATCCGGGTCCCTGCAAGCTGTTTCGCTGAACTCCGATGGGCCGCGCGTTCGCCGTGCCCGTGTGAAACGCGTCGAGGCCGGTCGTCAGGGTATACGGGAAGCCGGAGTAAAGTGAGATTGAAACGCCGAGGTTGAAAAGCTTGCCGGGGTTTATTGTTCCCAGCAGTTCAAAGCGATGGCGACGATCAAAATCAGAGCGTCCCCACTCGCCGGAAAGATCATAGGCGTTGGGCGGGAAGTAGCTAATCCCGCCCGTGTCGTCATGAGATGAAGCCAACCGATACTGGGCCATCCCGTTGAAAAAACGGGTGACGTTGCCGCGCAGGGTTACTTCCAGAGAGTTGCTGACTCTGCGCCCGGCTGCTTCGATCTGCCGGAGAAAACCAATAGAAGGATCCGGGTGAACAACATAACTCGGCGGCAAGGGCGCATTCACATCGCGCGAGCGGAATTGATCGAATCCTCGAGAACCCAAATAGGTGACCGCCAGACTGGTAGATTTATGAAGTTGTCTCTCTACACCGAAACTGTATTGGACCGTAAACGGCAGGTGAATGTCGGACGACAATCTCGTGATACTGACAGGTTGAGCTGTCAACGATGTACCAGAGTTAAGCGGGACAGGATACGAGGGATTCAAGAAGACATATTGCCGCAGCCTGGTTCCGTTAAAGAGCAGAATATCCTGAATTGGCCGAGCGCCCGAGCGATCGTAGAAGACGCCGACGCCGCCACGCAGCACCGTCTTCTGCGTTTTTCCCGGTGAGTAAGCGAAGGAAAAACGGGGCGCAAAATTATTCTTGTCATGAAAGTAATTCTGCCAGTCATAGCGCAGACCCACAGACAACATCACGTTCTTGCGCAGGTGATATTCATCCTGAACAAAACCGCCGATCTGCTTATCGAAGAAAACGACGTGGCCATTCCCTTGTTGTTGGATGAAGGAGAAAGGCCGCTGCTGTACATAGTCGCCGATGCTTGAGAAG
>JAWVEB010000073.1:0-49398 GCA_033856915.1 Blastocatellia bacterium | reverse complement strand
GGGCGATAACGTGGAAATGAATATCGAGTTGATTGCGCCCATCGCGATGGAAAAAGGTTTGCGATTCGCGATTCGTGAAGGCGGCCGCACCGTCGGCGCGGGTACTGTTTCCGATATCGTTGAATAGTGCATTGCCGATTGCCGATTGCCGATTGGTCGTTGGCTTAACTTGAGAGATAAATCGGCAATCGAAAATTGGCAATTGGAAATGAAATCATGCTGAACGAAAAAATTAGAATCAGGCTCAAGGCTTACGATCATCGAGTGCTGGATCAGTCCACGACTGAAATCGTCGAGACCGCAAAGCGCACCGGAGCGCGTGTAGCCGGCCCGATTCCGTTGCCGACGGTCAAGAACAAGTGGACCGTCCTACGTTCGCCGCACGTCGATAAGAAATCTCGTGAGCAGTTTGAGATCAGAACGCACAAGCGCTTGATGGATATTCTCGATCCCACGCCGCAGACAGTCGATGCGCTGATGAAGCTGGATTTACCGGCGGGTGTGGATGTCGAAATTAAGGCGTTCGGGAAAAGCTAAGGCATTGCCGACTTCCGGGTGCCGATTTCCAATTGGCGCTTCGGAAAAATTGAATCATTCAATCGGCAATTGGCAATTGGAAATCGAAAATGATTAACGGAATTATCGGCAAGAAGGTTGGGATGACGCAGTTATTCGCGCCCGATGGCACCGTCACACCGGTAACTGTGATTAAGGCCGGCCCCTGCGTCGTGGTGCAAAAGAAAACTGCCGGCGGCCGCGACGGTTACGACGCGGTGCAGGTAGGATTCGTCGAAGATCGCCCCATCAGACTGAAGAACGTCAATAAGCCGATGCGCGGTCACTTCGAAAAAACCGGCGGCGGCATACCACCGACTCGCGTGCTGAAAGAGTTTCGGCTGGAAGCTTCAGATGAGAGCACCAACGTGGGCGATAAAATTCTGGTAGATCAGTTTGCGGATGGCGACATCGTCGATGTTGTGGGCAGGTCGAAGGGCCGCGGTTTCGCCGGCACGATCAAGCGCCATAACTTCAATCGTGGTCCCGAATCGCACGGCTCGATGAACGTGCGGGCTCCCGGATCGATTGGCCAGTCGGCTTATCCTTCCCGGGTCATGAAGGGCATGCGCTCTTCCGGCCACATGGGCGATGAGCGGGTGACGATCAAGCGACTGACGGTCGCGCGGGTTGATTCCGAAAACAACCTTTTGATGATTCGTGGCGCCGTGCCGGGTGCGAATGGCACGGTCGTAGTGGTGAAGAAGGCCGCCAGACAGGCGAAGAGATAGCGAGATTCCAGGCCGCAGGTCTGTGTCGGGAGCGGAGGTTCGGTTATGCCAACAGTCAAAATCATGGACTTGACCAGCGCGGAAGTTGGCGAGATCGAGTTGGCGGACGCCGTGTTCGGCGTGGCCCTCAACGAGCCCTTAATTCACGAAGCGGTGCGCAGCTTTTTGGCGAACCGGCGCGCCGGCACTTCGGCCACGAAGACGCGCGGCGATGTCTCGGGCTCGGGTCGAAAGCTTTGGAAGCAGAAGGGCACCGGCCGGGCGCGCATCGCCAGCTTGCGTTCACCCTTGTGGAAAGGCGGCGGCAACGCGCACGGACCGCAGCCACGCGATTGGTCCTATAGCCTGCCCAAGAAGATGAGGAAGAGGGCGATTTGTTCGGCGCTTTCCGAGCGCTTGCGCGAAGGCAACCTGATCATCGTGGACGAGTGGAAATTCGACCAGGGAAAAACGAAAGAGTTTATTAGTACGCTGGGCAATTTGAAGTTGGGCGGAAAGACCTTGATCGTGGACTCGCTGAAGAATACAAAGCTGATCCTGGCGTCGCGCAATGTGCAGAGCGCCAAGGTGGTCAACAGCTATGGCTTGAATGTCTATGATCTGGTGAATTACCAGAAGCTGGTGTTGACACCCCGAACGGTCGAGGAACTCACCGGCATACTCCAGCCCCGCGCCAAAGACGAGGAAGAAAATCGCTACCGATCAAACTCGAGCGAAGGCGAAGGGGCGGAATCGCGCCAACTGCCGACAGACACAGGAGCTCAGGCTTAAGCAATGCGAACCGTTTGGGACATTATCAAGTCGCCGGTCATCACGGAAAAAGCTTTGGTGGCCAAAGAAGAGACGCAGGATCGGCGTCAGTTGCTGACCTTTCGCGTCGATCGCCGGGCCACCAAGCCCGAAATTAAGAGCGCAGTCGAGTCTATCTTTCAGGTCAAGGTCGAGGATGTGCATACAGCTAACTATCTCGGCAAGATGGCCCGGCGGGGCCGGCATGAAGGCCGCAAGCCTTCCTGGAAAAAAGCCTTCGTGACGTTGAAGCATGGCGAGAAGCCAGTCGACTATGGGGAAGCGATTTAAGATTGCCGATTGCCAATTGCCGATTTTTGATTGGCTTCCAAACGAAGACGATCTTTTTCAATCGGCAATCGCAAATCGCAAATCGGAAATGATGAAATGGGCATCAAGAAACTAAAACCGACATCGCCGGCTCGCCGCTATCAGACTTATCTGACGCGGGACGAACTGACTGCGGGCGCAGTGCCGGAGAAGTCGCTGCTCGAGCCAAAGACGCGCATCTCGGGACGGAATAACGACGGGCGCATAACGGTGCGGCGACGTGGCGGCGGACATAAACGGTTCTATCGCGTGATTGATTTCAAGCGCGACAAGGACGGCGTGCCCGGACGCATCACTCAGATCGAATACGATCCGAACCGGTCTTCGAATATCGCTCTGGTTTCCTATCTCGACGGTGAGAAGCGTTACATCATCGCTCCGGTCGGTTTGGAAGTGGGCAAGACGATTACCAGCGGCGAAGACGCGGACATTCTTCCCGGAAATACTCTGCCGATTCGCAATATCCCTTTGGGCACGCAGATTCATAATATCGAAATGCGTCCAGGTAAAGGCGGCCAGATGGCGCGCGCGGCTGGATCGTTCGCGCAGTTGCTGGCCAAGGAAGGCGCTTATGCCCAGTTGCGCATGCCTTCGGGTGAAGTGCGGCGCGTTCCGGTTAACTGCCGGGCGACGGTGGGCCAGGTCGGGAACGTCGAACACGAAAATGTTTCCTTGGGTAAAGCCGGGCGCACGCGCTGGCGCGGGATCAGACCGCACGTGCGCGGCGTGGCGATGAACCCCGTCGACCATCCACATGGCGGCGGCGAAGGCAAAACCTCCGGCGGCCGTAATCCGGTAACGCCTTGGGGACAGCCGACGCGCGGCTACAAGACGCGCCGGAACAAGCGGACGAAGAAGATGATTGTGAGAGATCGGAGAGTCAAGTAATTTCGAAATTCGGATTTCGAAATTCGAAATAGAAAGCCTATGCCACGTTCAGTAAAAAAAGGCGCCTGGGTCGATAAAGGCATTCAGAAGGTGGTCGCGCGTATTCGCGGGGGCTCGCAACGCCCGCAGGTGATCCGCACCTGGTCGCGACGTTCGACGATAACCCCCGACATGGTGGGGCTGACGTTCGGCGTGCATAACGGCAAGCGGCACATCCCGATTTACGTAACTGAGAACATGGTGGGCCACAAGCTGGGTGAGTTTTCGCCGACGCGCACGTTCAAGGGCCACTCTGGAACCAGGGCGGATAAGTCGGAAAAAACCGCGAAGATGTCGGGAGCCTCGGGAAGTTCGGCGCCACCGCCGGCGAGTTAAAGTTGGTCAGAGAGGCCTATAAGACCTCTATCGAGTAAAGAAGATGGAAGCACGAGCAAGCGCAAAATATCTCCGCGGTTCCGCGCAAAAGGCGCGCCTGGTCATCGATATGATCCGGGGAAAGAACGTCAATCAAGCTCTGGCGATTCTGCGTTATTCCAACAAGCGCGCGGCGCTGGGAATTCAGAAGTGCGTTAAGTCGGCGATCGCCAACGCGAACGAGGCGGCCGAGAAAGCGAACATCGCCGTCGATCCCGACGAGCTTTGGTTGAAAGCCGCATTCGTGGATCGCGGACCTACCAAGAATCGCAGCCGCATGCGGCCGGCGCCCCAGGGTCGGGCTTTCCGCGAGCGAAGACACTTTTGCCACGTCACGATTCTGGTTTCGAGTGACAAGCAGGATGGCGAAGAGAAGGCGACTGGTAAGTTGAAGGCAGCGTCCACACCGGCGGTAAGTAAGAAAGCGAAGCGCGGCGGAGCTGCGGCGGCGCCTCGCGCCAAGCGAGTTGCGCCAAAGACCGAGAGCAGCGAAACCAAAGCTGCTGCGCCGAAGAAGGAAGCCAAGAGCGAGAAGAAGGCTGATAAGGCCGCGTCAAAGCCGGGCAAAGCGGCGGGACGAAAGAAGACCGAGGAATAAATTTCAAATCTCAAATTTCAGATCTCAGATATCAGTCTGGTTTTCTGAAGCGAGATTGGCTAAGTTCAGAAAAAAGGAAGATCTCAGATCTCAGATTTGAGATTGGAAACAGTGGAGAAATAAGTGGGCCAAAAAGTTCATCCATACGGTTTTCGCCTTGGCTATAACAAGGACTGGCATTCGCACTGGTTTGCGAAGAAGCAGTACGGCGACTTTCTGATCGAAGATCTCAAGCTCAAGGCCGAGTTGAAGCGGCGCTTCACCGGCGCCGGCGTTTCGCACGTCGATGTTGAGCGCGCGGCCAACCGTCTGAAGATCATCATCTATACTTCGCGGCCGGGCATTATCATCGGGCGCAAGGGATCGGAGATCGACAAGCTGAAGGGCGATATTGCTTCACGCACCGGCCGGGAAGTGCTGGTTTCAATTCAGGAGATTCATAAGCCCGAACTGAACGCCCAACTGCAGGCTGAAAAGATTGCGGCCCAGCTCGAAAAGCGAATTGCGTTTCGACGCGCCATGAGAAAAGCCGTGGAAGAATCTCTCCGCTTTGGCGCGCAGGGAATCAAGGTCAAAGTCAGCGGCCGTTTGAACGGGGCCGAGATTGCGCGCAGTGAGTGGCATCTGCAGGGCCAATTGCCGCTGCATACTTTGCGTTCGGATGTTGATTATGGATTCGCGGAAGCGCACACGACGTTCGGCGTGATTGGGGTAAAGGTTTGGATTTATCGCGGCGTGATCCTCGACGCGAACGCGGCCATGGCGCGCGGGACCGGCACTGACCCGATTAACGATACGCGGCCCGGACCACGCGAAGGCCGGCCACGTCCGCAGCGCCCGCGTAGAGAAAGAACGGAGAGATAATTCGCCATGTTGATGCCGAAAAAAGTTAAGCATCGCAAGCAGATGCGCGGCCGGATGAAGGGCCTGGCTGCGCGCGGCAGCGCGATCAGCTTTGGCGAATATGGATTGAAGAGCCTGGAAGCGGCTTGGATCACCGATCGTCAAATTGAAGCAGCGCGCATCGCCATGACCCGTCATATAAAGCGCGGCGGCAAGGTTTGGATTCGCATGTTTCCCGACAAACCGGTCACGAAGAAACCGGCGGAAACTCGTATGGGCAAAGGGAAGGGCGCGCCCGAGTTTTGGGTGGCCGTGGTAAAGCCCGGCAGAATTCTTTACGAGATCGAGGGCGTGGACGAAAAGACAGCTCGCGATGCCATGAAGCTGGCGTCCCAAAAGCTGCCGATCAAGACCAAATTCGTGACGCGGGCTGACCAGGAAGGCGGCGCACTCTAAGCGAGCGAAGCGAGTTGAGCGACATGAAAAGAAGAGAAGAAGTTGATAAATACCGGGACATGCATAACGAAGACTTGCAGGCAGAAGAGGCGCGTTTGAAAGAATCGCTTTTTCGTCTGAATTTCAAATTGGCCCTGGGTGAAGTGGACGCCATCAGGAAGATGCGCCAGGAAAGAAAATCACTCGCCCGCCTGCGCACGCTGGTGCGGCAGCGAGAGATTCAAGCTGAAAAATAACGTCCGGCGTTTTTCGCCGGCTGCTGAATAGCGGATACGAATACAAATGTTTAGAAGGAAAAAGAAAGACGAAGAGGTTGTACCGGGTTCGGGCGCGGAAAGTTCCGTCGCCGAGGAAAGTCCGGAGGCCGTAGCCGCGGACGAAGGTTCAACCAGCCCGGCTGTCGCGGAAGCATCTGCCGAAGCATCTGTCGGAAGTGAGCCCGCGACTGTAGCTGCGGGCGAGCCCGCGGCGGCCGTTGCTGGTGATGCACGCAATGCCGCGAAGTCCAGTGCGCGCGCTCGTGGTAATCGCGTGCAGAAGGTTGGGATCGTCTCGTCCGATAAAATGCAGAAGACGGTAGTGGTGCGGGTGGATCGCCTGGTACTGCATCGAAAGTATCGGCGCTATGTGCGGCGGACTTCGAAGTTCATGGCGCACGATGATTTGGGATCGACGACCGGCGACCGCGTGCGAATCGTCGAAACCCGGCCGCTTTCGGCGCGCAAGCGCTGGCGCGTTGTGGAAATTGTGCAGAAAGCTGCGAAATAAAATTCGGATTGCGAAATGCGGATTACGAATTTCAAGAGCGTTCAAATTGGCAATTCGAAATTCGCAGTTCGCAATAGGTTTCAAACATGATTCAAATGCAGACCTCTCTGGAGGTCGCTGACAATTCAGGGGCGCGTCGAGTCGAGATGATCATGGGCATCGGCGGTGCCACCGGAGCGATTGCCGGACTCGGCGATCGGATCAAGGTCACCGTGAAAGAGGCCTCGCCGGACGGCACTATCAAAAAGGGTACGGTGCAGGACGCCGTGATCGTGCGAACGCGGAAGGAAGTGCGCCGTCGCGACGGCACCTACATTCGCTTCGATCAGAACGCCGCGGTACTGATCAAAGAAGATGGGACACCGATCGGCACGCGCGTTTTCGGTCCGGTCGCGCGCGAATTGCGCGACAAGAATTATATGAAGATAGTTTCATTGGCGCCGGAGGTCATCTGATTGTGAAAGCGAGAAAGCGAGCGAAGATTAGAAAGAACGATCAGGTGGTCCTGATGGCCGGGCGCGACAAAGGTAAGCGCGGCCGTGTGCTGGCCGTAGCGCCGCTCCGTGGCAAAGTCAAAGTCGAAGGCGCGGGCATGATTAAGCGGCATCAAAAGCCGGCCCAGAATCGCGGCGGCGGGATCATCGACAAGGAAGCCTGGATCGATATCTCGAATGTGCAGATTGTCGATCCCCAGTCAGGCAAGCCTTCGCGCGTCAGGTTTAAGATTGAAGATGATGGAACGAAGTTCAGAGTCGCCAGCAACAGCGGGCACACTCTGGAGAAATGAAGGATTGACTCATTGATTCAGTGAGTCGATGAAACAATGAACCGATACCGATTATGTCTAGACTGAAAGAGCGTTATCAAAAGGAAGTGGCGCCGGCGATTGCCAAAGAATTCGGGATCGAAAATCCCATGGCCGTACCGCGCCTCACCAAGATAGTCCTCAATATGGGGATGGGAGAGGCCGTTGCCAACGCCAAGATTCTCGATACGGCGGCGGAAGAGTTGCGGGCCGTGGCCGGACAAAAGCCGGTGATTACCAAGGCCAAGAAGTCGATCGCCAGCTTCAAACTGAGACAGGGGATGCCGATCGGGGTCATGGTCACGCTCCGCGGTGAGCAAATGTATGAGTTCTTTGATCGGCTGGTGTCGGTGGCCCTGCCGCGGGTGAGAGATTTTCGCGGCGTGTCGCCCAAGGCGTTTGATGGTCGCGGCAATTATACGATGGGAGTTCGCGAACAGTTGATCTTTCCGGAAATAGACTTCAACAAGGTCGACAAGCTGCGCGGAATGAACATCTCGATCGTGACTACCGCGCGCGACGACGACCAGGCGCGCGCGCTGCTGAAAGCTTTGGGAATGCCGTTCAGGCAATAAGAAGATGTGAACCGTAGACCGTGAACCGGCGACTGTCCGGTTTACCGTTCACGGTTCACGGTTTACGAAGGATATGGCAAAGAAATCATTAATCGCGAAAGCGAATCGCACACCGAAGTTTTCGTCCCGGGGATACACCCGCTGTAAGAGGTGCGGCCGCCCGCGCGCTTATCTGCGCAAGTTTCATCTGTGCCGGATTTGCTTTCGCGAGTTGGCGTTGCAGGGACAAATTCCCGGCGTTGTGAAATCGAGTTGGTAGAGGGGAATTTGCGGTTTTAGATTTTGGATTTGCGATTTGAAATGCTCCCGCGTGAGCTTCAATCGCAAACGGTAATCAAAAATCTGAAATCGCTTTACGGAGTAAACATGACTGATCCTATTGCCGACATGTTGGCGCGAATTCGGAATGCGGTTTCCGCGAAGCACTCGCGCGTCGATATTCCGGCGTCGAAACTAAAACTGGAAATCGCTCGCATCCTCAAAGAGGAAGGCTATATCAACAACTTCGTCGTCAAGGGCGAGGGCGTGAAAAAGATAATTCGCATTTTCCTGCGTTACGACGCGCGGGGAACTTCCTCGATTACTTATCTGGCGCGCGTGTCGCGGCCGGGAAGACGCGTTTATGTCGGCTCGCATCAGATTCCGCGCGTGCTGGGCGGCTATGGCGTGAATATCGTTTCGACGTCGCGCGGATTGATGAGCGGCAAGACCGCGCGCAAGGAAAATGTCGGCGGAGAGTTGCTGGCTGAAATCTACTAAGAGAAATTGAATCATTTGGTCGTTGGTTCATTGAATTAATGATTGAATGAGGAAATGAATCAATAACGTTATGTCTCGAATTGGAAAAAAACCGATCGCGATTCCCAAGGGCGTCACTGTGGCGATTAATGAAGGCGAACTTGAGGTGAAAGGCGCCAAGGGCGTGCTCAAGACTCCGATTCCCGCGGGAATTACTTTCAAAATCGAGGGTGAAGAGTTGATCGCGGAGCGGGCTTCGAAGGACCAGGCCGCCCTGCATGGTTTGGCGCGGGCGCTGGCGAACAACGCCGTTCGGGGAGTCACCGAAGGGTTTTCCCGGCAGATGGATATCGTCGGCGTCGGCTATAAGGCAGACGTGCAGGCGAGCAGGATTGTCTTCGCCCTCGGTTATTCGCATCCGATTGAGTTTCCCTTGCCGGAAGGGATCCAGGCCAAGGCTGAGCGGCTGACGACCAAAGGCAGCATCCAGCAGTACCAGACAACGCTGACGGTTTCCGGTATCGACAAACAAAGACTCGGCCAGGTGTGCGCAGAGATGCATAAGCTGCGAAAGCCGGACGCCTACAAGGGCAAGGGCGTGCGTTATGCGGATGTGCCGCTGAAATTGAAGCCGGGCAAGACAGGAAAATAGCATTTCCGATTTTTGATTTCCGATTTTTGATTGGCGTTTTGGGCTCAGTCAAATTGGCAATCGGAAATTGGCAATCGGCAGTGAAATAAAATGGCCAAGAGAATCAGAGCAGAGGTTCGCAGCGCGGTTCACCGCCGCATCAGGCGCAAAGTTCGTGGCACGACTGAGCGTCCGCGGCTGGCAGTATATCGCAGCTTGAATCACATTTACGCGCAGGTAATCGATGACGAGCAGGGCCGGACTATCGTGGCCGCGTCTACGACGGAAAAAACTTTAGGCGCCAAAACCGGTGGCAACATCGAAGCGGCTAAACTGATCGGCCAGACGATCGCGGAGCGCGCGCTGGCTGCCGGAATTGTGCGCGTGGTTTTCGATCGCGGCGGGTATCTGTATCACGGCCGGGTGAGGGCCCTGACGGACGCTGCCCGCGCGGCTGGACTTAACAAAGACGAGGTCGCAGAGACCGAAGCAAAAAACGCTGAAGCGGCGGGCCCGGAAGAAACCGGTGCTCAGGAAGCGGAAGCGAAACCAAAACGTTCCAAGGCAAAGAAGGCTAAGGAAACTGGTGCGAAAGAAAAGCAATGAGACAACCGAGGCAGCGAATTCTAGCCCAGGGACTTGATCTGAAAGATCAGGTCATCTCGATCAACCGGGTTACCAAAGTTGTGAAAGGCGGAAAGAACATGTCTTTCGCGGCGCTGGTCGTGGTTGGCGACGAGTCCGGACACGTGGGTTTTGGTACCGGTAAAGCGCGTGAAGTGCCCCTGGCGATAAAGAAAGCCGTGGAGGCAGCGAAAAAGAACCTGATTCGCGTGCCGCTGATCGAAAACACTCTGCCGCACCAGTTGATCGGAAAGTTCGGGGCTGGACGCGTTATGATGAAGCCGGCGTCGCCCGGAACGGGCGTGATTGCCGGGGGCGCTGTGCGCGCCGTAATGCGAGCTGCCGGCGTTCATGATGTGCGCACGAAGGTTCTGGGATCCGGCAATCCGCACAACGTGGTGCGTGCGACCTTCGATGGTTTGCTGAAGATGAAAGATCCTTTCGAGGTGGCCCGCTTGCGCGGAAAGCAGGTTGAGGACCTTTAGGTTTGAGTAAAAGATAACGATATGCCCAGGAAAGCAAAAAGCGAGGCCAGCGAGCCGGCCATGATTAGAATTCAATATTACCGCAGCACGATCTCGTGCCCGGTAACGCAGAAAGAAATCGTGCGCAGCCTCGGGTTGACGAAGCTGAACAAGATCGTCGAGCGTCCGGATACCCCGTCGATGCGCGGCGCGGTAGCGAAGGTGCCGCATCTGTTGCGGATCATTGAATAGGAAGAGAGAAGTCCATTTTCCATTTGTGATTTGACATTTTTCATTGGTCATCGATGCCGAAGCTAGCTGCTTTCAATGACAAATGATAAATCTCAAATAACAAATGGAAAATGGCTTGGAGCAAGTAATGGCACTTAGTCTAAATAATCTACATCCGGCAAAGGGTTCGACCCACCGGAAGAAACGTCTGGGGCGTGGGCCCGGTACCGGGTTGGGCAAGACTTCCGGCCGCGGTGAAAAGGGACAGAAGTCCCGTTCCGGCTATTCGATGAAGATCGGTTTCGAAGGCGGCCAGATGCCCCTGCATCGCCGGCTGCCCAAACGCGGCTTTACCAATATTTTCAAAAAGAAATGGATCGAAGTCAGCCTGGCTGCGCTGGAAAAGCAGTTTGCGGAAAACGACGACGTAACGCCTGAAGTTATGCATCACCGCGGAATCATTAAGAAGGCCAAGCACGATATCGTGGTGCTCGGCAATGGTGAGGTTTCCAAGTCGCTAAAGGTCTCAGCGCACCGCTTCACCAAGAGCGCGCGTGAAAAGATCGAAAAGGCCGGCGGGACCGTAACCGTGATCCAGTAGCAGGTTTAGCTCGGCTCCGCGTTCTGTTCTTTGTGCTTTGATCTTAGCGATTTGACTGAAACAATCAGGCCCTCGTAGTTAAAAGCACTCAGCTCAAAGTACAAAGAACAAAGTTCAAAGCACCAGTCATTATGGAAAAGTTCCTAGCTGCCGTTCGCAATATGTTCAATGTGCCGGATCTGCGCAGGCGGATTCTGTTCACCCTGGGCATTCTGGCGATCTATCGCCTGGGCGCCCACGTTTCCGCTCCCGGCATCAACAAGGCCCGTCTCGATCAGGTTTGGCACGATGTCAGCGGCACGCTGCTGGGCGTTCTGGATCTTTTTTCGGGCGGCAACTTCCGCCTGATTTCAGTTTTCGCGCTCGGCGTTACTCCTTACATCACTTCCTCGATCATCCTGCAGTTGATGACGGTCGTCTCGCCGCAGTTAAAGAAATTGCAGGAAGAAGGCGAGATGGGGCGCCAGAAGATCAACCAGTGGACCCGCTATCTAACGGTTCTGTTGGGCTGCTTGCAGACTTCTTTCGTGGCCCACTGGCTGCAAATCAACGGCGTCGGCGCTAACACCTGGGGCTTTCTATTTACGACGGTGCTGACGCTGACCACTGGAACGATTTTTGTCATGTGGCTCGGCGAGCAGATCACTGAACGAGGCGTGGGGAACGGTATCTCGCTGCTGATTTTTGCCGGCATTGTGATCGGACTTCCGCGCGGGGTCCAGCAGGTGATGGGGCGCGTCAGTGGCGGCGATACGCTGGAGATTCTCGGAGTTCTCGCTCTGGTGGTAGCGTTGGTGGCGATCATTGCCTTCATTGTGTTTGTGGAAGCGGCGCGGCGAAAGATCCCGGTCAGTTATGCCAAGCGGCACGTTGGGCGCCAGTTGGTTGGCGGACAGCAAACCACGATGCCTTTGAAGCTTAATATGGGCGGCGTGATTCCGGTGATTTTCGCTTCGTCGGTTTTGTCGATGCCGCAGAGTTTGTTCTCGGCTTTCCCGCCCAAAAACCCGGCCAATTGGTACGCAAAGATATTTACGTTCTTCCAGGTCTTTCATGCCGGCGATCCCTACTATGAGTTGATCTTTTTGACGCTGATTATGTTCTTCACATTCTTCTATGTGTCGATCGTATTCAATGTCGAAGAAGTTGCCGATAATCTGCGCAAGCATGGCGGGTTCATGCCGGGTATTCGTCCCGGACGGGCCACGGCTGAGTACCTGAATACGATTCTGACTCGCCTGACTACCGTCGGCGCTATCTATCTGGCGATGGTCGCGTTCTTTCCGCAATTCATGCTGAGCGGCTTCAAGGTAGCGCGATTGCCGTTCGTCGGCGGTTGGCTGGACGCATTCGTCAGTACTACCCCGGGGTTCCAATGGATTCCCACCGGCATGGGGTATCAGTTTTATTTTGGCGGCACGTCTCTGCTGATTCTGGTAGGCGTGGCGATGGATACCGTGGCGCAAATTGAAGCGCAACTTGTGATGCGTAACTACGAAGGCTTCCTGGGTGGTGGTGGGAGACTGCGCGGGCGCAGGGCCTGAAATGTATTTTCGCTTGCTGAATTCCGGTTGCCAATTGAAATCGTTCCACACGATCACTGACCGATCGGAAGTTGGCACTCAGCGATCGGCAATTCTCTATGTCCAAGATCATTGTTCTGATGGGAGCGCCGGGTGCCGGCAAGGGCACACAGGCGCGTCTGCTGCAGCAACGCCTGGGGTTGCCGCAGATTTCCACCGGCGATATGTTTCGGGCTCTGGCTGAGACACAAAGGCCGCTGGCGGAAGAAGTGCGCGCGATCCAGCAGGCAGGCAAACTGATTCCTGACGAACTGGTGATCAGAGTCGTTGAGGATCGGACGGCGAAAGACGATTGCCTTAGGGGCTATATCCTCGACGGCTTTCCGCGGACGGCGGCCCAGGCGAAAATGCTGGAGGATCTGGCCGCGCGTCAGCTAAAAAAACTTAGCGCGATTCTGATTGACGTGCCGTTGGAGCTTTTGGAAAAGCGGATGACTGGCCGGCGTAGTTGTCCGATCTGTGGAGAGATTTACAACCTGTACTTCCGGCCGCCGAAAGTGGATAACAAGTGCGACCGGCATCCGGAAGCGGAGTTAATTCAACGCGCGGATGACAGACAGGAAAAGGTTCGGGTCCGGCTGGAAACATATGAGCGCGAGACGGCGCCGCTGCTTGATTATTATCAGCACACTGGACGCCTCCACAAGGTGGATGGCCTCCGCTCGCCGGAAGAAATCTACAGCGACATCGAGAAGATTTTGAATGAGGAAGTAGTGCGCGCTAATCCGGCGAATTGAGATGATTATTGGTAAGTCCCAAAAAGAGATAGAAAAGATGCGCGCCTCGGGGCAGCTCGTCGGACAAGTGTTGCGAGAGTTGAGCGCGATGGTCGAACCCGGCCTGACTACGATCGAAGTCGATGCGGCGGCCGAGAAAATGATCCGCGACGGGGGCGCCGAGCCGACCTTCAAGGGTTACAACGGATTTCCATTTTCCATCTGCGCGTCGGTCAACGAACAAGTGGTGCATGGCTTTCCTTCCGAGTACGAGTTGCAGGAAGGCGACATTTTTTCCATAGACGTGGGAGTCACGCTCAACGGATTTGTGGGCGACACGGCCGCGACAATCCCAGTGGGGAAGGTGAGCGAGGAGCGTTTGAAGCTGGTCAGGGTTACCGAAGAGTGCCTCCAGTTGGCGATCGAACAGTGCCGCGCCGGCAATCACCTGGGAGACATCGGTTGGGCCGTCCAGTCTCATGCGGAAGCGCACGGGTATTCGGTGGTTCGCGACTATGTCGGTCATGGCATCGGCCGGCGGATGCACGAGGATCCGCAGATTCCAAATTACGGGAAGCCGGGCAAGGGGCCGAAGATTAAGAATGGCTATGTGTTCGCGGTCGAACCCATGATTAATCTCGGCGTGCAGCAGACCAAGACCCTGAAGGACGGTTGGACGGTGGTGACCATCGACGGCCAGGCCAGCGCGCATGCTGAGCATACGATTGCCATCACCGAGCAGGGGCCGGAAGTGTTGACGTTGGTTCGAGCGGCCGCCCCGCAGGGAGAATTGGCGGGCGTGTACTAATTTTTGCACCGTTTGGTGATAGCGCAAGGGCCATGCTACTATGTGCAGTTTGCCAGCGTAGGAAAATAGCGCTCCTGTGTCTGTATGGCGAAGGAAGAGGCGATAGAGGTCATGGCTAAGGTCCTCGAAACGCTGCCGAATGCAATGTTTCGCGTGGAGCTTGAGGATAACCAGCATCAGGTGCTGGCCCACATCTCAGGCAAAATGCGGAAGCATTTTATCAGAATTCTTCCGGGTGATCGGGTTTTGGTTGAGTTGTCGCCCTACGATTTGAATCGCGGCCGGATAACTTACCGGTATAAATGAGATCGAGAGTGTCCAATGAAAGTACGTTCGTCCGTTAAAAAGATTTGTGATAAGTGCAAGGTAATTCACCGCAAGGGTGTGGTGCGGGTTATCTGCGTTAACCCCAAGCATAAGCAGCGTCAGAAATGAACCGAACCTGCCGATTGTCGTTTCGGTGGCAGGCCTTAGTTGTCGGGAGAAAAGAAATAAATGGCTCGTGTTGCAGGTGTAGATCTTCCGCCCAATAAGCGTGCAGAGATCGGCCTTACATATATCTACGGAATCGGCAGATCGCGTTCCTCGTCAATTCTTAATGAGGCGCAGGTAAATCGCGACATTAAGATCAGGGACCTCAGCGAGGAAGATCTGAGCCGCATCCGGGCGGTGATTGACGCTCAGGGCGAGATTGAAGGCGATCTACGTAAGCGCGTCCAGATGGACATCAAGCGTTTGATGGACATTGGCGCTTATCGCGGGTTGCGGCATCGACGCGGCTTGCCGACGCGCGGACAGCGCACGCACACTAACGCCCGCACACGCAAAGGTCCACGGCGCGCCACTATCGCGAAGAAGAAGGCACCGGGCAAGAAGTAACTTCATATGGCAAAAGCAACCACCGCTGGTAAGAAAAAGGTCTTTCGCAAGAAAGAGAAGAAGAATATTCCGGTCGGAATCGCGTACGTCGCGGCGTCGTTCAATAACACGATGATCTCGATCACCGATTTGGAAGGGAATCTGATCGCACAATCGTCATCGGGTGCGCGCGGGTTTCGCGGCTCACGCAAGGGTACGCCGTTCGCTGCTCAACAGGCGGCGTACGAAGCGGCCAAGAGGGCCACGGAAGCCGGGATGTCGCAGTGCGAGGTACGCGTTAAGGGTCCGGGCGGTGGCCGCGAGTCGGCAATCCGCGCGATCAATAACGCCGGTATTCGCGTGACGGCGATTCGCGACATCACGCCCATTCCGCACAATGGATGCAGGCCGCCGAAGCGGCGCAGAGTTTAGGTATTGCCGATTGCCAATTGCCGATTTCCAATTGGCAATTAAGAGTCGGCATTTGGAAATTGAATGTTTGACCTAAAGGATGAAGGGCTCCGTTCTTATTTCAGATCTAAAATTTGAGATTTCAGATCCTGAAATGTCGAAGACGCAGCCTGTAAACTTTTCCGTCTGTAGTTAGACTGGAGGCAGAAACTTTTGGCTAGGTATAGAGATGCGGTGTGCCGTCTGTGCCGCCGCGAAGGCGCAAAACTTTTCCTCAAGGGAGACCGTTGCTACAAACCTTCCTGTCCGATTGAAAAGCGCGGCACTCAGCCGCCCGGACAGCATGGCAATTCCATGCGTCGCGGAAAGGCCCTGGCCGGCTATGGCCAGCAGCTTCGCGAAAAACAGAAGGTGAAACGGATCTACTTTATCCTCGAAGGACAATTTCGCAATTACTTCGAACGCGCGGCGCGCCAAAAAGGCATCACCGGCGAGAACCTTTTGTTTCTGCTCGAGCGACGGCTGGATAACGCCGTCTACCGGTCAGGGTTTTCGACCTCGCGACGCCAGGCGCGCCAACTTGTAAATCACGGGCACGTGCTGGTCAACGGGCGCAAGGTTGATATTCCGTCCTACCAGGTAAAGCCCGGTGAAGTGGTAAGCATCAAGGACGCGAGCCGAAAGAATGTTCACGTGGAAGGCGCGTGGCAGACGGCTGCGGGACGTGGGCGTCCCTCCTGGATTTCAGCCGCCGCGGAGATGAGCGCAACCATCACGGGGCTGCCGACACGTGAAGAAATCGATCGCTCGATTAACGAGCAACTGATTGTGGAACTTTATAGTAAGTAATATGGCGCGCCTTGCGAGCGAGCGGCTTTGGAAGCGCGCGCTCGGGGGCTGCACAACTTCTCCTCAAATTTTCTGACGGTACGTTATGGATCAAAATAATCTCTGGACGGGTTTTCAGATGCCGCGCCGCTTGGCGGCCGACGGCGACACTTTGACCGAACGCTATGGCCGGTTTTCGGCCCAGCCATTCGAGCGCGGTTTCGGAACGACTGTAGGCAATTCGCTGCGGCGGGCCTTGCTGTCTTCGATCGAAGGCGCGGCTATCACTGCGGTCAAAATTGAGAGCGTCGAGCACGAGTTCTCTTCAATCAAGGGCGTGGTCGAAGACGCCACTGACGTGATCCTGAATCTCAAGCAGGTGCCTTTTACCCTGCATGGGAACGAGCCGAAGACGTTGACTATCTCCAGGACCGGACCC
The DNA here is from genome assembly GCA_033856915.1 of Blastocatellia bacterium. Classification (GTDB taxonomy): domain Bacteria; phylum Acidobacteriota; class Blastocatellia; order Pyrinomonadales; family Pyrinomonadaceae; genus UBA11740. The sequence continues at coordinate 32,714 of JAWVEB010000073.1, read as the reverse complement.
GGCGAAGTTACCGCGGGTGATATTCAGGGAGATGCCGACGTCGAGATACTCGATCCTACTCTGCACATCGCGACTTTGAGTGATGGCGGAACGCTGAACATTGAGATGCGGCTGAAACGCGGCCGCGGTTACGTGTCGGCGGATCGAAACTTTGACGAAGACCTCTCGCTCGGCTATATCCCGATTGACTCGGTCCACACACCGGTCAAGAAGGTGAACTATTCGGTCGATGCCGCTCGTCTCGGTCAGAACACCGAATACGACAAGCTGACGATCGAGGTCTGGACCGACGGCTCAGTCAAGCCTGATGACGCCATCGGCCTGGCGGCCAAGTTGATTAAGGATCACATGGCGATCTTTATTAACTTTGAGGAAGACACCGAGGATTACAGCTACCAGCAACAAGAGCGGGCTCCTTTGCCGCGCAATGATCAACTTGATCGCTCGGTGGATGAGTTGGAGCTTTCGGTGCGCTCTTATAACTGCCTGAAGAACGCCGGCATCAAGACCATTCGCGATCTGGTGCAGCGTTCGGAACGCGAGATGCTCGCCACCAAGAACTTCGGCAAGAAATCCCTGGGGGAGATTCGCGACATTCTGCGCGGCATGGGCCTGGATTTCGGGGTGCAGTTTGACGAACAAGGCAATCCGATTCCCGGCACCGGCGGCGGTGAAATTGAAGACGACGGCGGCGACGACGAGGAATTTGAAGCCGCGGTGCAATAGTGGCACAGACTTCAGTCTGTGATTTGAAGTTGCACGTCGAGTTATTAGAGAGAAAACCACAGACTAAAGTCTGTGCCACACGGCGGTGCAGTAGGACAAAAGATAATGCGTCATCTTAAGGCCCATCGGAAGCTCGGGCGAACCACAGAGCACCGCATCTCTATGCTGCGGAACCTCGCGACTTCGCTGATAAATTCGCGCGAAGATCGCATCGTAACCACGCTGCCAAAGGCGAAAGAGTTGCGTCCGTTTGTTGAGAAGGCGATCACGCTGTCTCGCCGCGCACACAGTTTGGAAGGAAGCACCGCGGAAGTCGGCGGACTGCATCTGCGGCGCCAGGCCGCCGGTTTCTTTCACGCCGGAAACTACCGGCGCGCAACCACCACTCGGCGCGGCCAGACACCCCCTCCGCGGACCGCGGGCGTGGCGGCAATTCGCCGGCTGTTTGACGAACTGGGCGAGCGGTTCAAAGATCGTCCGGGCGGCTATACCAGAATAATCAAAATGGGCAGACGCGCCGGCGACGGAGCCGAACTCGCAATCATCGAACTGGTCGACAACGCGCGTGAAAAAGAAGCCCTGGCCAACGCCCGCAAACGAACCAAGGCATCAACCAGGAAGAAAACGAGCGAAACGAAAGCGACTGAGAAAGCCGCTGACCAGAAGGAAGAAGGCGGCAGCGAGGAATAGGAAGACTCTCTGGGTGAGCCCCGACCGGCTGATTTTGCCGCGATCGGGGCTCTTGCTTTTACGTGGCGCAAAGCGTGAAACCGGTCGAGAGCAAGTGGACCGGATGCGACCGTTACCGAGGAGCGGCCAATGTCAATCGGAGTCAAAAGGGCGATGAGCGATCAGGAAGATAAGCAGTCGGAAGTCGTGCCGTCAGAGTCGGACCAGCCGGCGGAGCGCGGACCGCGTGATCGCGGGCGGCGGCGACATCGCAATCAGCCAAGACATCTCGAGGCTTCGATTAATATGAGCGAACTCCGCGAGCTGATCGACCTGATCACCGCGAACGGACTCACGAATTTCGAGCTGGAACGCGAAGGGTTTCGAGTTAAGGTTGGCCGTGGGACGTTCATCGAAGATCCGACCGCCCAAACGGCGCTCCTTCCGGGTGGAGTTGAAAAACAGATTGCCGCCGGTGCGCAGACGGGGAGTCCCGGCCAGAGTGTTCCCCCATCGGCTCCGCCACATCCGGGGGCGCACGCGGAAGAGGCCGCCGCGGTTGATCAGGATCTGCATATCATCACCTCACCTATCGTCGGAACTTTCTATCGGTCGCCGTCGCCGACCGCGGAGAGCTTCATACGCATCGGCAGTCAAGTCGAACACAACACCGTGGTGTGTATTATCGAAGCCATGAAGTTGATGAACGAGATTCAGGCAGAGACCACTGGCGAAGTCGTCAAGATCTACGTCGAGAACGCTCAGGCGGTCGAGTACGGCCAACCGCTTTTCGGAATCAAAACCAAGTAAGCCGTGAGCAGTAAGCAGTGGGGCAGGAATACGCCAATTCCTTGCTGCAACTGCTTACTGCTACCTGCTTACTGCTCACTTCTATGACTACCGCCACCAGACCATTTCGCAAGATTCTAATCGCTAATCGCGGCGAGATTGCCTGCCGGATTATCTGGACTTGCAAAGAGATGGGCATTCGTACCGTCGCGGTGCACAGCGATGTCGATCGCGATTCGTTGCATGTCCGTTTCGCTGACGAATCGGTGTGTATCGGTCCTGCCCCTTCCGCGAAAAGCTACTTAAACATTCCCGCGATCATCAGCGCTGCCGAAATATTTAATGTCGACGCCATCCATCCTGGTTATGGCTTTCTGGCTGAGTCGGCTTATTTTGCCGAAATCTGCGAAGCCTGCAACATCAAATTCATCGGGCCTCGCCCTGATGTTATTCAGTTGATGGGCGACAAGGTTGAAGCTCGGCGCGCGATGAAAGCGGCCGGGGTCCCCATCACTCCAGGTAGCGATGAAGCGTTGACTTCGGAAGAAGAGGCAATCAAGGTGGCGCGGGAAATTGGTTTTCCGGTGATCGTGAAAGCTTCGGCGGGCGGCGGCGGCCGGGGCATGCGCATTGTGCGCACGGAAGCAGAGCTGGGGCATGCGCTGGAAACGGCTTCGAACGAAGCCGCCGCGTCGTTCAAGAACGGCGATGTTTATATCGAGCGCTTCGTCGAGCGTCCAAGGCATATTGAAATTCAGGTGCTGGCCGACGAATACGGGGAGTGCGTCCATCTGGGAGAGCGTGAATGTTCGATCCAACGGCGGCATCAAAAACTTTTGGAAGAGGCGCCGTCGCCCGTCATGACTCCAGAACTCCGCCAGGAAATGGGTGAGGTGGCCGTCTCCGCCTGTAAGGCGATCGGCTATTCAAGCGCCGGCACCTTCGAGTTTCTGCTCGATGAAGACAAGCGTTTCTATTTCATGGAGATGAACACCCGCATTCAGGTTGAGCATCCGGTGACCGAGATGGTTACGCTAACTGATATTGTGCGGAACCAGATCCGCATCGCAGAGGGAGAGCCGCTCGGATATACGCAGGACGACGTGATCATCGTCGGGCACGCCATTGAGTGTCGTATCAATGCCGAGAGCCCTGACACTTTCACGCCTTCACCAGGAACGATCACAACCTTCAATCTTCCGGGCGGCCCGGGCGTACGCCTGGACACGTATGTCTATCCCGGCTATCGCGTGCCGCCCTTCTATGATTCGATGATCGCCAAGGTAATAGTGCATGCGCGGACTCGTGAACTGGCGATTGCCCGGATGCGTCGGGCCCTGGACGCAATGGTTATAGAAGGCATCAAGACCACTATTCCGCTGCACTTGAAGATCATGGACGATCCTGATTTTCAGGCGGGAAACATCTCGACGCGGTTCATGGAGGACTTCCTCGCCCGCAACGGGGTCAAAGAGAGACCAATGAGCAACGCCGCTGCCGCGTTGACTGGGGGCTCTGCGTGAATTTATAATACTCGACTTTTCAGTAGTGAGTTGGGCTCGCTGACAGGTGTAGAAAAGATTATGTCAATTGCAATCATCAGAGCAGGCGGAAAACAGTTTAGCGTGGAAAAGGGCGCCACCCTGCGCGTGCCTTCGCTAAACCATGATGTCGGAACGTCAGTTGACCTGGAAGTGCTGGTCGCGACCATCGACAACGAAACCAGGATCGGAACGCCTCTGGTTGAGGGAGCGAAGGTCAGCGCTACCGTGGTGGATCACGGCCGGGCGCCCAAGATCATCGTTTTCAAGAAGAAGCGCCGCAAGCACTACAAAAGGACGAAAGGTCACCGGCAGGGATATACGACCTTGAAGATCGACTCGATTGGATAGAAGGGATTGCCGATTTCCAATTGCCGATTTGAGGTGTTTTTCAATTGGCAATCGGAAATCGGAAATTGGAAATAGCGTTATGGCTCATAAAAAAGGCGTAGGTTCTTCGCGAAACGGGCGAGATTCGAATTCGCAGCGGCTCGGCCTCAAGAAGTTTGGCGGCGAGCGCGTGCTGGGCGGCAATATTCTGGCCCGCCAGCGTGGTACGCGCTGGAAGCCGGGTAAAAACGTGGGCCGCGGTAAGGACGATACTTTGTTCGCCCTGATAGATGGCGTCGTAAAGTTTGAGGAGAAAGGCCGGTCCGGCAAGTTTATCAGCGTGTATCCACCAGAGACTGCAGCCGCCTCGGTATCTTAAAAGTAAAAGTTGTACTTAAGTATTCAACTCAATGCGACGCCCGCGCGGAAGGTTAGCTCAGCGGGCTCGCATTTTTGATTTTAGAAATCAGTCGATCCCAGATTTCGAATCCAAATTTCAGATTTGAGATCGCAGACTCGATATTTCAAAGTTAAGTTCGGCATGTTTATCGATCGAGTAAAAATTCGCATTGAGGGAGGCCACGGCGGCAACGGCGTGACCGCCTTTCGCCGTGAGAAGTTCGTGCCGCGCGGTGGACCGTCCGGCGGGGACGGCGGACGCGGAGGCGATGTCTGGCTCGTCGGCGATGCGTCCTTGAATACGCTCCTGCATCTGCGTTACAACCCGCTGCACATTGCCGGGCGCGGTCTGCACGGAGAGGGCAGCAACCGCTCGGGCAAAGAAGGCGCCGATGTGATTGTCCGCGTGCCCGTTGGTACGCAGGTATTTGATCCGCTAACCAACGAATTGTTGTTCGACTGTGACGCCGACGAACAGCGCTGGCTGGCTGCGCATGGCGGCCGTGGAGGTTTCGGCAACGCGCACTTTACCAGCTCGACAAATCGCGCCCCGCGTTACCATCAGGACGGCAGCGAGGGTGAAGAGTTTGAATTACAGCTCGAGTTAAAGCTGCTTGCTGACGTGGGTCTGGTGGGCTTTCCCAACGCCGGCAAGTCGACTTTCATTTCGACCGTTTCGGCCGCGCGGCCAAAGATTGCCGACTACCCGTTTACCACTCTCGAACCGCATCTCGGCGTGGTCGATCTCGGAGACTTCCGCACGTTCGTAATTGCCGACATACCCGGATTGATCGAAGGCGCGCACGAAGGCCACGGACTTGGTGATCGTTTTTTGCGGCACGTCGAACGGACGAAACTGCTGCTTCATCTAGTCGACATGTCATCGGTCTCCGGCCGTGATCCGGTAACGGATTACGAGGTCATCAATCGCGAGTTGGCCGCGTATGATGCCCAACTCGGAGCGCGTCCGCAGATTGTGGTGGCGACAAAGATTGACGCGCTCGATGAACCGGAGCGCGTCGAAAGGTTGCGCCGGCGCGCGAGCGAAGATGAAAGAAAGTTCTTCGCGATCTCGTCGGTTACCGGCGCCGGCGTGCGTGAACTTATAAATGCGGTCGGCCAGGAGGTTGAGCAATCGCGAGCAGAATCGGCGATTCGTTTATCGCTCGACTCTGACGACTCGCAGATGGTCGGCAGTGGCGACTCTCGATCCTGGTAGGCCTGGTCTACGCAAAAGGATCTATGCCTGGATGATGGCTTTGCAGCGCGCAGCTATTTACGGGGGTACCTTCGATCCCGTGCACCGTGGCCACATCGAGGTGGCTCGCAGGGTGCTGGATTTATTTGAACTCGAGGAAGTGCAGTTTGTTCCGGCTTGCGTGCCGCCGCATAAGTGCAGCATCTCTTCCGCGTTTCACCGGTTTGCGATGCTGGCGCTGGCTACTGAGGCGGATCGCCTGTTGCGCATTTCGACTATCGAGCTGGACGAGCCGGCACGGCCTTACGCCGTCGATACAGTCGAGCGCATGCAAAGTAAGATGGGCCCAGAGCGTCGTCTCTTTTTCATGATCGGCGCCGATTCCTGGTCGGAGATTACGACCTGGTATGAGTGGCGGAGGCTTTTGAAGATGTCCGATCTGATCGTGGTAACGCGACCGGGATATGAATTGACCGGGAGCATCCCCAACGGAGCGGCGAAGGTTGTGGATGTGAGGGGAATGAGCCGGCCGGAGATTTCGCAGCTGGTCGAGAGTCACCGCGGACCACACACTTTCTTTACGGACGCGGCGATGGTGGATATTTCGGCGACCGCGATTCGCGCGGTCGTGAAAGCAGACGACCCGGAGCGCTTGCGCGAGATGGTGCCGGCCGCGGTGGCAAGCTACATTGAGAAATACGATCTATACAAGAACTAAATGAGTCAGAAACTAAAAGATCAATCGTTGAGTCCCGAAGTCCAGGCGGCGGCGCTGGGCTCGCGCTCTGAAATCGGCCCGGCCGCTCCGAGTGGAGATCCGGCAGACTTTGATGAACGAATTCGTCTGGCGTTGAACGCGGCTTGGGAAAAAAAGGCGCTCGATCTGACTGTCCTGGATCTCCGGGAGATTGCCAGCTTCACCGACTTTTTTGTGATCGCGACGGGCACAAACCGGCGACAGGTGCAGGCCATCAGCGATGAAGTGGTCGAGCAATTGAAACGCAACGGCACCCGCGCAGCGCGCGTTGAAGGTTACCAAACCGCCGAATGGATACTGGTCGACTATGGTGACTTCGTCGTGCATGTGTTCGATGACAAGTCGCGGCGCTTTTATGATCTTGAGCGCCTTTGGCGTGAAGGGAAGCGATTCAACGTCTCGCCCCCGGGACCTGGGATCGCAAATCTCAAATCTGAGATCTCAGGTTTCAAGTCTGAGACTTCAGATCTCGAATCTGCAGAGTCAGATCAACCTGAGCGCGACGAGCCGCGTTCGCTAACTGATCTTTGAGACAAAAATAGTGATTGAGATAGTGGCGTTGTCGAGTGCGATGCGCGAGGTAGTCGGCCTCGCCGAACGCGTGGCCACGACTGACGCGAACGTGCTGGTTACCGGCGAGTCCGGCGCCGGCAAAGACGCTCTGGCTTGGTTCATACATTCGCATTCGCACCGGGCCCAACAGCCGCTGGTTAAAATTGATTGCGCCACACTCCCGGCTGATCTGCTCGAAGCTGAACTGTTTGGTTACGAGCGCGGTGCGTTCACCGGCGCCAGTGAAGCCAAGCCGGGCCGCCTGGAAGCAGCCCATCGGGGAACCCTGGTGCTGGACGAGATTGCTCATCTGACGCTCGAGGCGCAGGCCAAACTCTTGCGGGTGATTGAGCACCGCGAGTTCGAACGTCTGGGCGGGCGTCAGACAATTGAAGTCGATGCGCGGCTGGTCGCGTTAACGAATGCCGATCTGAAGGACGCGGTCGAGCGGCGCGCTTTTCGTGACGATCTGTTCTACCGGCTGAACGTGGTTCAGATTCAACTGCCGCCTTTGCGCGAACGAAGCGCGGACCTGGAAGAGTTGGGCCGCGGGTTCTTGCAGACCTTTGCGATCAAACACGGCCGGCAGGCGAAACAATTTTCAGCCGAAGCGTGGAAGTTTTTGCGGGCCTATGATTTTCCCGGCAACGTTCGCGAGCTGGCAAACATCATTGAGCGCGCGGTAATTGTTTCCACAGGCGCGGAAATTGAAGCCGCCGATTTGCCTGAGAGTACGAGGGTGGCCGCAGCGCGCCGAGAGCGCAAAGCGCAAAGGCCTTCGCTGGCCGAGGTCGAAAGCGAATACATTCGCGAGACTCTGGCCGCCACCAAAGGCAATAAGACTGAGGCGGCCCGGATCCTTGGGATCAGCCGGAAGAATCTTTATGAACGGCTGGCGCGGGAACAAGCAGAGGTCGAAAGACAGAGGTCAGAGATCGGAGATCAGAAGTCAGAAGGTGCGGATGTTCGCGAGCAGAGCGCTGATGTCGCAAAAGAGGGCTGACCTTTGACATCCGATCTCTGACCTCCGTCTTATGCGATTACGCTTCATTTGGCCGGGCAAGACGAAGGATGAGCACCTGCGGGCGCTCGTCGAAGAATATTTGAAACGGCTGACGCGGTTCGTACGTTGTGAGGTGATCGAGACCCGTGAAGGCGCGGGCGATGATCCGGCGAGCGTGAAAAAGGAATCGCAGCGAATTCTCGAGGCGATACCGAACGGCAGCGTGGCGCTCCTGCTGGACGTGAAAGGGTTGGAGTGGAATTCGCAGGAACTGGCCGATGAAGTGCGGCGTTGGGAGCACGATGCGATTAAGGAAGTGGCAGTCGTGATCGGTGGACCGGATGGAGTCAGCGCGGAAGTCGCCGCCAGCATACCGAAGCGTTGGCGCTTGACGCGGCTAACGTTGACTCATGAAATGGCGCGAGTCGTCGCAGTCGAGCAGCTTTATCGCGCTTATACCATCAATCGCGGGCTACCTTATCAGAAGTGAGAAAGAGTTGGAGGACTGAACAAAAAGAATGGACAAGAGGAAATCGAAAACTTATCGGGACAAATTACTGGTGCGGCGGGAAGGCTTAGTGGGCCAGGTGCAGGCTGCCGAAGCCTACAGCCGGGAACGTGACGCGGAAGCGACCCAGGATCCGGCGGACATGGCCGCGAACGCTTACACCAAAGAATTGATGATGTCGATGTCGACCAACGACCGCCAGTTACTGGAATCGATCGACGCCGCTTTGAATCGGATCGATGCCGGCGAATACGGCAAATGCATTCACTGTGACGAACCTATTCTTGATAAGCGTCTCGACGCGGTGCCCTGGGCCCGGCATTGTCTGCGCTGTCAGGATTTGAATGAGCGCGGCCTGCTGCATCGTGATGAAGAGTAAGCCTGCATACCTTCCAGATTTCAGATCCGAAATTTGAGATCAGATATCCGAGATGACATAATCCGAGGCCTTCCGGGTAACCGGGAGGCCTCTTCCTTTTTGATTGAGGACTTAATGGCGGCTCTGCCGCCTGAGGTGCGGAAAGCTTCGGGCTTTCCGGCCGGCGAATTTTTTCCTGGCGATGACGGAGGGCTGAGCCTCGCCATCGCGGCAGTTCACTATGAATGCAGATCGGAAAGGCGAGCCTCTCCGCACATCAAGAGGCAGAGCCTCCAGAATCGCTGTGTTCCCCACGACTCACCTGAGTTCTCTCTACGACGCCGCCCTCGCGCTCGTCTATCCGCAAGCCTGCGCCGTCTGCGGCGAGAGCGTCGAATCGCGCCAGGATGGCGTTGCCTGTGCCTCGTGCTGGCAAACCACCCGAGTGTTCAGTGAAGACGACACCTTATGTTGGAAGTGCGGTCTATTTACTGAGGCCGCGGTGACCCGCGATCGGCGCCAGAGTATCCGTTGCGGCCGCTGCGACGATGACGCCTTCAGCGGCGCGCGAGCTTGCGGATTCTATGAAGGAGCCTTACGAGCTTCCATTTTGGAGCTTAAGCGCGGGCCGCACGTTGCTACGCGTTTGGCGCATCTGCTGTTGATGGCGCAACAGCGCGAGCCTCTCAAGAGCGCCAACTTGATCATTCCCGTCCCGCTGCACCCTGAACGCGAAAGAGAGCGTGGCTTCAACCAGGCTCTGTTGCTCGCTCGCGAACTCGCTCGCCTTAGTGGCTTGCCACTGGACGAACACAGCGTCGTTAGGTGCACTCATACCTCACGCCACCGTGCCGGCATGGACGCAAAGGCGCGCCGCAAGAGTGTCGCCGATGCCTTCGCAGTCCGCCATCCAAAGTTAGTCGCAGGAAAACGAGTGCTCTTGGTGGATGACGTGTTTACGAGCGGTGCAACTGTCTCGGCGTGCGCGGCGGCGCTGAAGGGTGCGGGAGTTGAAGAAGTGTTTGTGTTGACTCTGGCTCGGGCATGAGGCAATTGAGTCGCTCGTTGATATTCGCTTAACCAGGGTTTTCGATCTTACGGCGAGCTTACCGACCCGTCAGTGTATTCAATCTCTGTGATCTTACTTACTTGTTGGGTCCGAATCACGTTGGGCATTCCACGTTTGACCGGAGTGAGCTGGTTACTTGAAATCATCTTCGGTTCAAGCGGGACCTCGACCTTCTGCTTGAGAATGACGACCGCGTGGGGAGCGATTTTCTTGCGGGTCACCAACGTATAGGTGGAAATAGTTTTCAATGTCACAGCGTCGACCAGATTGGTTTCCCAGGTGATCTGCTTGATCCTCTTGGCAGTGTCGTTCGTCACCACTACCGACGCATAGAAGTTTACGTAGAAGGCGTTGAATACCGCGCGTCTGGGTGTACGGTACCGATTGCCGTCCTCTGTGTTGAACGTGGGTGTGGTTACCAGCTCATAACCTTTGTTGCAGGTAGGGCACGGATCGGACTGAGCCCTGGCAATTGAGGTCAACGCCAAAATCAACATAGCCAGAATCAAGAGTTTTTTCATCTCACACCTCCTACCATTATTGGCAAGCTATACCCAACGCTTTCCGGTGTCAACGAATCACAAGGGCATCGTTAATATCGGTTTTCACAAAAGGTCATTCGTCGCCGAAATCCAGGTTAGCCCGCGACCGCGGGCTGAACTCGCAGGCTTCCCTTGATCCAGTCTTTCATCACCTCGCTTTTTGCAATCCCGATTCCTGTCTATAATTCTCGTGACATCTTATGCAACGAAAGATAATTCAGATCACCGGTGTCGTTTGTACCCTGCTCTATGCGAGCATCATCGTTTGGATCTATGCCACTGAACCGCGCTCCTTTAAAGAGGTGGCGACGAACTCACAAGTCGCTGTCGGAACCTACGAGGTCAATCAGGAAAGATTCAACAACGGTCTGGCGCTTTTTCGGCGCGATCAATTTCGCTCGGCGCGCGACGAGTGGGCCGCGGCCGATCCGGCCCAAAAAGATCCGCGCACGCAGTTCTATGTTGCCTATGCCTGGTACCGAGAGGGCTGGGGTCGAGTCTATTACGATAATGCTTTTTTCAAGCAAGGTTTGGAGGCCGTCAATCGGGCGATCAGTTTGTCGCCGAACGGCACGCTGACAGTCGATGATCCGGATCTGCAAATGCACACGGCCGCTGAATTAAAGACGGAACTGGAACAGGGAACCGAAACGAGTTGGAAAGACCTGAACCCATTGAAGCTTTTTCGGCAACGCAAATGAAGAACTACACGGATAGAAATCGAGCGCTGCTGCACTTTATCGTCACGCCGACGGTCCTATTGACGGTGGCGTTGCTGGGCGGACTGCGAGTCGACGCTCAGACTAAACAGTTCATCTTCATTGCTCCGCCGCTGGTGACTCTGGTGCTGGCGATTCTTTTGGGTTCGTTGTTCGTGCGCGCCGGGGCCATCGATCTGAGTCAATGGCTCGCCCTCGAACAACCGATGCTGACTAACCTGGCGCATCTGCTGACTCTGGCCGCGCTCTTCTTTGCGTCAGCTCAAGCCTTCAATTCTGTCTTGCCGGAAAGCGGTCTGCTGCACTGGATGTTCTCGTTCTTTTTTCTTTGGACGCTGTGGACCAATCAGTTTTCATCGTTCGACGCGCGACGTCTGTTAAGGAGCCTGATCGTTCTGTTCAGCACGGCGTTCGTGCTCAAGCACTTGCTGGTGTCCGGCCTCTACGCTCCCTCAGGTGGTTGGTTTAAGACGATTGCCACCGCGCTGCTGCAGGGCGTCGCGATCGACGTTCCGGCCTTTGCGCCGATCACCGGATATATCTCCTTCTTCGCGCTGGCACTTTATGTGGTTGGTCTGCTGCTGATAGCGCCAAGCCCGCCGACGCCTGGATCCTCTGATAACAAACTCACGGTTAGGGAAGATGCTTTAGCGGAGTCTCTGGATTTATCTGAGTGAAGTCTGCGGCTCTATTCGAATGCAACCGACTGCCAGGGCAATCCCATAGAAGCTGTCCGCAAAGATTTCCGACACCTGCGTCCTCAGCGATTGGTCCGCTTGGGCGCGCCGTAGAGATAATGGTCATGCTGCTCGGCGCCGTTCGTCGGCACTTTCTCCCATTCCTCCATCGGCACTTGCGCACTGAGTTCTGTAATAATTTCCCAGATGGGCCGGACGTTCTTGGGCGATGAAGGCTCGTGGGTCTCCTTCAGCATTTCATTAACCAGCGCCAGCACCTCCTGCTGTTTGCTGTCAGGAAGAGCTTGGAGCTTTTCGAGGATAGCTTGTTCTAAATTTGCCGACATCAATTTCCCCGTGCGGTGCCGAAGGCCTGGACTGAGTGGAAGATTACAAGTGCTCAACCACCGCCGCAAGGATGAGTTCCCATTCCAGCGTTAGACGATGCTAAGATGAACACGACTCGACGCCTATACTGGAGAAGTGAAGCAATGTCAGCAAATTTGGAAAATGCGATTCAAGAGAGAGTGCGTCGCCTCAACGATGAGCAGCTGCAGCAAGTAATGGCTTTCCTCGAAGGTCTGAAGTCGGAACCGCGCGATGCGAACGGCAGGCGCTTTTCATTTGTCGGTATCGCCCGCAGCGGAAAGGGCTCACTTTCAGCCGAGAGCGAGTCGATTCTTGAGGAGTCTGCTGACCGGTCCGAAGGGTGGAGTCTTCGTTAATGACGGCGCTCCTCGACACGGGCTTTCTTCCGGCAGTTATGGACGCAGACGACAATCTTCACGCGGCCTGCACTGCTGCACTTGAAACAGAGTCGGCGCCATTGCTTCCTGATGTGGTCTTGCCCGAGCTGGCGTATTTGATCTTGCGCGAACTCGGATATCCGGCCCTCACAACCCTCTTGAGGTCAGTTGCAACCGGAGAGTTAATTCAGGTGAAGTCCACGCCGCAGGATCTTGAGCGTGCTGCGGAGCTTTTGGAAAAGTGGCCGCGAACATTTCACCGGTCGCGGATGTCGAAGGTCTAACGCAGCATGAGATAGTTAGTTTAGTATCGATAGCTCAGAACGCTGACAGTCCCGAGGATCGAGTTACAGTTACCGCGATTCGATCGGACATGGAGCGAGCAGGGTTCACGCGGATCGCAACGACGCTTGGTTTGGGTGCACTCCTTGAGAAGGGTTTGGTTGAAGTTGCGAGTGGATTCGATCCGGAATGGGACGCTAGTTACACAAATTATTGGCTGACAGCCACTGGCATGAAGTGGCTGCTTGATAACCAACAGAGGCTCGTCTTGAAAGCCGAGCCCGAATAGAACTCTGACACCATGACCCAACTCAGAACTCTATACCCGCCAATCGAACCCTACGACACCGGCCGTCTCAAGGTGTCGGAGATTCACGAAATCTATTACGAGCAATGCGGCAATCCGAATGGAAAGCCCGTGGTGTTTCTACACGGCGGACCGGGCGGAGGAATCGTGCCGGAGTACCGGCAGTTTCACGATCCAGCGGCATATCGCATCGTGCTGTTCGATCAGCGTGGGTCGGGGCAGAGCACGCCGCATGCTTCGATTGAAGAGAACACTACCTGGGATCTCGTCGCGGACATCGAGAAGCTTCGTGAGCATCTCAGCATCGACAAGTGGCAGGTGTTCGGGGGATCGTGGGGCAGCACTCTGTCGCTCGCTTATGCTGAAAAACATCCCGAGCGCGCGACGGAACTCGTGCTGCGCGGAATCTTTCTTTGCCGGCCGAAAGAGATCAAATGGTTCTATCAGGAAGGATGTAGCTGGATCTTTGCGGATGTTTGGGAAGAGTTTTTGAAAGTCATTCCCGAGGGCGAGCGCGAGGATATGGTAAGTGCTTACTATCGCCGTCTCACCAGTGATGACCAGCAGGTCCGGGTTGAAGCTGCGCGCGCGTGGTCAATCTGGGAAGGCAGTACTTCAAAGCTCTTCTTTGATCCCGAGTCGATCGAAAAGTTTGCCGACCCTGAATTCGCTTTGGCGTTTGCGCGGATTGAATGTCATTACTTCATGAATAACTGCTTCTTTCCGACAGAGAACTATCTGGTCGAGAACGTGGGAAAGATTCGTCACATTCCCGGCGTGATCGTGCAGGGCCGTTACGATGTCGTTTGCCCGATGACCAGCGCCTGGGACCTCCACCGGGCCTGGCCGGAAGCTGAGCTGCACATTACGCCGGATGCGGGGCACTCGATCATGGAGCCGGGAAACACCAGTGCGCTCGTCGAAGCGACGGATCGGTTCAAGTGAATTAGTTCGGAGTTCCGCCTTCAGGCGGAGTTGCTAAGTTTTTGAACGTCCGCCTGAAGGCGGAACTCCGAACTGGCGACCAGCCCGCTGGAAACACCGACAGCTTGATTCAAAGGAAGACGCCCTCCCGCACGGCTACTGCCCCCAATCCACGGTCGTGTTTAGGCCACGCGTCCCTCCCTTACGGTCGGGCTTCTGATACGGTTGGAGCAGGCGCCTGCGCCACAAATTTTGACACTTTCCTCCGGCCTCGCGTAATATCACCAACGATCATGAACGCGCGTGTACTAGTCTTAAATGCTTCCTTCGAGCCGATCAACGTGTGCAACGAACGGCGCGCGGTGGTCATGATCTTTAAAGGCGTGGCGCGCATGGAAGAACATAACGGGCACATGCTGCATTCGCAAAAATTTACTTTGCACGCGCCATCGGTGATCCGTCTGACTGAGTATCGTCACATTCCGTTTGAACGCCGTTCACTCTCGCGAAAGAACATCCTGCTCCGCGATCATTCGTGCTGCCAGTACTGCGGCAAACAATTCGCGCCGTCTGAGCTGACGCTGGATCACATCGTGCCCCGCTCGCGCGGTGGAGAGTCCGCGTGGGACAATCTGGTTGCTTGTTGCAAACGTTGTAATCATCGCAAGGGCAACCGCACGCCGGAAGAGTCGGATATGACTCTGCTCCGCCGGCCGCGCGCGTTTTCACTGCACGTCAATCGCCAGATCATGCGCTATCTGGGTCGAGCCGACGAAACCTGGCGCAAGTATCTTTTCTACGAGTCCGACGGCGGCAGCGATCTGTGCGTCCGCGCGTGACGCTGCATCCGAAAGACTGAAGGAGAACCCTATGAACGTGCTGCTGTTCGCACTGGAAAGCCCTACTATCATTATCATGGTCGTCGCCGCGATCTTTTTGTTGTTCGGCGGTAGCAAGCTGCCGCAATTGGCGAAGGCGCTGGGCCAGAGTAAGAAGGCCTTCAAGGATGGAATGGACGAAGCTGATCGGGATGACAGACTAAGGCCGGACTCGCGGGCGAAGCTGGACGCCGTTGACGACGAAGCCTTGTTTGAAGAGGCGCGCCGTCGCGCCCAAAACATACGGGCTGAAGAGAGTAAGAAGATTGAGCGCTAGGATCTGAATTCAAGCGCCGTGAGACGCGCAATATTTTTAGTTCGCGAGGCAGATACATAACGCAGGCGTGAAGGCTCAGCTTTCACGCCTGCGTTGTTCTTGACAAGTGAGGTCAGTCCGCCGGCTTCATTGCACGCTGCTCTTCTTTCCTACTACCACCGTGGCTTTCAACGTCAACAAAAACTCTCCGTCGTGCCGCTCCTCATCAATGATCTGAATTAGCTCCTGGATCACCCGGTCCTGATCAGCGGCCGGTACGCGCTGAAACCAGTTCGGCAAAAGGAAATCCGAAATCAGCGGTGAAGCGAGGAACCCTTCGCCGGAGTCATAGCTGAATTCCTCAGCCGCTGTGGTCGCAGTGACGCTCTCCAGCCCTGCGTCATGGGCCCAGCTTTCCGCCTTCGCCACAGTTGGCAATTCGTTGATTAGATTCTCGACGTCGGCACTGTGATCTCCCAGACCAGCGCGCGTTAACGCTTCCCAATAGATGGAAAAGACTTCGCCGAAACTCGCCGCGGTCGGAAACCAAGCGGCCACGGTGGCTCCCGGTTTGGCCACGCGTACCAGCTCCGCTAACATGGACTTCAACTTACTCGGCGGGGTTAGCGAAGCATCGCCCAGCACCAGATCAAACTGATCGTCTATGAACGAGAGTGCCTGTGGGTCTTCACGTTGAAATTCCGCTTCCTGATGCACTGCGACGGCCTTGGCCTGGGCGATTTCGAGGCACTCAGGATTCTCGTCAACGACCAGAAGATTGAGATCTTCGTCGCGATCCTTCAGCGCCAGGGCATGTCCCGCCGTGCCGGCGGCGACGTAAAGAGCGCGGCCTTCTTTTGGTAATTCAACCTTCTCGTCGACTAAAGCTGCAAACCGTTCCGACCAGTCGGTAGCGATGTAGAGGTCGTAAAGAAACGCGAGTTCCTTTGGTGATTTAGTTTCCATAAGCGAAATAGAGCTTTCTGAATTTAGATTCGGCTTAGTCGCGTCTCAGTGCGTCAAGCCTCGAGGCGAAGTCTCTATAAAATTATCCAGCCATTCCAAATAAGCCGAAAGCAGGCCGCACTGTGTTGCGGCGAACTCGCATTACTCTTCGTCCCCATCATCGACAAAATAAATCCTGCCTTTCAACTTTTCAGGCAAACACGACATTTCTTCCTTCGCTGCGGCATCGCTGTGAACATAGCGATAGTCCTTGCCGTAACCAAACTTCTTCATGAGCGGCGTAGGTGCGTTTCTGAGATGCAAAGGCACCGGCTCGCGCGCGGTTTCCGCGGCGTCACCCTGCGCTGCCGTGTATGCCCGCATGACGGCGTTCGACTTCGGCGCGCGCGCCAAATAGATCGTCGCCTGCGTCAGCGGGAACAGCGCTTCGGGGAGGCCGATCAGTTTGGTGATCTCAGCAGCCGCGGCTGCCTGGACCATGGCCTGAGGATCGGCAAGACCGATGTCTTCAGAAGCCAGGATGCAAAGTCGTCGCACGATAAAGATCGGATCGGCGCCGCCTTCGATCATGCGCGCCAGCCAATAGAGCGCGCCATTGACGTCGGAGTTGCGCACCGACTTGATCAACGCCGAGGCCAGGTTGTAATGCTCTTCGCCGCCCTTGTCGTAGGCAAACTGCGCGCGGCCAAGTGCTTCGATCAGCGTATCGCCCGTAATCGAGCGCACGCCGATTTCGTTCGGCTGAGTTGCCCCGACTGCAGCCTCCAACGCCGCCAGCGCCATCCGCGCGTCGCCGCTGGACGAATGCGCCAGCCGCGCAATCAATTCATCAGAGAGTTCTGGCTTAAGATTTCCCAGTCCGCGCTCTTCATCAGTCAGCGCGCGACGCAGGATGGTTGCGACTTCGCTTTCATCAAGCGGATGCAGAACCAGCACTCGGGTGCGCGAGAGCAAAGCACCGGTGACTTCGAAAGAAGGATTCTCAGTGGTAGCGCCAATCAAGGTGACGGTTCCGTTTTCGACCGCGGGCAGGAGTGCGTCCTGCTGAGCTTTGTTGAAGCGATGAATTTCATCGATGAACAGAATCGTCCGGCGACTTCGTTGACGGTCGAGGCGCGCCTCTGCTATCGCAGCCCGCAAATCTTTCACGCCGGAGAAGACCGCAGACAGGGCCACGAAGCGAGCGTCAGTCTTCTCTGCCAGCAGCCGCGCCAGGGTGGTTTTGCCAGTCCCCGGTGGGCCCCAGAGAATCATTGACGGCAGCGTGCCGCCGCCTTCGATCAGACGACGAAGCACGCGACCCTCGCCCACCAGATGTTCCTGCCCGACAAACTCAGCGAGGGTACGCGGACGCATCCGATCAGCCAACGGCGCCGCCGTCTTTGAGCCGGCGGTGGCGTCGTCGATCTCGGACATTTCTGGAAATAGAGTTGTCGCGCTTCGATCCGGCATTCTTTTTTGCCAGCGTATCACAGACTGATAGTCGAGGCATCTTGCCGTTTCGGATGGGCGCGCCTACTGACAACCGCGAGCCGACCAACTAGAATACCTTCGATGATCTCGGCTCAAACAGCACGACGCGCCGTGTGGCGGCCGCTATGGCAACTGCCGCGGCGCTTTGATCTGATCCTGTCGCTGACTAAACGTGAGCTGGCCGCGCGTTATCGCGGTTCGGTGCTGGGCTTTGTCTGGGCGGTGCTGACACCAGTGGTAATGATCGCGATCTTTACGATTATCTTCGCGGGAATATTCAAGGCAAGGTTCGGCTCAGGCAGTTCGCAGTGGGATTACGCTTTATATCTTTTCTGCGGGCTGCTGCCATGGAATGCGTTTCAGGAGTCTCTACAGCTTTCGTCCACTACGATTGTCGGGCATGCGAATCTGGTCAAGCGCGTCGTATTTCCGCTTGAGACGCTGCCTGTTTCTTTATCACTCGCCGCGGTGGCGAATCAGATGTTTGGGACGGTTGCCCTTCTCCTGGCTGCGGCTCTGCTTCGCGGTGAACTGCATCCGACGATCGCTTTCCTTCCGCTACTGGTTATCCCTCAACTGCTCGCAACCTTTGGCGCTGCGTGGCTGATAGCCTCCCTCGGGGTTTTTGTCCGCGACATTGTGCAGGGAATTACGCTGTTGTTGATGGCTTGGATGTACCTGACCCCGATCATTTATCCGGAAACATTAGTGCCAGAGCGTTATCGGGGAATCGTAAACCTCAATCCTTTCACGCCCCTGGTACGAAACTATCGGCGGATACTTTTGGAAGGAAGTCTTCCGGATTGGCGCGGGCTGGCTTATTTTGGCGTCTTCGCAATCGCGAGTTTTGTGCTGGGATACTGGTGGTTCGCGCGTACCCGGAAGAACTTTGCCGATGTCATCTAGTGCCTGATGTGCTTCCCATGCCGTTGGCCGTGGTTTATCTTAGAACAACTTCGTTGACACTGCCCATCTTGCGTGTTAGCGTAGAAGGGCCGCTGAGCTCCAAGAGCGACGTTCGGCATGCTAAGCAGTTGTTTCCTCAATGGCGGTAGGCACTCGACCTCGCCTGTAATCATTTCCAGTCCAAGAGTTTCGAAAAACATGGCGTTTGATAAGGTAAAGACTCTGCGTGCGGCCGAGAGATACCTCGCGTTGGGAAAGATCCCGGCAGCCGTCAAAGAATACTGCAAAATTGTCGAAGACGACCCTGACGATTTCACCACAGTAAACATGCTGGGGGATTTATATGTCCGGGTCGGCAATCAGCCCGCGGCGATTGCCTGCTTCCGTCGCATCGCCGAACATTACCGGGCGCAGGATTTTGCTCTCAAGGCGATCGCGATGTTCAAGAAGATCGATCGCCTCCAACCTCACGACACCGAAATTTCGACCCACCTCGCCGAGCTTTATGCTCAACAGGATCTCGTCGTCGAAGCTCGGGCCCACTATCTGGCCGTGGCGAACGCTCACAACAAGGCAGGTGCGACTCAAGACGGCTTGGAGGTCCTGCGCAAGATCGCGGATCTCGATTCACAAAACACCGAACTGCGGATCAAGTTGGCTGAAGGCTACTTGAAAGAAGGCATGGAGCCAGAGGCCGCGGCTGCCTTTACCGAAGCAGGCCAGCATCTGCTGGTCAGGGGCGCATTCGACGACGCTCTGGTTGTGTTTGCTAAAGCTCTTGATCTTCAGCCTGCTGATCATGTCGTGCTCAAGGGACTTCTCGAGGCGCATAGCGCCCGCGGCACCGCCGACGAGGCTGCCGAGCTGATTGGACGTGCTGCAGCAGACAATTCGGATGACCTTAACTTACTCTCGATGCTCGCCAGGGCCCACTTGCAGGCCGAAGATCCAATTCAGGCTGAGCAGGCAACGACTTCATTGGTCGCCAGGGATCCATCGGCGTATTTGCAACAGGCTGAGGTCGCGCGTCTGTATCTCAGCGCCGACAAGGTAGACGATGCGGTACGCGTCGCGGCAAGCATCGCCGAACAGATGCTGGCAGAGCGAGAAGACAATCAGCTTCTCGATCTGGTTGACGAGTTTCTCGCCTGTGATTCCGACAATGTTCAGGCTCTGCGCTTGCTGGTCCGCGTTTTTTGGTGGCAGCGAGACATGGAAAAATTGAAAGCGGCGCTGGAAAGATTAGCAGAAGCTGCTGAAGCCGCGGGTCTGGTGGACGACGAGCGATACGCGTTGACGCAGTTGATGCGACTCGCTCCTGACCATGCGCATCACGCCGATCGGTTGAGAGAACTTGGCGGCGCTGCAGAGGAAGCCGCGGCCGAAGTCTTACCGGTAAGCGAGCCGTTGGGCGTGTCTGAAGCTGCATCAACGGAAGCGACCCACGATGAGTATGTGTTCGATCCGCCGGCCTCGACCCCGGTGGGCGAAAGCGAGTTTGAATGGAATTCCGTTGAAGACATGGACGAGGTCAACAGCGGGTCCGGCGATGAATTGGAAATAGAAAGAGGCTTTACTTTCGAGGCCGTTGCGGCCGAGGAGCTTGCGTCAACTCCTGACGAGGTGATGGCAAGTCCGGTTTACGACGATCAGGTCAAGGACGCTCGCAGGCAGGAACTGGAGAGCGTGGACTTTTACATTGCGCAGGGTTATGCGGACATTGCGGTCGACACTCTCGATTTGTTGGAGCGGCAATTTGGAGCGCACGCCGACATCGACCAGCGACGTCGTCAGCTAGAAACCATGGGCGCTGCCGGCGATTCGACTGTCAGCGATTCAGCCGTGACAATTGAGGCTGGCGTTCCTCCGCAGCCGGCAGCGGAATTCGGCGAGTTTGAATTCGCTTCCACCGAGACTTTTGTGAGTCCGGTGCCCGCTGTCCCGATTCAGCAGGTCGCGCAGGTCTCGTTGCCCATATCCTCCAATCCTCAGGGAATTGACGCCGGCCTCGCTGAAATATTCGAAGAGTATCGTGTTTCAGCCGAGGGTGACGGTGATGCAAACGGCAACGGAGATTACGAGACGCATTACAATCTCGGTCTCGCTTATAAGGAAATGGATTTATTCGAAGAAGCCCTGGAAGAGTTCCAGATGGCTGCGGGACTGGTTGCGCCTGATGACGGCACGCCGCGCTATTTGCAATGTTGCAACCTTCTGGGACATTGTTTCATGCAGAAGGGCGTGCCACAGCTTGCCGTAAAATGGTTTAATAAGGGATTCAGTACTCCGAGCGCTTCGGAAGATGAGCGCCAGGCTTTGCGTTACGAACTGGCTGCCGCGTACGAGCAGGTCGGTGACTTGGATCGCTCCGTAGATCTTTTTACTGAAGTCTACGGCATTGACGTTTCTTATCGTGGTGTTAAAGAACGATTGCGAGAGCTGAAAGCGCGCGCCAATGGCGAAAATGGCAAAGCTGCGCCGGCCTCGGAACGAAACAACAACCACGAGCAGCGCGTAAACTAATTTCCGGATTCGCTTTCGTTTTTGTGTCGGATCAAAGCGACGCCGCTTGAGGCGTCTGCAAGTTTGTCTATTCGAGGAGCATGACGAGTGTCTTCGCGGCTTTCAGTCATCTTTTACATCATCCTTTGCCTGGAGATCGGCATCGTGCTGACAGTTCTGCCCTGGGTGCCCCATGGTTGGCTGGGATTGAGCGATTGGTCTAATAACTATTTTCTGCTGCTGGCGGCCCACAAGGCCGGTTATGGAGTGCAGCGATTTGTAGCGTCGGGCTGGGTGCGAGGGGCAGTTTCTGGAATCGGGATCTTGAATCTCGGCCTGGGAATTTGGGAGTTGATTAATTTCAGTCGCAACGTTCGCGCACTGGACTCGGGACAGTCTTCTGTGGAAAGCTCGCGCGAGAAATTGCCCGAACGCGTTACTGCTAATGACGCTCAACCTGTCAAAGCCGATCCTTTATCTGATTACCCGCGGCGCAACCACTGAAGCGACCACGCCGGACAGTGAAGAGTTTCAGCACATCCTGAAGCACGTTTCCGCGGCCGTCACCGCCGGCGTTCAATTGATCCAACTTAGAGAGAAGCAGTTGCCGGTCCAGGTTCTCTTTGAACTTACGGCCGCCGTTGTATCTATCGCCCGAGAGAGTTCCACGCGCATCCTGGTCAACGATCGCGCCGACGTCGCGGCCGGTGCTGGCGCGGATGGCGTTCATCTGACGACGCGTTCACTTACTTCCGACACTATCCGAAATGCGTTTGGCGCGAAGTTGCTGATCGGAGCTTCGACACATTCCGTGGTTGAAGCTCGTGAGGCTTGCGGACAAGGCGCGGACTTCGCAGTCTTCGGACCAATCTTTCCCTCACCTGCGAAAGCAAAGTACGGTTCTCCGCTCGGCTTGGAAAAGCTGTCCGAGGCTGCGCGGGAATTGACTCCATTTCCCTTGATCGCACTGGGCGGCGTTTCTCTCGAGAACGCGAATGAGTGTTTGCTGGCTGGAGCCAGCGGCATCGCAGGCATTACTCTATTCGGTGACCCGAATACCGTCTCGACGACCGTTGAGACGCTAAAGGACTGGCGTCAGTTTCATTAGCACCGGACTCTAGCCCGGTGATTATAGATTCCTTCGAGCGGGAAACCGTCTAAACGGTTTCCGTTTCCCGGGTGCTGAATTCACCGGGCTGAAGCCCCAATGGGAAGGTCATCAAGAACTGTTTACCAGCCCGGAATAGACCAAAGACTTCCGCTCATGCCGACTGAATCAAATGCATCTCCGGTCGTGCTTAGCATTGCCGGTTTCGATCCATCCGGCGGTGCTGGCCTGATCGCGGACGTCCGAACCCTGGTGGCTTTCGGTTGCCGTCCGGTGGCGGCAATGACCTCGCTGACTTTCCAAAACTCCGAACGGTTCGCAGGGGCGATTCATCAGAGCGCAGAGTCGCTGCGCGCTCAGATTCTGCCGGTCGTCAAAGAATTTCACATCGCGGCTGTGAAGATCGGCATGCTGCCGACGCGGGAAGTGGTTTTGGAAGTTGCCCGGCTCTTGAGTGAGACAACGATGCCGGCGCCGGTCATTGACCCAGTTCTGCGCTCGTCTTCGGATTACGAATTGATGGAGCCGGAAGCGAGGAAAGTGTGGTTGACTGAATTGATGCCCTTGGCTCGCTTGATCACGCCGAATATCCCTGAGGCTGAGGTTCTGACTGGGATGTCAATCGGAAACGAATCCGATATGAGGACCGCGGCCAGCAAACTGCGCGAGACAGGAGCGCGCGCAGTCTTGATCAAAGGGGGACACCTGGCCGAAGCGTGGGCGTCTTGCCCGCCTGCCGGTGAACCGGAGGAAGCGGGCAGGATGCCCGCGCTCCCCGCAGATGCCATTGATCTACTTGACGACGATGGAGCGGTGACAGTGTTTCGCGGTGAGTGGATAGATGCGCCGCCGGTCCGGGGCACCGGGTGCATGCTTTCAGCAGCGATAGCAGCGGGACTCGCGCACGGCATGAACCTGCCAGAGTCGGTCGGGGCTGCGAAACGCTTTGTCGCGGACGCGATCCGTTACGCCAAACCGGGTCAGTGAGGTCAGTACCGGGAGCGGTAGCGACCGGGTCTCGTCCTCGCGATCTCTCAGGTGGTCTGGGTTGAGACCCGGTCGCTACCGCTCCCGGTACTGACGTCATCGCCGGATCTAAGCCCTGGGCCATCGTTGACACAAACCGGCGGATGCTCTATTCCACGGAAACTTTTTCCATCTTGACCTCCGACGCGGGTCGATCGCCGCGGTCCGTTTCGGAGGTTGCGATCGCATCGACGATGTCCTGTCCTTCCGTCACGCGGCCAAAGATCGTGTAGCTCGGCGGCAGCGGATAATCAACGTGCATGATAAAGAATTGCGAGCCGTTGGTATTCGGTCCGGCATTGGCCATGGCCACAGTGCCTGCCTTATAGCCACGCTTATAAACCTCTGATGACGGGTTAATCTCGTCCGCGAATTTTCCGCCCCAGGCCGATTGTCCGCCGCGGCCGGTGCCGTCAGGATCGCCGCCCTGAATCATGAAGCCCTTTATGACGCGGTGAAAAATCACGCCGTCATAGAAACCCTTTTCGGCGAGCAAGCGAAAGTTCTCGGTCGTCTTGGGTGCGTCTTCTTCCAGTAATTCAAACTTAATCGTGCCTTTGTTGGTTTGGATCGTCGCGGTTCGATTCGGCATCTCTTGTTCTCTCCTGCTTTGATTTAAGTGTCGCTGGCAAGCTTAACCTCAGAAGGCATAAAGTGCACGTGAGGAGGGCGTCTTAAGTGGCACAGACTTCAGTCTGTGATTCGGCCGTTACAAGATCACAGACTGAAGTCTGTGCCACTACCCGCACGATTCCTGCTCCACCTGACGCATTAGCCCACAAACAGCTATCATCATCACGAGCGATCGGCTGGGCTGCTCTATCTAAGCTTCTGAAAGGAATCTCAAACGAAATCAATGAATGTCACTCATCTTGAATGCGCCGCCTGCGGCACCACGCACGAGGCACGACGGTTGCACAACCTTTGCACGCAATGCGCAAAGCCGCTGCTGGTTCGTTATGACCTGAAGAGCGCGGCGGCTTCTTTGACAAAAGAAAGTTTGCAGGGGCGAGGCCCGGATCTGTGGCGTTATCGCGAAGTCCTGCCGGTCGAGCAAGACGAGAACATCGTCACCATGGGTGAAGGGTTCACACCGCTCTTGCCCGCATCGCGACTCGGCGCGCAGATGGGTTTGCGCCGGCTTTACATCAAGGACGAGGGACAGAACCCAACGCAGAGTTTCAAGGCGCGCGGCATGGCCGCAGCGGTTTCGATGGCCAAAGAGTTGGGCGCGCAGAAACTGGCCGTACCTTCGGCGGGGAACGCAGCCGGCGCCCTGGCAGCATACGCGGCGCGAGCAGGCTTGGAAGCGCATATCTTCATGCCCAGCGACACGCCGCGGGCGAACGTGATCGAATGCGAACAAACGGGCGCCCACGTGACGTTGATTGATGGACTGATTACCGACTGTGGCGCGGAGGTCGCGCGGCGCAAAGAAACCGAAGGCTGGTTTGATGTCTCGACGCTGAAAGAGCCGTATCGCATCGAAGGCAAGAAGACGATGGGGTATGAGTTGGCCGAACAGTTCGATTGGGAACTTCCGGATGTGATCATGTATCCGACCGGCGGCGGCACCGGGTTGATTGGAATGTGGAAAGCGTTCGCTGAAATGGAAGAGATGGGATGGATCGACTCAAGACGACCGCGCATGATCACGGTGCAGGCCGCCGGGTGCGCCCCCATCGTGCGCGCGTTCGCAGAAGGGAAGCGTTTTGCGGATGAATTTCCTAACGCCCACACAACCGCGTCCGGCTTGCGCGTGCCGAAAGCGATTGGTGACTTCTTGATCATCGATGCGTTGCGCGCGTCTGGTGGAACCGCTATCGCCGTCACCGACGAAGAGCTGATTGCGGCTACGAAAGAGATCGGTGCGGCCGAAGGGATTTTTTGCGCGCCCGAAGGCGCAGCATGTTTGCCGGCCCTAAGGAAATTATTGGCTGACGGATCTGTGAAAGCAGATGAGCGGATCGTGATTTTCAATACCGGGAGCGGCGTTAAGTATGTAGAGAGCTTTTCGAAGTAAGTATTTTGTGCGCGGCTATGCCGCTTGATGTGCGGAAAGGCTTGCCTTTCCGACTCTGGAACTGAAAGAACGCCTACATGACGCGCGCGACAGAATGTGGAGGCGCAGCCTCCTAATCAATTGGGTTGCTTAACGGTAAGGCATAGCCTTACCGCACATCAGGCGGCACAGCCGCGTAACCATTGGAGGGGAAAATCATTGACACGGTTTCCGGCTTGGTCGGGCACTACATTCACCGCGCTAAAGCGGCGGTGCTAACGAGATTGGTTGGACTAACTGCACAAATACTGAAAGTAAGCTTATGAAGAATTACATTCTAGCGAGCGTCTTAATCTTCTTTGCCTTTTCATCCGGGCTGGCCCAGCAAGCGACAGCGCCCTGGCTTACCGATACGGAACGCGCAAAATTCGAAACCCTGCGCATCGTGGGTTCGGAAGCGTTGTTCAATCTCGACTACGAAACAGCGCGCAAGAGCTTCAAAGAGATGGCGGTGGATTTTCCGAAGTACCCAGCCGGACCACAATTCCTGGCTGACAGCCTTTGGATCGAAACTCTATATCAGACTCGGCGTTTGCAGTCTTCGCTCTACGGCGGTGACGATACGTTTTATTCGACCAGTGACGACAAGGTCGATCCGGCCATAATCGAACAGTTCCGGAATCTGACGCGTCAGGCGCGGCAACTTGCCGAAGCGCGCGTGAAGGTATACCCGCGCGATGTCGAGGCACTCTATTTTCTGGGGGCGATTGAAGGGTTGAAGGCTTCGTTTGAAGAGGCAGTCGAACGCCGCCACTTCGCTGCTTTGAAGGACGGCTCAGACGCTGTCGATCGGCATCGTGAAGTAATCAAGCTTGATCCGACTTATCACGACGCTGAGATCACAATTGGTCTCTATGACTTTACAGTTGGTTCGTTGCCTTTGCCGGTTAAGCTGATTGCCGGAGTCGCCGGGTTTCGCGGCTCGAAAAAACGCGGACTGGCAACGCTCGAGCGGGTGAGCAGAGAAGGCCGCTGGATTCGCGACGAGGCGCGGACGCTGCTGATCGTTTTGTATACGCGCGAGAAACGCTTTGCCGAAGCGGCGGCCATCGCGAAGGAACTGGCCGCGAAATACCCGCGCAACTATCTCTACCGTTTGGAAGCAGCCGACGCTTTAGTGTCGCAGGCGGCGCTCGAGCGCGGCGCGAACCCGGGCACCACGACCGCGACGACCACAGTCGCGGAGGAAGCCTTCGCCACCTTCGACTCGCTGTTAAAGGATAAGGCGGTGCGCGACACCGCGGCGCGCGCTTTCGATCTGATTCATTTCAAATATGGCGAGGCCCTGATGACTGCCGAGCATTACGAACGCGCGGCGAAAGAATTCCTGGCGGCAGCCGACGTGCCGGGCGCGCAGCAGGGATTGGCGACGATGGCGCACCTTTACGCCGCCCGCGCGCTCGATTTGGCAGGCAAGCGAAACGACGCGATGACGCAGTATCGCGCAGTGCTATCGAGGCCCAACGTTTACGATGCTCATGATCAAGCCCAGTCAGGATTGAAGGAAGCGTTCAAGAAGAAGCTGACGTAATTGGAGCGAGATTGGAGCGCCGACATCCCTGTCGGCGGTTCGCGGGCATCCTGCCCGCCTCTGAGGCGTAGCGCGAAAGGATCTGAGCACGTCAGCATACGTGCTGCGAATGGTATGCGGACGGGTCGTCCGCGCTCCCAGGGCGTAGTTTGAAGCGCCGTTAGGCGCGAGATATTTATAGTCAAGAGGCAGTCGAATAATTAAAGCTCCTTTAGGAGCGACAGAGCATTTCGCTCCTAAAGGAGCTTGGCAACTTATTTTGGCAATCGGGGCTATAAACATCCGGCTCCTAACGGAGCCCCGAACATTGCATCGGTCTTAAACATTCCTCACCCGCTCAGTTTCCTTCTCAAACACGAACGCCAGTGTCTTATAAATCAGCTTAGCGCAAAGAAATGCGGACGCGCTTTGTCCTTCAACGTAAGAGTACTCGGTCAAGTCCATCCCGACGACGTTGCGTTTTCTGGCGAGCGTCCTGATGAGCCCGATTGTTTCGTACCAACCGAGTCCACCCGGTTCAGGCGTTCCGGTGGCCGAAACCAGAGACGGATCCAGACCGTCGATGTCGATTGTCAGATAGACATTCTCAGTCAGGCCGTCGACAGCTTCGTCCCACCAGTGGCTGCGTCCGACGATGTCCTTCGCCCAGAAAATTCGCGTCGGCAGAGAGTTCAGGTTCCGAGCCTCTTCGGCTGAGATAGAGCGAATACCGCACTGCACTGCCGGGATGCGCAGGTCCTTAACCACCCGCGCCATGATCGACGCATGAGAGTGCGGCGTGCCGTCATAAGTGTCGCGCAGGTCGGCGTGCGCATCGATCTGCAGGACGGAAAGGTTAGGGTACGTCTCAGCATGTGCGCGAATCACCGGACCGCTCACTGAGTGCTCACCGCCAATCATCGCAACGAATTTCTCGCTGCCTAACAACTCCTTTGCGCGATCATACAGCGAACCCATCATCCGTTCGGGCGGCGACATCGATGAAGATTCGTCGAGAGTATGAATGCCCAGTTTGTAGACTTCCGCATCAGTCTCTTCGTCATAGAGCTCCATGTTGCGCGAGGCTTCGATGATCGCTTCAGCGCCTCGCCCCGTGCCTCCGCCGTACGACACAGTCCCTTCGTATGCGATCGGCCAGACGAGGATGCGTGATTGTTCGAAGCTGGAGAATTCGCCTTCGGCGATGCCGCCGAAGTTTACGGGAAGGGACTGCGATTCGGTCATGGGTGGAGTTTAGCGAAGGTGGGAGGGAGAAGCCAGATCAAGTCGATGGAGATTTAAGGGGCAGCTTCTTCCTAACAGATTCGTTAGATTCAATTCCAGGACGAGTCGGCCGTCAGGTAGCCCGATTCATCGGGCTTCCCGAAGGGTTGCTAGACCAGCGCTTTTAGCGCTGGGTTACGTGTGCTTTCATCAAATAGCGCGCTTCAGCGTGCTTACCCTGACCCCATTCGCTTCAGCGTGGCGGCTAGAAGCCCACAAACGAAAGCCCGCTGAAGCGGGCTTCGGAAAGTTTCGGCCGCTCGTTCCCAGCCGTAGAACGGCTGGGCTAGTAACCCTGCGGGCAAGCCGCGTGAACGCGGCTAGAAAGACGGGGAGCGATTCTGCCACCTCCGCCGTGCGAACTGACACCTCTGCCGTGCGATTCTGCCAGCTCCGCCGTGCGAACTGACACCTCTGCCGTGCGAACTGGCACCTCCGCCGTGCGAACTGACACCTCCGCCGTGCGAACTGCCACCCGCACCATGCGAACTGCCACCCGCGCCGTGCGAACTGCCACCCGCGCCGTGCGAACTGCCACCTCTGCCGTGCGAACTGGTATCTCCGCCGTGCGAACTGGTACCTCTGCCGTGAAAACGGCCACCCGCAATATACGAACTACCACCTCCAGCGTGCGAACTGCCACCCGTACAGCGCAAACTGGGGTCCGATAAGTGCAAATTGGCGGCTCCCAAGTAGTGATTGCTTACTGTGAGATGCTAACGGACGCTGCGACAGTGGGTAGCGCCGGTTACCAGGCGATGGCTGGGAAGGTTATAGAGATTTAGGTAGGGGCCGAGGATGCTCAGGATCGAGTTGGGGATCCGGTCGCTATCGCACCGGTTCCGTACCAACTCGCGCTGAAAACGCGTTCCAGTACGCGCGTACGTGAGGTTTAAGGCACGTCGATGATCAAGTCTTTACCGGCGAAGGTAAAGTTCGGGCGGCGACGGCCTTTCATGTACTTCGCGGCCGTCTGGGAAAGCGAAGTGATGATGATCGGCAGGGCGATCGTGGCGTCGCAATTGACGTAAGCCGTCAGCGCGCCACGGCCGAGCTTGCCGTACACCAGCGATTCGTCGAAGGCCACGGCGCTGCTGCGTCCACCCGGGTGGGGTGCGTCGGCGGCGATCTGAATCGCGTACTTGTGGCCGTGGATCTGTTGCTTGAAGATGTGCGCGGACATCTCGGTCTGGCGCAGGAAACTTTTGGTGATGCCGCCGCCGATATTTATCACGCCCGAGACGCGGGCACGAATCGCGATCTGCGCCATGTCCAGAACGTCCTGAACGATGTCGAACTGGAAGTTGTTCTTCTTTTCAAACCGGGAACCTGCGATCCCCACGGCGATGCCGCTGTCGGTGATGCCAGGACAAAAGACCGGCACGCGCGATTTGTAAGCCGCGGTCAATACGCCGTCTTCAGCGGCAATCTCCGCGAGTTCGCGGCCGAGCAGATGCAGAAATTCACGGCTAGAGTAAGGCCGCGTCTGATCCAACTGGCTCGCAAATCCTCCGACCCACTCTTCAGCTTCGTGATATTCCTCTTCACTCGCCAGCAGGTCCCACATGCGATTGATCTGCGCCGACTCGAGCTCGGCATCGGTCATGTTCGGGTGCGCCTGGAAATGATGGCGGCCGAGCGTCTCGTGCAGATCGTGGAAAATTACCGAGCCGGAAAGGACCAACACATCGACGAAACGGTTCTTGACTACATAGGCCAGCAGGCGCCGCATGCCGGCCGGGATCAGTGCTCCCGACGCGGCCATCATAATCGTCGTGTTGTCACCCAGCATGTCCAGCCAGATGCGGTGGGACTCTGCCAACTGCCGGCCGCCGAAGCCCGTGCCTTCCATCTTTTCCAGCAGGCCGGCCACCGAACGATCCCGATCGACTTGCACGGGACGGGTTGGAATAGTCAGGTATTTACTCGGTTTTGGTTTTCGCTGTGTCACCATTGGATTTTCTTAACCTCTTTCAAATGTTCGACAAAAGTTGTGCTGTCGAACTTACTTTTCATTTGCCTTCGTCATCTGTTTAGAGTCGGGCTATTGCCCGATGATCGGGTGGTAACCCGCTGCTAAACCTCCGATAGTCGGCTGCAAAATTCATCAACGACAAACCGAGGTTTGTCGAACAACTCATTAATAATCATGACGACGCCGACCCTTCGTTCGGTTACCGTTAAGTGTAATGTAGGTGTAGGCATCGAAGCGCGATTCGTAGAAATTTACCAGCTCCGCGCCTTCGGCCTCGCTTAATTCGTCGTCCTTGATTCTTTGGGTTACCTGACGGCGAAATCCGTCGTGGAGCAAACCGCGCTCGTAACGCGCGCGCCCAGCGGCTTCGCCGACGGTGGTGCCGCGGATCACCTTTTTGATGAGGTAGCCTTCCTCGTCGATGTGGACCTGGGCCTCGTTGGGCGTGCCGAAAAGATTGTGATTGTTGCCCATCACTTCCTGATAAGCGCCGACCAGCATGAACGCCACATAGTAGGATTCATCCGGATCCAGCTTGTGCAGCTCGAGCACCTGCTTGACGTCGTGCAGATCGACGAACTTGTCGACGACGCCGTCGGAATCGCAGGTGATGTCGCAAAGCGTCGCGAATTCCGTGGGCGGCTTATTCAATTTCTGAATCGGCACAATCGGGAACAACTGATCGAGGGCCCAGTGATCCGGCAGCGACTTAAACACCGAAAAGTTCGCCAGGTACTTCGCGCATAGCAGACGTCTGAGCTCGCCGAATTCTTCCGGGATGTACTTGGCCTGCTGCGCGTAACGATTGGCGCTCTCGCACACGTCCCAAAAAAGCACCTCGCCCTTGCCGCGGTCTTCCAGCGAGATTAAACCCAGATTGAAAAGCGTGAATAGTTCTTCACGATGCTCGAGGGCGTCGTGATAATACTCGCGATAATTCTTGATGGTGATCGACTCGCGCAGGTCGCCGAGTTCGATCACGACCTGCGGATCGTCCTCGTCAATTTCAATGGGCGTGATGTCTTCGACGACTGTCTCGATTTCCTCGAGTATGTTGGTTACCAGAATCGCGTGATAGGCCGACAGAAAGCGGCCCGACTCCTGAATGATTGTGGGATGCGGAACGTTTTCATCGTCGCAGACCTGCTTGATCGTATAGATGACATCGTTGGCAAATTCCTGCGAATTGTAGTTTGCCGAAGAGTCAAAGGCCGTTTTCGAACCGTCATAGTCGACCGCCATGCCACCGCCGACGTCCAGCAACTCGATCGGCACTTTCATCTGATGGACCTTCGCATAAACGCGCGCCGCTTCCTTCATCGCGTTCTTGATGCGCTTGATGTCAGTCAGTTGCGAGCCGATGTGAAAATGCAGCAGGCGCAACATGTCGATGCGATCTGCTTCTTTCAAACGATTGATCACTTCCAGCAGTTCGGTCGTCGTCAGACCAAACTTGGCGGCTTCGCCCCCCGACTTTTCCCAACGTCCCGAACCTTTTGAATAGAGCTTGACGCGCATTCCAATGATCGGCATGGCGCCTTCAGTCTGATCGGCGATTCGCAGAATGTGATCCAGCTCACTAAGCTTTTCCACCACGATGACTACGCGCTTGCCGGCTTTCGCTCCGGCAAAGGCCATCTGGATGAACTCTTCATCTTTGAAGCCGTTGAGGACCAGTAAACTGTCGGGTGTTTGTTCAAGCGCCAGAGCGGCGTACAGCTCTGCTTTCGATCCGGCTTCAAGACCAAAGTCGTACCGCGATCCTTCGCGCAAATATTCTTCAACCACCGCGCGTTGCTGATTAACCTTCATCGGATAGACGCACATGTGCGCGCCCTGATATTCGTATTCGCGGATTGATTTGCTGAAAGCGCGCTGAAGTTTTCGGACCTGAGCGGCCACCAGTTGCGGAAAGCGCAGCAAGATGGGCGTAGTAATACCGCGGCCCGCCAAGTCTTCGATAATCTCTTTGAGGTCGGCTGAGCGCGGATCACCCTCGGATGGGCGAACGATTAGATTGCCCTTCCGATTTACGTCGAAATAGCCAGCTCCCCAGTTCTCGATCCCGTAGGTTTCGACAGTCTGTTCGATCGCGGTGGTCAACTAGCGGTCTCCTGGATGCCCTTTCAGCAAGCGTTCCGCCACGGCAAACCTTGGCGTGGTTGCGATTTCCTGCCGGATAGCGGATTTTTGGGGTGGAACCTTAACGGCAGAATGTACCAGAAAAGCCGGGGTCGGTCTATCACTTTTTTGTTCCAAATTCATAGTTCAAAGCCGTTTTGTCCCCTGAGATTAGCTCTCCTGGCCCCGGAACTAGCCAGTTGCGTAAGGCCTTTCGGTACCGTGATTCTTGCGGTGCCGGCTTGAGAATAAGAGCGGCGACGCGCGTGCGGGATTGTAAGAGTTGGGGCGAGACTGAGGTAGGTGTAATGTCGCCCAACCCCCGGTGTTGGGAAACTCCGAGGGATCAAGGGCGGCTGATCGCGGGCTAACTGATAAAGCCGGGACAGCGAAGACAGGGAGCGTGCTAGCTAGGAACGTGCGCGACCACTGCCTCCGCAGGTTGAGCATGGCCTTCTTACATTCTCCCAGCGAGCAACTGAACCATGTTTCGAAACGGAGCGAGTACGTCTCTGGCCGCGTGCGTCCGTGTAGTACTCGGTTGTAGTGCC
>JAWVEB010000072.1:0-4155 GCA_033856915.1 Blastocatellia bacterium | reverse complement strand
CCACCATGACTCCTGACAATGCCGAGCGCGGACGAAAGCCCAAGACCAGTGCCTTTGCCAGTTTCTTTCGTGGTGAAGAAAGGGTCAAAAATCTTTTCGACGATGTCCTGCGCAATCCCGGTACCAGTATCGATGACACTGATAAGAACGTGAGGACCTGCTTTAAGGCCTGGCGTCATCGTCGCATACTGTTCGTCGACATCGAAGTTTTCGGCGGTCAGCGACAGAGTTCCCCCTTCGGGCATCGCGTCTCGGGCGTTGAGGCACAGATTGAGGAGGACCTGGTGCAGCTGCGTTGGGTCCCCCTCTAATAGCCGCAGATCTTCCGCGTAGCTAGTTCGCAGTCGCACCGTCTTCGGGAACGTCTGCTTTGCGATCTTCGCGATTTCTTCAAGGAGGTAAATCGGCTGCAAAAGGACGCGATCGCCGCCCGCACCACGAGCAAAGGTGAGTACCTGCCTTACGATATCGGCCCCACGCGCCGCGCTCGATTCAATCGTGTTTAGAAAATTTTCACTTTCCTCCGGAGTCGGGTCGTTCCGCAGAATTGGCACCGCCATTAAGATTGGCACCAGGACATTGTTTAGATCGTGGGCCACGCCGCTGGCCAAGGTTCCAATGCTTTCCAAGCGTTGCGTACGCAGCAAGTGTTTCTCTACTTTTTTCTTTTCGGTGACGTCCGTATTGATTCCCAGCACCGCGCGCGGCGTGCCGTCGTCGTTTCGAATAAGAGTCGCGCGAGAATCGACAATCACTTCCCGTCCATCTTTGGCGCGGTGCTTGATCTCACCATGGAATTCGCCACTCGAGATCAGCTGTCTAAGTAGCGTTTTACGATCGTTGGACTCGGCGAAAATCAGCTCCTCCATCTGCCGCCCGATCGCTTCATTCGCGCTCCAGCCATAGAGACGCTCTGCACCGCTGTTCCAAACCGTGATGAGGTCACTCGTGAAATCGCGCATAATAACGGCGTCCTGCGCGCGCTCGATAATATCAGCCTGTTCGCGCAAACGTTCCTCCGTTCGCTTTCGCTCAGTCACATCTGTCCATACCCCCACCATTTGTCGCGGTTTCCCGCCCGCGTCGCACACGACCCGGCTCTTGTCTTCCACCCAGTGGTAACTGCCATCCCTATGTCGAAGCCGGTATTCCATCGAATAGCTGCTGCCTTTTATGGCTTCATTCATCACCCCGACAGCTCGATCTCGATCCTCCGGATGCAAACTATCCAACCACCACTTATAAGTCATCGACTTCGCCACGCTGACTCCAAGCAAACGCTCAATATTTTCGCTCACCAGGATTGGAACGACTTTCTCATGTTCTATATTTAGGACGTAAAGAACCGCCGGACTGTGAGCGAGCAAATGGTGCAGCTGTTGATCCGCAGCCCCCGGCTCACCTACAGCCCGCTGACGCTCGGAGTTCCGAACTTCTTGTCCAAGATCTGCGGAGCTGGCAGCGTCAAGACCCGATTGTTGAACCGGCCCCGCCATGATAGAGGCGTTGCCGCGCGCCGCCGCGGGTCCATTGCTACTAGGGGAATATTTTAACTTCTCGTTTCTCGTAGGCAAACGATCTATCGACCGTACATACTTACCGTGCCATTAGGAAAATCCTTAGACACAGTTACGTAAAAGTACTGAGCCTAACGAATCTCGACCTTTCATTCCGCTGGACCTTCCCCCGGCACGAGCCCGGAACGCATCGCTTGACGCACCAAGCTTGGAATATCGTTAATTTCAAGACGTTGCATCAATTGCGTGCGATGGGCTTCGACGGTCTTAACGCTTAATTTCAAAAGAAAGGCGATTTCCTTTGTATTGTTGCCTTCCGCAATCAGTTGCAGGATTTCACGTTGCCGGGACGTTAATTTCGCTAACGGATCGTATCGGACAGCAACCTTCTCGAGCTCACCGTGGCTCAGGTCTTTGGAAAGACGCGAGCTAAGGTAAAGCTCCCCGTCTGTGACTCCTTTGATGGCAGCTTTCAACTCGGAAACGGCATCATCTTTAATCAAATAACCCCGAGCGCCGGCTTGTATAGCCTGCATGACATACTCTCGGTTAGCGTACATCGACAAAACAATCACTATCGCGTTTGGGTAGTCTTTGGTAATGCGCGCAATTGCCTCCAAGCCGTTCAATTTCGGCATGGCAATATCTATTAACACCACATCCGGCCGGTGTTTCTTGAAAAGGTGGAGGGCTTCGCGGCCGTCAGCGGCTTCGGCCACGACCTCGACCGCCGGAATTTGCTTTAGGAGCGCGCGAAAGCCGGCGCGGACAAGCTGGTGATCATCGGCCAGCATAATCCGTGTCTTCGTCTTCTTCTTTTTCATCGGGGGGAGCATACCTTTTGAAGTCAAGTTATTGCGGGCATGTCCGCATTCGGCTTTATCAGCATCCAATCCAGACTTAGACGAGCCGTAGCTTCGCTAAAATTGTGAAAGCCGACCGGCTTCACAATGTAGTTCGGGGCTCCGAGTCGGCGACATTCACCGATATCGCGGTCTCGAGTTGAAGCAGTAAGAAGGATGACAGGAATGTCGCGGGTGCGCTCGTCGGCTTTGAGTCGGCGCAACAGCTCGAGCCCCCCACTTTTTGGCAGGTTCAGATCCAACAAAACGACCTGAGGATGTGGATCGCCACGACGCGTGGCGTAGGCGCCAGCCCCAAACAGAAAATCCAGAGCTTCGGCTCCGTTGTGGATCACGCGCACCGGATTTGTGATCCTGGCTTGGGTGAAAGATTGCTTCGTCTGCTCGACGTCCCGAGGATTATCTTGCACGAGCAAAATTTCCACCGTCTGTTTTGCTCCGTCGTCCTTACTGGCTTGTTCGAAAAGCGTTGAAATCGAAAGTTGTAACGCACGAGCAAGTTTCTCGATGCTGTCCATCGATGGATTTCGCACTCCTCGTTCCAGGTCGGAAACATAAGTCCGATGAAGACCGGCGCGGTGTGCGAGTTCTTCCTGCGAGATGCGCAGCGAGGTCCGTTGGGTCTTGATGGCCATGCCCAACAAGATTTTCAAATCAATCGTCGCCATGATTTGCGACATCTTACCGGGACACACCACAAACAATGAGTGACAGTAGACAATCGTCGACAAGATCATGCGGATACGAATCTTTGGTTGTCACTACGGCTTTTCGAAACCGAAGTTCGTAAGAATCTTTGTGGCGCCGATAATCGTTCAATAACCCAGCGAGTCTCACAGGGAAATATTCGGCCCTGCGGGTTGTCAGCGGAAATAGGGAAAAGCTTAAATCACGTCCGAAAAACCCTTACATCGACAATTGGCGACAGGAAGGAAACATCTTATCGCTCGGCCGAGACCAATCCGTTGCGAATCGCATATCGGACCAGGCCGGGAATGTCATGGATGTTCAATCGGTCCATTAGTTGCAGCCGGTGCGATTCGACCGTCTTAATACTGATGTCCAGATCGGCTGCGATCTCCTTCGCATTTTTTCCCTCGGCAATTGACTGCAAGATCTCGCGTTGACGCGAGGTGAGCTGCTCTAGCGGGCTGACTGCACCGCCAACACGTTGCAAATAATCGTCGATCACCGTGCGCGAAATGGAGGGGCTGAGGTAAATCTTGCCGTGAATTACTGAATTGATTGCCAGCTCCAACTCAGTGGTCGCCGAATCTTTCAGCATGTAGCCGGAGGCGCCTTCCCGCAGAGCACGAATAACATATTCTTCACTCGCATGCGCGGAAAGGATGATCACTTTTACGCTCGGAAAATCTTTCGTGATTCGGGGCAGCGCCTCTAGTCCGCCGAGTTCCGCCATGGCAATGTCCATAAGCACAATATTTGGCAACTTTGATCGCACCAGCTCCAGCGCCTCTCGACCGGTGCCAGCTTCACCGACGACCGCGATACTGGGAATCTTCTCCAGCAGTGCGCGAATACCAGCGCGGACGAGAGCGTGATCGTCCGCCAGCAAGACGCGTGTCATATTCATTTTCCAACCTCGCGGCTTTCCCGCTCGGGCGGAAACGTCAGCGGCAGAGATACCTCAACCGTCGTTCCTTTATTTGGCGAAGAAACAACTTTTGCCTGAGCATCGACCAAAGCAGCTCGTTCTTTTATTCCGATCAAGCCCAGTCCAGCCGTTTGCGCTTGCGCGGATTCGGCATCGAAGC
>JAWVEB010000071.1:0-2895 GCA_033856915.1 Blastocatellia bacterium | reverse complement strand
CTCCACCGGTAACAAATCAGCCGCGCGATGCGCGAGTTGGAGAGCTTCGTCGTTACGCTTGAGGGCCAGGTTTACCCAACTGAGGTCGGTCATGGCGAGGCCATCATTCGGCCGCTCGCGCACCCTTTCTTCAAGGACGGTCCTTGCTTTTTCAACCTCGTCACGTGCGCGATCAATATCACCGGCCAGAACATGAATTGCCGCGCGCGCCCCCAGCCGCGTGCGGATTTTGATCGGATCGGTCTCTTCGTTGTCCCACCCTTTTAAAGCAGCGGCAAAATTTCGCTCGATGACGTCGAGGTAAAGGCTGTCACCGATAATGGTGGCAACCCCGCCGCGGAGTGAATTGGTGGAGAGCTCCGTATCAGGGGGAAATGTCTGGAGAAGGCGCCGCGCCTCCCTGGTGTCGCCGGTTCCGTTGAGGCAACCCAGATAGAGAGAACGCATCCCCACCACATTGTGCGGGTCGAGTGCCAGCGCGCGTAAGCCGGCTTGTTTCGCCTTTTGCCACATGCGCAAGTTGCAATAGGTCGTCCCGATGTTGGCCGGCAGTACGGCGTTTCGCGGATCGCGCTCTTCGCACTTTTCCAATTCAGACAAACACCTCTCCCACTGTCCC
Source organism: Blastocatellia bacterium (assembly GCA_033856915.1). Classification (GTDB taxonomy): domain Bacteria; phylum Acidobacteriota; class Blastocatellia; order Pyrinomonadales; family Pyrinomonadaceae; genus UBA11740. The sequence continues at coordinate 2,276 of JAWVEB010000071.1, read as the reverse complement.
TGCCTGCGATAGACATATCCGGAGAATTCCAGCGCTTTCACGTTGTTTGGTTGTCGATCGAGCGCGCGGCGGAATTCTGTCAAAGCATCGTCGTATTGGCGTTTACCGTAGTAGTAGAAAGTTCCGAGCGCGATGTGCGCCTCGGCCAGGTCGGGCGCCAGCGCCAGGGCGTGCTCGGCGATTTTTTTCACCTCGGCCAATTCCGAATCTTTCAACGGGCTCACAAACCAGTGTCGGGTCGTTCGGCTTTCAGCCAGACCCGCAGCAGCCAGAGCGAACTTCGGGTCACGGTTCAGGGCCTCCTGGTAGAAGGCTGCCGCCCGATCGAATGATTCGGCTTTGAGTCCGCTTTCCGCTTCGCGTTCCTCGTATTCGCCTTTCAGAAATGAGTCGTACGCTTCTGGATCCTTGGTCGGCGCACTGGCTAAAGTATCGGCTTCGTTAGGGGAAAGCTTTGCCTGAAGCGAATCGGCCACTTCCTGGGCGACTTTGCTTTCGATGTTGAACACGTCTTTCGCATCGCCGTCGTAACTCTTGGCCCATAGGTGCGAATCAGATGGGGCGTCGATCAGCTGAACATTCACTCGCACTTTGTCGCCGACTCTCTGCACGGTGCCTTCGAGCAACTTTGCCGCCCCGAGCTGTTGCGACACCGCCTTCAGGTTATCCGGTTTGCTCGCGTACTTGGCCGTCGATGTGCGCGAAATCACCTTGAGGTCGGCAACGGTAGCTAACTTCGTGAGAATCTCGTCTTGGATGCCTTCGGCGAAGTAAGCGTTCTCTTTGTCGCTACTGAGATTGTCGAAAGGCAGAACGGCGATCGATTTCTCCGGGATTGTAGCCGGCTCTCTCTGCTCGCCGCGCGGTAGCTCAGCGGAGGCGGGTCGAGATGTTCCCACAGTGTAACGGCCGAGAAAAAACAGCGCGATAGAGATCCCAGCACCAACGATGACAACATAAATCCACGTTTTGCCGCGCGAATGCTCATGCTCTGCATCGGCAACTTCAGTCCGCTTGATCCCTTCCGGCGTCATCTCGAAAGCCCACGCGATCACGAGCGATATCGGGAACCCTACTATTATTAAGAGTACTACCAGCCGCACCGCCCAATTCGGAATTTCGAAAAAGGGGAAGACCTGCGTTGCAACCTGAACCAGCAGCCAGCCGACAACAGCATAAGCGACCGCAACCTTGTAAACATTGCGCCGTTTCAGTTCAGAAAAGAAAGAGGGCTTGTCGTTCATCACGGACCGACGTGTTCCTTTATTGTCAGCAGCTGCTGGAATTGCGGATCGCTCCGCAGTGGCTCCCAAACCGGATCATGCTTCAGAGTCCCAATCGATACCGGGCCACCGCCGGGACTTAACAGTACTTCCCGCACGATCGCGATTGCCTCCGGCACCATGCCCGCGTGCGCCTCAACCTCAGCCAGTCCGACGCGCAGACCGTTGCCCGCGAGCACGTCTCTTGACGGCGGCATGATTTCGGTAGCGCGGCGCGCGGTCGCCACGGCGTCGACATTTCGCCTAAGACCGAGATACACCCATGCCAGCTCCGTCAGGGCAGCGGTGTCGTCCGGACGGTCTTGCAATCTGCGCTCGAGCAACGGCCGTGCTTTCTCGGCATCGGACTGGGCTGCAGCAAGATCATTAGCTATTACGTGAATGGCGCTTCTGGCAGCGAGCTGACGGCCTTCATCCGAAGAATTGTCCCAAACCTGCACCGCAGCGTTGAATTTGCGCGCAAACGCGAAGACCCAGGCGCGATAGCCAATCATCGAACTAAATTCCGGCACCGTGGTATTGGTAGTTAGCTTCGTATCGGCGGGGAACGTCGCCAGCACACGCAGCGCTTCTTCGGCGTTGCCATCGCGCGTCAGAATGCTGCCGATCCATGCTACCATTCCGACGACCTCGTGCGGATCGAGATTGACGGCGCGTTTGGCCAGAGGTTGAGCTTCGTCCTGCAAGCGGAGGATGTTGTAAGTGTTCGCCAGGTTGGCGGCCAGATAGGCATTGCGCGGATCCTGTTCGAGGGCGTGGTTCAGTTCGTTTAATGTCTGTTGCCATTGTCCCTGACGCCGATGCACGTAGCCTGAATACTCTAAGGCAAGGGAATTGTTGGGCTGCAGTTCTATCGCGCGGGCAAACTCGGCCAATGCTTCCGGGTAGGCACGACGACCGAAGTAATAAAATAACCCGAAGGCAATGTGGGCTTCAGCGAGGTTCGGCGCGATACTGAGAGCGTGTTCTATGTTGCTCTTGATTTCGTCCAGC
>JAWVEB010000070.1:0-50407 GCA_033856915.1 Blastocatellia bacterium | reverse complement strand
CCTGCAATTCAAGCAGAAGACGCGTGACAATATTCATTCGAAACTCGGCGACGATAAGAAGGCTGCCCGGGCTGCGGTCGCCGCTGCTTGTCAGGGAATAAATGACCCTAGCAGGCAGGGCGCTTCGGGTGGCTTAAAAGACTGCTCGAAAGCATCACCGCGGTGCAGGCCAATTTCAATGGAGCGGCCTATGATGCGCAAAACCAATCGTTTACGTCAAGGTGAATCGCGGCTGGGTCGTAGGGTAATTGTCTGTTGCTACCCGTCGGGTCGCGATGCGGTACACTAGCCCGACCGTCATGGAGAGCTCATTAAGGCGCCTCGGAGCCCTCCCTCATGGTGCGTGTTTGGAGTTCCGCCTTCAGGCGGCAAAGCCGGGCTAATGCCCGCGGATTAGCAAAACATTTTTACCAACTACTCATGGCTAAGGTCATTCGACAGACACGAAAAGGCCGAGCTCCGTGTTTCGGAGCCCGGCTTTTCAGGTCTCTATCAAACAGCGGAGTTAACGCTTGGGCGCCTGTCGCATGAGCTTCCGTTGATTACTCCGTAGGGGTGGCAGATTCGCATTCCCTTGCTGCCCCTGCTGGCGCCGGCGCAGTCCGTTGCTGGGAAGTTGTTGTTGATTGGCTTCGCGGCGAAGGGCTTGGTTTCGTTGACGCATCTCTCGTAATTTGATGCGCTGTTCCGGCGTCATCACCTGGAGAATCCGAGCCTCAGTCAAGGAACGCAGACGGATCGTGGCTGCCTGTGCGTCTGCCAGTTCGTGTGACCGCTGCTCGATCAAAGTTTCATTTGGGGTGGCAGATTCTACGGCGTCGGCCAACGCCCGTTGCGCCTGCCGCTGCTTCATGATCGCCAACTGTCGCTGGTCCTTTACCTCCGCATTGATGGCGCGAATCTTTTGTACCTGGTCGGGCGAAAGATTCAGCAACGCAAAATCCGGAAGCTGGCCGGACGGCGCGACCAGGATCTGTGTCTGGGCCCGCTCAACCGGATCTTGTGGCGTAGTCGGAATTTGCGCACTGACTTGTACACCGGCAATGGCGAGTAGCAGGATCGCGGGGAAGAGAATGCGACTGCTTCGTATTTTTGTTTCTCGATTCATAATTGCACCGTCCTTGGTCTCGGGCCTTCGAAGCCTGAGTTACTGATTAGGCTCGTCCGCCAATCCAAAAGGCAACTCGTCCTCATCACGGGGAATCAGCCGCAAGTCTTTGGCCAACTGCTCTCGCTCTTGTCGGCTCAATCCTCGCGGGCGCGGGCTGTTCGGCTGGAGGCGATTCACAGCAACTCGAGTTCTGGTGTCCTGCGGCTTGACCGGTGTAACACGTTCCGGAGCGCGCGGCAAAGTTTGTTGGCCGCCAAGTTCGGCCAGCCTTTGATCAACCTGCTTTCTTACTTCCTGATCAAGTTGCTGCTGACTGTATTTAGCGTCGTTCTCATTCCTCGCAATCGGCGTCGGCTGGTTCCACGAACGCGAAATTACCAGCCCGCCGAGTACGCAAAGAAGCAACGCAGCAAACCCTGTCGCGGCGCGCAGCCAGAGCGGCGATACGCTGAAGAATTCGCGCAAGGCGGCAAGACCGGTCAGCTTTCGCTCGTGCTGGGCAAAGCGATGCGAATCGAGAGTCTCGACTGACGCAGCCGCAGGGCTGAACGATGAGCCGAGTGCCTCATTACGCCAGACGAGAATCGAATCGTGTACCTGCCGGAAGACTCCCAGCTCGCTGCGACACGCTTCACATTGCTGGAGATGGCCCGCAAAGTCTCTGGCGTCGAGCTCATTTGCTTCGCCATAAAGATATGTGACCAGGTCTTCCGCTCGATGACAGGCTGGTCGTTCGTTAAAGTTTGGCATTTCACTACCTCTAGTTCTGGATCACTCCCGTGACTTACTCGCCGAATTTGTGCAGACGCATTTCCAACTGCCGCAGTGCCGTGTAGAGCCGGCTCTTCACTGTGCTCAATGGCAGCTCGAGTGCTTCTGATATTTGCTGAAACGTCAGCTCCTCGAATTCCTTCATCAACACCACCTGCCGTAAATCCGGCGGCAGCGAACTGACCGCTCGTCTAACGGCGACGCTACGTTCTATCTTCTCAGCCGTGCGCGCGGGCGAGACATCAAGCGGCAAAGCAAACACGGCAGCGTTCTTTTCCGCTTCGTCCTCCAGCGCCGTTTCGCCGCGCACTTTCGCGCGCCGCTGCCGGGTGATGCACTGATTGATGGCGATCCGATGCAGCCAGGACGAAACCTTTGCGTCGCCCCGAAAGCCACGGAGATTGCGAAACGCGGCGAGAAAAGTTTCCTGGGTTGCATCGCGCGCATCTTCTTCTCGGCCCAGCATGCCGAAGGCCAGAGCGAAGATCCGTCGCTCCCATTGACGCACGATCTCACCGAACGCCTCGGGGTCTCCCGACAAGGCTCGCTCCACCATCTGCTCGTCGCTTGTGGCCGTTTCCAATTGGTTCCTGCTCGCGTCCGGCCATGGTGCCGCATCCGCCGCGTCCAATGTCGCGCTCAACAAACTGCGCGGTCAAGTCTTTAGACGCCTTCCTCCGGTCCCAAGTCGGCAAAAGTATCGCACGAAGGGGTTGAGCCTGCTTAACAAGATTCGATTCCAGCCGCGATCCCGAGTGAGCTGCGGCTGAGAAATGCGAAATACCCGACCGCCGGCCCGCTTAACTTAAGTATTTCAGCAGTTAAAAACAGGCCAAAGTTGTTGACACGAAGGTTGCTGACAAACTACTCTAGGCTTAGGCTACGACCTCTAAGGTCGAGTCCTGTCTGCTGACACCACGCGGGTTTTGCCCGTTGCCCGTCACTTTTCGTAACTTTCCGTGCTCGAAGCCCTCAAAAGAATTCGCCTTCTGTATGTCGTACTGGCAGTGTTGCTGCTGGTGGGCCTTTTACCGCTGGCCCTGGCGGGCACTCTGCTGTCACGGCGCAGCGCCGACGAATTGCGAGCCACTGAAGGACGCTATCAGGCCCAGTTGGTTCGCGACAAGGCCCGGCAGATTGAACTGTATGGTCAGCGTTACCGCGACGTCGTCAGCGGGGTTGCGCGTGCATTCGAAATTGCCGGAGGCATTCGCTTGCTAACGGACGCCGGTTACGATGCTCGTCTGCAAAGAACTCTTCAGGACGATCCGAACATGATCGCTCTGGCGATCTGTCCGGTAAAAGGCGAGGTCCATCGCGCCTTTCAGCCGGACTTGATCAAGCGAGAAGAAGTCGATCATCGAGTAGGCGACGTGCTCGCGCGCATGAGTGGACGCGGCGTGATCATCGGCCGCCCGCAAATTATTCGATCGGGCCAGGAGATGGCGCTAACGATCGCCGCGCCGGTAATGAACGGTGACGACATAGTCGCGGCAGTCGTCGCGGTAGTTTCTTTCCAGGAAGTCTTCAAAGCAGTTCAGCAATCATCTTCAAAGAGCTCTCGCGAATTACTGGACGCGGGGTTGCCCGTGGTCTTCGTCGTCGATCAGAACGGGAAAGCGGTGGCCCATCCCGATGCCGCGATAGCTTTTTCTGAAACATCGATGACCGACCTCAAGGTGGTGCAGGACTGGCTCGAGACGGGCGCGCAGGTGCAATCCGCGCTGGCGCCCTTCACCCTCGATCGCGATGGCCGCGCGACTCCGATGTTGGGCTCATATGCGACGGTGGAGCTCGACAAAAATTCTCTGCTCGGGGTGATCGCGATCCAGGACGAAGCTGCTGCCTTGGCCTCAGTCAGTGACATGCGAACCCAGACATTATTCATCAGCCTGCTGGCTGCGACGCTGGCGTTGATCTTCGGATTCTACTTTGCTGAGAAGTTAACGCGGCCGGTGCGAGAGCTGGCTGCCGGAGCGCAGCGTATTGCCGCCGGAGATTTTTCACAACGCGTCGAAGTGTTAGGCCGGACCGAGTTGGGTGAGCTGGGAGCATCGTTCAATCAGATGACCGATCGGATAGAAAGTTTTGTCGGCGATCTTCAGCGTTCGGCTGACGAAAACCGCGAACTGTTTCTGGGTACAGTCAAAGCACTGGCGGCCGCGATCGACGGCAAAGACCCTTACACGCGAGGCCATTCTGAACGCGTCTCGCGCTTTTCCGTCGCAGTTGCCCAGGGCCTCGGTCTGCCGGATGAAGAGATCGAAAGGATCAGGATCAGCGCGCTGTTGCATGACGTCGGAAAAATCAGCATCGACGACCGCGTCTTGAAAAAACCTGCGGCGCTTACGGATGAAGAGTTTGAGGTAATGAAGACGCATCCGCAGAAGGGTTACAAGATCATGTCGCAGATTCCGGCGATGCGCGAATTTCTTCCGGGCATGCACATGCATCACGAAATGATCAATGGCGAAGGTTATCCGCAACGCCTGAAGGGTGACGAAATCCCGATGCAGGCGCGCATCGTTTCGGTCGCTGACACGTTCGACGCGATGACTACGGAGCGGCCGTACCAGCGGGCAATGGATCTGGAAGCGGCCCTGACGCGGCTAAAGAGTTTTGTCGGCACGCGTTATGACGCGCGCGTCGTCGCCGCCTTCATCGCCGCTTGCGAAGCCGGAAAGATTCGGCCGGGTGTCACGCGAGTAAATCGGAAACAATCTCAGCGACCAGGCAGTCCCTTGCAAGTGCTACCCGGCTCGCCGACACCCGATTCGGTTCTTGCCGTAAGTTAAAGAGTTCATCACGCTGAAAGCGTGAAATGAATAGCCTGGGGCAGAGCGCGAAGTGCGCCGCCCCAGGATCGACATTTGAATAATTCCCCCAAGCCCGCGTCAGCGGGCGACAGACGGATCAAAACGGGCCCTACTAAAGCAGACGGTGAGGGCGAAGCATGTCTTCATATCGCGCTTTCAGCGCTCGGCCAATTTTGTCAAACGTTCCTGGGGCTGCGCGGCGCTCCGCCCCAGGCTTTTGCAATTCGCGCCCTTGGCGCTCTGGAATGGGATCACCTTGTAAGTCTCGTTGAGGGGAGCCTGACTACAAGTGAAACGAACCTCCACCTGTTCCTTGCCGGTAGCTGAACAGTATTTCGCGGCACGTCGCTTTTGTGGCGACGTGCCGCTTCTGCTTATAATCGGGGTCAAATTCTTGCAGTCATTCGATAGAGTGGAGTCTTAATGGCCTTTTGGCGTAGGAAAAAGGACGAATTTGTCTCGCTTGGCCTGAGTCGCGCAGCCATCGAACGCGCGCCCGAAGCTCAACCTGGAATTGAAACTGAGATCGAAGCTCAGCCGGCGCCCGTTGCTGTGGTTGACTCGGAAGAAACTCGGCAGCAGAGTTCGCCGAGCACTCCCTGGCAGACTTCAGTGCTCGGGCTCGATCTCTCGATCGAGCAATTGCAAGCGCAGGAAGCAGCGCTGGAGCAGGAACTTTCCGCACGCTTTCGGCGGGCCGTGGCGGCAACGCGCGAATCGCTTTCTGATAGGATCGATACGGTCTTTGCCGGCGCTAAAAAGATTGACGCCGAACTTCTCGATGAACTGGAAGAGGCTTTGATTGCCGCCGACATCGGAGTGCCGACAACGATGCACGTGTTGGAAGTAGTGCGCCGCGGGATCAGCCGCAAAGAAATCGATGACATCGAAAAATTGAAAGCGGCGATCAAGTCGGAACTGCTGGCGATCCTGCACGCTTCGGAACGGGGAGGGGTTGCCTCTGAAACGAGCGTGCCGGAAAACATTGCTCCGTACGTGATGATGATTGTCGGCGTTAACGGCGTCGGGAAGACGACCACCATTGGTAAGCTGGCCCAACGAATCAAAGCCGAAGGCAACGACGTTCTGATTTGCGCCGCCGATACATTTCGCGCGGCGGCGAGCGATCAACTGGCAATCTGGGCAGAGCGCACCGGCGTCCCTTTGATTCAGCAGAAGCAGGGCACTGATCCCGCGGCGGTGTTGTTCGACTCAATGAAAGCAGCGAAAGCTCGCGGCTCGGATGTGCTGATCGTGGACACCGCGGGCCGGCTGCACAACAAATCGAACCTGATGGCTGAATTGGAAAAGATGAAACGGGTCGCCGGGCGCGAGGTGGAAGGTGCGCCGCACGAAACGCTTCTGGTGGTTGACGCGGTTACCGGTCAGAATGGACTCGAGCAGGCGCGTCAGTTTTTGAAGGTCGCTGGCGTGACCGGCATTGTCCTGACGAAACTCGACGGCACCGCCAAAGGCGGCATCGCCGTGGCGATTGCCAAAGAATTGGGCCTGCCGATTCGTTACGCAGGGATTGGTGAGAAGGTGGATGACCTGGTCGTCTTCGATCCGGAGCAATACGTGAATAGTCTTTTCAATTGATCAAGTCGATCATGGTTTATCCGTTCATCCGCTTAGACAGCTAAGACTCACGCAAGTGGTACTGACACTATTACGCGCGTCGGCTCCAAATATCGCCGCTGCGACTGATGAGAAGAAACCTTGGAACAGTGGACTGAAACGGATCGCCAAATGATGACTCGCGCGCTTGGTTTGGCCGAGCAGGGCGCCGGACAGGTTAGTCCAGGCCCCCTGGTCGGCACCGTCATCGTAGATGCCGGCGGCGAAATAGTCGGCGAAGGCTTCTACCTCTTCGATCAGCTAAAGCATGCCGAGACGGCCGCGCTCGAACAAGCGAGTGCGCGCGCGCAGGGAGGCACCGCGTACGTTTCCCTCGAACCACATGCGCACCAGGGCCGCACGCCACCGTGCACCGACGCGCTCATCAAGGCGGGACTCAAACGCGTCGTAGCGCCCATCGAAGATCCCAATCCTAAAGTTTCGGGTCGTGGCTTTGCTCACTTGCGCGAAGCCGGCGTCGAGGTCGCGACTGGCTTAATGTCGGACGAAGCCGCGCGTCTGAATGAAGCCTACATTCATTTCATGCGCACCGGACGGCCCTTCGTTCATCTTAAGCTGGCCGTGTCTCTCGACGGCAAGGTCGCGACATTTAGCGGCGACTCGCGCTGGATTACGAGCGAAGAAGCGCGCGCGCGCGTTCATGATTTGCGCCACCAGTACGACGCGATCATGGTGGGCGGACGTACTGCTCGTGAAGATGATCCTCTGCTGACGGATCGCTCGGGCAAGAAGCGGCGGCGGCCCCTCGTGCGCGTGGTGATCGAACAATACCTGCGCATTTCGCCTGAGTCGCAGCTCGCACAGACCACCGATGCCGCGCCAGTGCTGATATTCGTTCACGGTGATTCCGACAGCGACATCGTTGACGCACTGCAGGCTCGCGGCGTGGAAGTAATCAGTCAGGGGGGGGCGGCGCTGGAACTCTCAAACGTACTCCAGGAGCTCGGCAAGAGATCGATTCAGAGTGTTCTGGTGGAAGGCGGACCAATCCTCGCGGGTCTGCTCCTCGACGCCGGCCTGGTGAATAAGATTACGTTTTTCATTGCGCCGATGATTATCGGCGGGCAGGACGCGCCTTCAGCGATTGGCGGAGACGGCGCTGAAAAAATCGCCGACGCCAAACAACTTGAGAACGTTTCCGTCGAGCGCCGTGGGCGCGATATCGAGGTGACGGGTTATCCAACGGCGCGCGTCTGAGGTTGTCTATTACCTGAGTGCGATTAAGTTGAGATCTAAACGCAGAGGGACGCGGAGGTTTTTGCAGAGGGCGCATAGGAGAACAATCCTCTGCGTCCCTTTGCGTTTAAGTTTACTCTGTTATCTTGCTGCGGAGTCTTTGGACAGTCCGTTACCAGGTTAGTAAGCTCGCTGAAAGACTAATGACTTTCCCGAAACGCCGTTTGGGTCAGAACTTTCTCGTCGATCGTAACGTCGTTGAGCGAATCATAACCGCGGTCGCACCGCGAGCTGACGAAACAATCATAGAGATCGGCCCGGGCAGCGGAGCGTTAACTGCTCGGCTATTGGAAAAGACCGGTCGCCTCGTCGCCGTCGAATTCGATCGCGATCTCGTTCCCTCATTACGAGAAAAATTTGGCGGCGCCGCGAACCTGCACTTGATCGAAGCGGATGCGCTGACCACCGATTTCTGCGCGGCGATTGCTCCGGCGCAGACCGCGCGCGTAGTTGCGAACCTTCCCTACAACATTGCCACCGCCGTATTGCAAAGATTGATCGATCAAAGAAGCTGCATCACTGAAATGACGCTGATGCTGCAACGCGAAGTCGTCGATCGGATTACCGCCGCCGCCGGCACCAGCGAGCGCGGTTATCTATCGGTTCTGGTTGAGGCGTATTGCGAAGCTGAACAGCTATTCGATGTGGCGCCGCAAGCGTTTCGCCCAGTACCGAAAGTTTGGAGCACAGTAGTGAGTTTGCGTGTCCGACCACGAATCGCAGCGGAAGTGAAAAACGAAGCCTTGTTGTGGCAAGTCGTCAGTGCCGGTTTCGCCCAACGTCGCAAGACAATCCTCAACAACCTGCGCGACGCCCCCGCGCCCATCCAGGAATTATTAAAGAAGCGAGGCGGCGCCAGCATCGTCCTGTGCGACGCTTGCATTCCACCTCTGCGACGGGCTGAGACATTAGGGTTGGAAGAATGGGCGGGCATTTGCAACCAGCTCGAATAGCAGTTCTACACTCATTCATTACAATGAGACACCTGCCGGCAAGTCAGACTCTCGCTTTGGCTTTGGGTTTTTGTGGCGGCAACGGAATCAGGCTGCGTAGGGCGCTGTTCACTGCCTCTGAATCGGGGAAATAGGCTCGCACGTCTGGTTCTAATATGACCGCGCCATCTTCGAGTGTGAAGTGTTGCACCATTGTCGTGCCATCAGTCTTGTGAATCGTCACCTTATGCCCGCGCCGGTAGGCTTGATAGTGTTTGCCACGCACCCCGCCCCGAAAATCATATTCGAGGCGCATCTCATCATCGGCTTGCTGCTTTGCTTTAGAAGTCTTTTCTTTCTTCATATATTTTCCGTTCCGCCTTGGTCGCTTTACGACAACTGATGAGGCGAATCGTCCGCCCGCGTTCGGCATAAGCCAGTGCCAAAATCATATTTCGCGATACCGGCGAACTTCTTGCATTTTCCGGTTTCGAACAATGCTTGCGTATCGGCGCAACGGAAGCTATTGATCACGCGATCAGATTATAACGGGCAGCGTTAGGCGGCAAGAGTGAGGGCGCTTTCCTTACTCAGATTATCGACTCTTCACTACCACCTAATCCCATCCTTCCGGTCTCAAAGACATCGCCGGAGCAATGCTCCCCGCATGTTCGCGATCAAGTTCCAGGCGGAACCGCTGGCCAATCGCGGGACTCAACCAACGAACTTACTCGCGAGACTGCTTCAAGAGATCCAGATAAATCCCCGGGTCGCTGTCAGGGATCACGATAGCTCCAACGGCTCGCTCGTAAAAATCCTTCGGCCCCGCGCCGCCGATGACGGCGTAAACGTAACCAAGTTCGCGTAATCCCCACAGGCTGGCAATCAGCAGCGCGGTGCCGATGCCGGTGCCGCGTTCGCTTTCGATCACGCCGGTTGGGCCAAAGAACGCTTTGCGCGTGCATTCGTATCCGGCGAATCCAATCACGCGACCTTCGCGTGTCGCGATCACGACCGATACCGGCTTATTGGCAAAACCAACTGAAATTTCATCGGCCCAGGCAAGGGAGAAATTCTTTTCAATGAAGGCACGCACTGGAGTGATCTCAAACGGTTGGGCGCGGCGGAGGTTGACGCTCTCATCGTTCAGTCGCCCAAGTGACGGCAACTTCAAAAGATTTATCAGCATGTCAGGCATCGTGATTTCAGTTTAGCGGAGAAGTTCGAGCGAAGCGAGATTTGGAGTGCGGTGGCAAGAGTAGCGCGACACCGCTTTGGATCGAACTCAAAAAGGAATCCATGCAAGGCGCCGTCGTCGCTTCGCTGTGCCGGTGCACTCCAAAAGATTACTGAGTTTCCCGAAGGCTTAAGAACGTACCCGGTATCAATCAACCGGAACCCCGGAACAGTTTATGGGCTCTGCTTAGAGACTGGGACGTACTTCAATATCAATCGGCAGTACTCCTACCTCGATAATGGGTTCTTCTGATTAGCTATTAGGAACCTCGGAATTGATTCGGAGTATCCCTGAACAATTTGCAGGTACCTGAAATCTAATTGCAGGTTCCTCCAAGCGACCAAGAGGAACCCTAAATCAATTTACTAGTACCTAAAATCAATCAGGCAGTACCCTCAAATTAACCAGGATCGCGACAAAATCGACGGCTGTTTGAGTTTTGACGACGCGAGGGTGCCCAAAATCATTGAATCTGGAGTAATTTCTGCCTCGGCACCGCCGATTCACGGAATAAGTTCGTTTGGATCGGCAGAAGGATGAGGTCGATGGTCTCGCGGCTATTCTGAAGCGCTGCCTTCCTCGCTTTGACTTGCGACCAGCAACGCCTAAGCGAAGGAACCTGCGTTGGGCTAGTGGTAGCCTGTCCTACTCACGCTATCGAAACAGTGCGGATCGGTTTACTGAAAGTGGCGTGATATACTGCGAACACATACGCAATGAACGTTCGGTTGATCATGCACCCAGCCCGTCCAGAGAGTTGAGTAACAACGATAAGTGTCTAATGTCCTAGAAATCATCCCCCTCGGCGGTATCGGCGAGTTCGGGATGAATTGCACGCTGCTGCGCTTTGGCGACGAGATGATCGTGGTCGATGCCGGCATGGGCTTTCCCGAAGAGAGCGTCTATGGCGTCGATATCTGCATTCCGGATTTCGACGTGCTCGAACAATATCGCGACGAGATCACCGCGGTCATTCTCACCCACGGGCATGAAGATCATCTGGGCGCGCTCCCGTACATCCTGAAAAGATTCAATGTGCCGGTTTACGCTTCGCGCTTCACCCTGGGGCTGGCCGAAAGCAAGCTGGATGAGCACGGCATCCTCGGCGATGTGATGCTGCATCGTGTCGAGCCGCGCGACGTAGTCACGATCGGTTCTTTCGCGATCGAGTTCATTCGCGCGTCGCATTCGTTGATTGATTGTTTCTCCCTCGCAATTAAGACACCGGTTGGAACAATCATTCATACCGGCGATTACAAGGTTGACGAAACGCCGGTCATCGGCGAGCCGATTGATCTAAGGACCCTCCGGCGTTATGGACAGGAAGGCGTGCTGGCGCTGCTTTCCGATTCGACAAACGCGACTGTTCCCGGTCGGACCCCGTCTGAGAGGGCCGTGATTCCGGCCTTTGAAGAGATATTTAGCGAAGCAAAAGGCCGGATCATCGTGGCGGGCTTTGCTTCGTCGATTCATCGAATTCAGATCGTTTTCGACGTGGCGCAGCAGTTCAATCGCCGCGTTTGTGTGCTGGGACGTTCGATGCAGAAGAACGTCGAGATCGCAGATCGCCTGGGCTACCTGGACATTCACGACGGCTTGTTGGTGGGCGTGAACGAGACAAAGCATCTGCCTGATAACGAAATTGTTTTTCTGGTTACTGGTTCGCAGGCCGAGCCGCGGGCCGCGCTCTACCAGATGGCCACGCAGGTTTATCGGGGCTTGACGATCGAGGAAACGGACACGGTCGTACTTTCGGCGCGGATCATTCCCGGTAACGAGCGAGCGATCTCGAAGCTAATCGGTTTCATCTACAAGCGCGGCGCCAACATCATCGAAGAGAAGCGCCGCTTAATTCACGTCAGTGGCCATGCTTCGCAGGAAGACATCCGCATCATGACCGAAGCTGTGCGGCCAAAATTTGTGGTGCCGATTCATGGCGAGTATCGAATGCTGTTTCGCCACAAAGAGTTCGTCAAAAACCACCTCGGCTTTCCTGAAGCAAACATCATTCTGATCGAGAACGGCGACGTGCTCGAGTTGGACGGCGAACGCGCCGCGGTCATAGATCGCCGCGAGGTCGGGCGCACGTTCATCGACGATTCGGGGTTTGAAGAGATCGATTACGAGACCGTGCGCGAGCGAAAGAAGATGGCGTACGAAGGCATGGTGACACTGGTCGTGACCATTGACGGCCAGACCGGAGAGCTGGAAGGGCCGCCGCAGATCGTCGCCCAGGGCGTGCGAGGTTTCGAATCGACCAACGGGAACGGTTCAAGTCGCCGAACGCAGGTTTCAAGTTATGAAGGCTCAAAGGAACTGGTAAAAGAGTCGCAGGGCGTCGTCGTGGCTGCCATCGCCGGCGCCTCGAGACAAATGCTCGAAGACATCTCGCTATTGAAAGAACATCTGCGCGTCGAGCTGAAACGATTTATCCAGAAAGAGACTGGAGCACGGCCCGTAATCGTGCCTGTGATTCAAAAAGTCTAATGTTGCTAATTTCTGCCCGCCCCCGGGCTTAACGCCCCTTGTAGCCAAACTATTGCTTGCACGGCTAAGCCTCGAACTAAGTTGTGGATAACGGAATGGTCCGAGGCTTGGACGGGAAACCCCGCAGATTCGCTTAGTCTGGACTGATTCTAAGCCGAAAAAATCTATCGCCGTCTGCGTCAGGTTTTGGTATTCTGAGTTGTACCCGGTTGAACCGGGGCCACTGTCAGCGGCGCTCCCGTCAGCGATGTTAGTTAAGACGGCGATCAACTCCTGGCCTCTGAGTTCTCCCAAATATCTAACAGTCATGTTTGTCCCTAAGAATCATTTACCTCAAAACGATTTATCTTCACAACAACTACAATGATGGACTGGTCTGAAAAAGTTGTTCTAATCACCGGCGCTTCATCGGGCATTGGGCGCGAATTTGGCGTTGAGTTGGCCCGGCGTGGGGCGGCGGTCGGTTTGCTGGCGCGGCGAGCGGATGCTCTGCGCCAGATCGTGGAAGAGATCGAAGCGGCGGGCGGCCGCGCGATGGCTCTTCCGGCGGACGTGACTGATGCGGATTCGGTGCGCGCTGCTGCATGCGCTCTACGAAGAAAGTTCGGTTACATCGATACGCTAATCGCGAACGCCGGCGTCGGCGCGACAACCTATGCAGTGGATCTCTGTGAAAAAGAAGTTGCCGAGCTGATCAAGGTCAACGTGATTGGCGTCGTGAACAGCGTCACTGCCGTTATTCCCCACATGATTGAACGACGCAAGGGACACCTGGTCGCGATTTCAAGTCTCGCTTCTTATCGCGGTCTGCCGAAATCGGCTGCGTACTGCGCCAGCAAGGCGGCCGTGTCGGCGCTCTTCGAGAGTTTGCGGATCGATTTGATGGGCACCGGAGTTGATGTGACGATTATTCATCCGGGGTTTATCAAGACCCCGCTGACCGCCGGTCGCCGGCACATGCCTTACCTGATGGAGCTCGATGACGCGGTCAGGAAAATGGTGCGCGCGATCGAGAAGCGAAAAAAGAGTTATGCCTTTCCGTGGCAGTTGGCCAACATCGTTCGCGCCTGCATGCTTCTGCCAAATCCATTGTATGATTGGGTCGCGGCCAGAAATTCGTTCCGCGAATAGCCGCAATTGTTCTTTGTACTTGGTGCTTTGTATTTTCGCTCTTGAAATGCCGGAGCCGGCATTCATCAGGGAGCGTTAGAACGAAGCACGAAGTACAAAGTACGATCTGTCTTCAAATTCAAATCGGAATTATTCTGCTGAAAGGTAATGACCCTTCTTCAAGCTATTCTGCTCGGCATTGTTCAAGGTCTGACTGAATTCATACCCATTAGTTCCACGGCGCATTTGGTTTTGGCCAGCCGGGTGATGAGTCTGTCTCTTACTCCGGAACAACTGACTTCGTCCATCGCCGTGATTCAACTGGGCACGCTCGTCGCTGTGATTGTGTATTTTGCCGGCGACATCTGGAATATCACGCGGGCCTTCGTCATCGATCATTTCCTTTTGCTAAAGAACGGCCGGCGCGATCAATTCAATCGCTCGAATCCCGGCCCCAGGCTGTCCCCTGAAGCCCGGCTCGGCTGGCTGGTAATCATCGGCTCGCTCCCGGTAGCGATTGTCGGCCTGGCTTTTAAGAAACAAATTGAAGGAACGTTCACGAAAAACCTTTGGGTGATCGCGGTAATGATGATCGTGGTGGCGTTGTTGCTGGCACTCGCGGAAGCCGTCGGCAAAAAGCTGCGACGGATGCCGGAGTTGGGACTTGGGGACGCGCTGGCCGTCGGCTTCGCCCAGTGTCTGGCGCTCATTCCCGGTTCCAGCCGCTCAGGCTCTACGATCATGGCTGGTCTGTTTGCCGGCGAGACCCGTGAGACGGCCGCCCGCTTTTCGTTCCTATTGTCGATGCCGGCGGTAGCTGCCAGCGGTTTGCTGGAGTTGAAACAAGCAGTGCACCTGCTGCCCCAGGGCAGTTTAGCGACTCTGGCTGTCGGCACCGCGGTCTCCGCCGCTGTGGGATATGCGTCGATCTGGTTCCTGCTGCGATTTCTACGCACGCACACGACCGGAGTCTTCATCGGCTATCGTTTGATTGTGGGCAGCGCGATTCTGATTATGCTGTTCAACGGACGCATTAGCCCGTTGTGAAGAGGGCTGGCGTGAGGGTGCGAAGCTTAGCGCAAAGGATTTGATCCGCAGTCTTCTTTACGCCCCGAGTGCATTCGAGAGGTTAGCAGGGCTGCTCGCAGGCCCTCACCCCAACCCTCTCACAAGGGCGAGGAAGTTTATTTCTGACCGAAGCAAGTTCTTCCGTTAGCTCTTCCCCCGAACAACAAGTAAACTCCCACTGACATGAGCGCCAATCGTTCGCCTAAACGATGGATAGTGCACCAGCACGATACTGACCGCGCCGCAGAGTTGGCAGCCGCCATTGGCGTCTCGCCGATTGTCGCCGGTCTGCTCATCGCGCGCGGCTATCACAGCCCGGATTCCGCTCGATCTTTTCTTAATCCCAGTCTCGATCAACTTCATGATCCATTTCTGATGCTCGGTATGTCAGCGGCCGTGGCCCGTTTGCTTTACGCGATCGATCATCAGGAGCCGATCCTGATTTATGGCGACTATGATGTTGACGGGACCACGGGCACGGCGGTCCTTTTGCGCGCGTTGCGGATGTTGGGGGCGACGGCTGGTTTTCACGTGCCGCATCGTTTCACCGAGGGCTATGGCATTCAGCAGGCCGGTTTGGAGAAGGCCAAAAGCGATGGTTATAAGCTGGTGGTCAGCGTCGATTGCGGCATACGCGCGCACGAGCCGCTGCATTGGGCGCGCGCAAATGGCCTCGACATTATCATTACCGATCATCATCTGCCCGACGCAGACGCAGGCTCGCCGCCGGCCCTGGCTGTGCTGAACCCCAACCAGCACGGTTGTAATTATCCTGATAAGAATCTCGCCGGCGTTGGCGTTGCTTTCAAACTGATTCATGCGTTGTTCCGCGAACGCGGACGAGAGGCGCAGGCGCCGGGCTTTCTGAAGATGGTAGCCATCGGCACAGTGGCCGACGTCGCCAAGCTGTCGGGCGAGAATCGCGCGATTGTCGCCTTAGGTCTCTCTGATTTACCGCGCGCGGTGAATCCGGGACTACGCGCCTTGATTGATATCGCCGGTTGCGGTGACGAGGGCGGGATGACCGCATATGATCTGGGCTTTCGCATCGGACCCCGCATCAACGCAGCGGGCCGAATGGATGCGGCCCGGGCCGTTATCGAATTATTCCAAGCGAAAGAGATCGCGGAAGCTCGCCGTTTGGCCGAGCATCTCGACACCCGTAATAGTGAACGCAAGGAAGCTCAACGCGAGATTTTTAACCGGGCCATTGAAGAGTTCGAGACCGGCGCGGAACGTGCGGCGCAGACGCACGCCGCCGTCATTGCCGGAGACGGATGGCATCGCGGCGTTATTGGCTTGGCTGCTTCAAAGATCGCGGAACGCTTGAATCGGCCGTGCGTGGTTATCTCGCTCGACGGCGACGTCGGCCACGGGTCGGCGCGCAGCATCGAGGCCTATCACCTCTTTGACGGGCTGACAGTTTGCCGGGACTTGTTGGATAAGTTCGGCGGTCACTCGCACGCGGCAGGACTGTCGATCCGGCGCGAACATATTCCGGAATTCCGGCGCCGCTTGAATGAACATGCGGCCTCGTGTTTGACTGAAGCAGACTTGGAACCCGTGCTGGCGATCGATGCTGAGGTGCCTGCGACCTCGCTCGGATTTCAGTTGGCTCAGGATCTGAGCGCACTCGAGCCTTTTGGCGCGGGCAATCGGCGGCCGGTGTTTGCCACCCGCGGGTTTCGGGTCATGAGCGGGCCACAGATCATTAAGGAGCAACATCTCAAGTTGCGCGTCGCCGGCCACGACAACCGCCCGATGGAAGCAATCTGGTGGCGCGGGTTAGAAGAAGCCGAGCAAACGCCAAGGGCTAATGATCGCATCGATCTAGCATACGAGTTGGAAGCCAATCGTTGGCATGGCGATATCAGGTTGCAGTTGAATGTTAAGGATATGAAGGTGGCCCAGAGTTGAGGAAGATGATGAATTTGAGTCTTTCCAGGACATTTTTCAAGCCGCGGAGCGGCGAAAGATCTGTAGCCCATGGCGTCAGCCGTGGGGATAGAGACACAAACGCGCCCGAAGCCGCGGAGCGAAACCCATACGACAACGAAACCGGCATCATCGTCAATTACATAAAAGGGGCGAGATTCCCTTTCTTCGTTACGCCAGACGGGGCTGGTTGGTCTATCACGACGGTTAACCCACGGCTCACGCCGTGGGCTTCAGAGCTTCCGCCGCTCCGCGGCTGATTATCGACTGGTGCGATAAAAGGATGCAGGCAGTAACTCGAAAAAAGCGAATCAGCGCTGTTGACTTGCGCGCACGCGTCCCGGCGATTGCGCGCGGGCTGGCGCTGTTACTGCTGATTGGTGGCGCGATTTTTGTCGGCGTGTCCTACTACAAGATGCGCAACAACACGCCCTTTCGTTTGAAATCGGAAGCGCCCGCGCTGTCGAAGGAAATCACCGGAATCATCAACGGCTACGAACGCCGCATCACCAAAAACGATCGCTTATATCTTTGGTTGCGCGCCGCGCGCGACGTTTCTTATGCGGACGGCCATCACGAACTCGAGACTGTCAACCTTCAGGTGTTTCCGCCTACGGGTGACAAGCCCGATCAGATCGTTTCCGACCGCGCGATCTATGACGAGAAAAGCGGATCGGGTCAGTTCAACGGCAACGTGCAAATGGAAACGCACGATGCCTTGAAGGTGAAGACTGATTCGTTCATCTATCACCAGGATTCCAAAATAGCTGAAACGTCTGCGCCGATTACCTTCGAACGCGAAAACGTTTCCGGCAGCTCCGTCGGCGCCCTGGTGGATAACGAGAAGAAGCGGATGGAACTGCGCAGCCAGGTCGCCGTCACAGTTGCGCCCGCAGCCTTCGAGAATCCGAAAACAAAGGATGCCAAACCGTCTAAGTTGAAAGGCTCGCGCGCCAAGCCGGTCACTATTCATTCAGCGCAGGGAGTGTTTGAGCAGAGCACGATGCGGCTGACTTTCTCAGGCGGCGCCACTGCCGAACAGGATCAGGACATCATGAGCGGCGACAACCTCACCGCCATCGTCAACGATAAGAAAAAGCTGCAAAAGATCGAGATGCGCGGCAATTCTTATCTGCGTTCGATGGAAGTGGGACATGCTTGCGAAGCGCATTCGGTCGACATGGATTTCTTTCTCGACGACGACCAGCGTTTGCAGCGCGCCTACGGCTCGCGGGACATTCGCGCGCAAACCCTGAACGCGGATTCCGACATGCAGTTGAGCGGCGCGAATGGTCTGGAGTTGACCTTCCAGGCCCAGGGCGATCGCAGCCTGCTGAAAGAGATGCGCGCTGATGGTCGTTCAGTGGTGACGCTCGCGGCGCCAAAGTCGAAGGCGGCGGATCCGCGTGCTGCCAGCAAGCGGCTGACGGCTGACGCAATAAAAATGAGCTGGCGCCCGACCGGCAAAGATTTGGACAAGGCCGAGGCGGTCGGCAACGCTGAGTTGTACGTCGAGCCGGTGCAGAAAACGGCGAAGGCGGATCGCAAGACGCTGACCGCGCCGCGTTTCGATTGCGACTTTTTTGAGAGCGGTAATATCACGCGCAATTGCACCGCCACGGGCGGCGCCAAAGCTGTCTTCGATCCTTTTCAGCCCAGTGAGAAGATGGGAATCCGGACCATGACCGCGCAGAAAATGAATGCGCTATTTGTCCGCGAGACCCAGGACGTGGACAAGGTCGATGCGACCGGTGACGCCAAGTTCAATGAAAACGATCGGAACGGGATCGCCAACATCGTCTCATACACTGCATCCGACGCAACGGTGCGGCTGCGCGGCGGCGAACCCACGGTTTGGGATTCACGCGCGCGCACCAAAGCAGTTGAGATTGATTCGAACAACGCGACGCGCATTTCCTCTTGCCGCGTAAAAGTGAACACTACTTATTACAGTCAGGAACAGACGAACGGCGCTGCGCCCTTTCGAAAAGTTAAGAGCCCCGTTTATCTGCTCGGCGATCGCGCGGAGCTAAATCATGATTCCGGCGTGGCGACGTATACCGGCAATGCGCGCATGTGGCAGGACGATAATTTTGTGCGCGCCGACACGATCACTTTGTTCCGCGAGCAGAAGCAGATGGAAGGACGCGGCCATGTGCAGAGCGCGCTTTACCAGGCGAAACAAAAGACGGGCAATGCAACCGCGGTAGTTCCGGTTTTTGTCACAGCTGAATCTATGAAGTACTCCGATCCCGATCGCCTGCTGCATTATGAGACTAACGTGGACATTAAGCAGGGGACCGATCGAATGACCTCGGGTGTGGCGGACGTCTATTTGCAGAAGGACGGCAATGAAGTCGAGCGCACGATTGCGCAGCGCAACGTCGTTCTGATTCAACCCGGCAAGCGCGGGACCGGAGACTGGTGCCAGTACACGAACGCAGATGATGTCGCAGTATTGAAAGGCAATCCGGCGCATGTCGAAGATGCCGAGCAGGGAACTACTGACGGTAATCGTCTGACGCTGTACCGGCGCGAAAATCGAGTCGTGGTAGACGACTCGCGCGGACCACAGTCGCCGGGCCGTGTGCGTTCGACGCACAAGGTTAATAAGAATCCTTGAGAGGTTTTTCTCCCTCTCCCTTTGAGAAAGGGGCCGGGGGTAAGGGCCTGAGGACGGACCGCACTTTAATCGCCTGTTGTTGATGTGAACACTGGTTTCGTACTCGTGCTCGTCCTAAACAGTGGAGTTGGATCAATCAGAATTGGCGGGCATTAGCCCGCCTCTAAACAAATCGAGATTTTGAATTCAACAATCACTCAACCTGATTCGCTTGGCCACTGGGGCCGTTACGGCGGCCGCTTTGTGCCTGAAACTTTGATGGCGCCGCTCGAAGAATTGACGGCAGCTTATGCAGCGGCGCGTGCGGACGAGAGTTTCCAAACGGAGCTCGATGCTTTGTTGCGAGATTTTGCAGGTCGACCGACTCCACTTTTTCTCGCGCAGCGCTTGACCGAGCACGCGGGCGGCGCGCGCATCTATCTCAAGCGCGAAGATCTCCTGCACACGGGCGCGCACAAAATTAACAACACACTCGGCCAGATTCTGCTGGCGCGGCGCATGGGCAAAGCACGCATTATCGCCGAGACCGGCGCGGGCCAACATGGCGTGGCGACGGCGACGGTGTGCGCGTTGTTCGGTTTGCAATGCGTCGTCTATATGGGCTCGGAAGATATGCGGCGGCAGGAGCTGAATGTCTTTCGCATGCAACTGCTCGGTGCGGAAGTTCGCGAAGTTGATTCCGGATCGCGCACGCTAAAGGACGCGATCAACGAAGCCCTGCGCGACTGGGTGACGAACGTGGCCGACACTTACTATTTACTTGGCAGCGCGCTGGGCCCACATCCTTACCCTTTGATGGTGAGGGATTTTCAAAGGGTGATTGGCACTGAAGCGCGCCGGCAGATCTTAGAGAAAGAAAGTCGCTTATCTGATTGTCTGATCGCTTGTGTGGGCGGCGGATCGAATTCCATCGGTCTCTTCTATCCGTTCCTGGGTGACGAATCGGTCCGCATGATTGGCGTTGAAGCCGGCGGCGCCGGCAACGCCTTGGGCCAACACGCAGCGCGATTTAATGCGGCGGGCGGCGGGAGTCCGGGCGTTCTGCAGGGCACGATGAGTTACGTGCTCCAGGACGAACGCGGACAAGTAGCCACGACACACTCGATCTCCGCGGGCCTCGATTATCCTTCGATTGGTCCCGAGCATGCTTTTCTTCATGACGAAGGCCGGGTCGAATACACTTCGGTTTCCGATACCGAAGCTCTGGAAGCTTTTCAGATGTTGTCAAAGTTGGAGGGCATTATTCCGGCGCTTGAGTCAGCGCACGCGGTGGCGCACGGTTTGAAAGTCGCGAGCGAGATGAAGAGCGATCAGATCGTAATTATTAATTTGTCCGGACGCGGCGATAAAGATATCGACACCGTTCGCGGGACAATGGATTTTCCGGAGCCCCGCTAGGGGCGAGATATTTATGACCCGTCGCGAGTTTTGTATTTCGTAAGGCCCGTAGGGGCGAAACATCTGGTGCCGCTCCTGCGGATCTCGCTCGTACAATTGGAGTCGGGAGCTATAAATATCCGGCTCCTTGTATCTACGGAGCCATGAATGTCCCGCATCGCTGAAACCTTCGCCGCTCTGAAACGCGACCATCGCCGCGGCTTTATTCCCTTTATCACGGCCGGCGATCCCGATCTCGAAACCACTTTGCAGTTGATTATCGAGTTGGCGAAAGCCGGCGCGACATTGATCGAGTTGGGCGTCCCCTTCACGGATCCGATGGCCGACGGGCCTGTTATCCAACGGGCTTCCGAACGCGCACTGAAGCATTGCTTTGGACTCGCCGAAATCTTCCAAATCGTTACCGAGGCGCGTAAGCAAACCGGCGTTCCGATCATTCTCTTCAGCTACTTCAATCCGCTGCTGCAGTTCTCTCTGTCCGACGACGTGGGCAGGACAAGTCCCCCCTCCAAGCACGCCGGAATTGGTTTAGAAGCGGGACTTGTCCCGCCAAACACTCTGGGCTTCGAGAAACTCGCGCGCGCAGCAAAGGCGGCTGGTGTCGATGGAATCCTCGTCACCGATCTGGTTCCGGAAGAAGCGGGCGAATTTGCAGCCGCGTTGCTTGCGAACGATCTCGACATGATCTTTCTCGTCGCTCCTACGTCCACGGATGAACGTCTGCAAATGGTCGCCGCGCGCGCCAGTGGTTTCATCTATGCCGTGTCGCGTGCAGGCATTACGGGCGCTCGCGATGAAATGAGTTCGGAAGCGGAGAGACTGGTAGGTCGCGTCCGCAGGTTTTCAGACCTGCCGGTAGCCGTGGGATTCGGCATATCGACGCCGGAGCAGGTTGCGGACGTTTGGCGCTATGCGGATGCGGCTGTAGTCGGTTCGGCTATCGTGGCCGAAATTGAAAAGGCTTCGTCTACTGGCGATGTAGTGTCGCGAATTGGGCAGTTCGTGAGGGAGCTGATTTCGGATTGAGTTTAAAGTACCGACTTTGGTCCGAATCTTCTATTGGGTCGGCTAAATCGGAACCCCAAACAGCCACGCCGCGATCACAGCAACGGTCGTTAACTACTTCTGATTTGATAAGTTCGTTAGGACGTCACAAGGTGCTCGACGGACTCACCATCTTGGGGTATCCTAACCCGTCCTTTTGCAGCGATGACAAACATGTCGCCTCACCTTCGGGTCGCAGAGAGGGCTGCCGAGGCGGCATGAGTAGCAGGGTCCAATTATGAAACCCTCCCGAAAATAGTGCCGTTTCATGCGTGAAACTCTGTTCCATTCTCGCTTGAGTTGTGTTATCCTCGGCCCCAATGATTTGTGGGATGCCCCGAGACCTAACTAAAACAAATAGGAGCAGAAGAAAGAGATGCCCGTTATGCCTGAAGACCGAATTGCAGACCGCAGTCGCGCCATCGAAGCCGCGCTGCTCAACATTGAAAAGAGATTTGGCAAGGGATCGATCATGCGCTTAGGTGAGCGCGAGATTTCCGATATCCCGGCGATTTCAACGACTTCTTTGTCGCTGGACGCGGCGGTGGGCGTCGGCGGCGTGCCGCGGGGACGCATCTGCGAAATCTATGGACCGGAAAGTTCCGGCAAGACGACCCTCGCGCTGCACATCGTTGCCGAAGCCCAGAAAGCCGGCGGTGTGGCTGCTTACATCGACGCCGAACACGCGATGGACGCCGACTATGCCGGCAAGCTGGGCGTGAACATCGACGACCTGCTGATTTCGCAGCCTGACTCAGGCGAGCAGGCTTTGGAAATCGCCGAAGCTCTGGTGCGCTCGAATGGCGTAGATGTGATCGTAGTCGATTCGGTGGCGGCGCTGGTCCCGCGCGCTGAGTTGGACGGTGAGATGGGTGATTCGCTGCCGGGTTTGCAGGCGCGCCTGATGTCCCAGGCCCTGCGCAAGCTGACGGCGATCGTGGCTCAGTCGAACACCTGTTTCATCTTCATTAATCAGATTCGCGAAAAGATAGGAGTGATGTTCGGTAGTCCTGAAACGACCACGGGTGGACGCGCGCTGAAGTTTTATTCGTCGCTGCGGCTGGACATCCGGCGCATCGGGGCGATCAAGGACGGCGATCGCATCGTCGGAAACCGGACCAAGGTCAAAGTCGCCAAGAACAAAGTGGCGCCGCCGTTCCGCGAAGCCGAGTTCGACATCATGTATGGCGAAGGCATTTCCCGCGAAGGCGATCTGCTGGATCTCGCTTCCAACAATCGCGTCGTCGATAAGAGTGGCGCGTGGTTCTCTTACAAGGGCGAGCGCCTGGGCCAGGGCCGCGAGAATTCGAAGCAGACTTTGAAAGATAATCCTGAAGTACTGAAGCGGATTGAAAACGACGTTCGGCGCGCGCTGGGTATGCGGGTGCACGGCGAGGTTGCGACAGCGGACGCGCCGCCCGCGGAACAGAAGAAAGCGGCGGCAGCTACGGCCGCGGATAAGAAGTAATCTAAGTTGGTGGGCTTTGCCACCTGATGTGCGGTAAGGCTTTGCCTTACCGAGAAGCGTTCAATAATGTTCGAGGCTATGCCTCTCATCGTCGAGGCATAGCCTCGACGAGTGTTGGGACGATGCTGCACGAAAGGGCAAAGCCTTTCCGCACTATGCCGCGGCAAAGGCGCCAACAAGCGCTGCGGACTTCTTGACTGACAATGCATCGCTACTGTTTTCCTATGCGGTGTCGGTTTTACAAAACCGTATTCGGAGCTGACAGTTCCTATCTCCTCACGGGTTGTGTTTATTGGTAGCTATCGGAACGTACGAGCCGGTTACGTGTCAGCGGGATCGGAGTTAGTCAAAGAGGTGAATCGACGATTGATCGCAACGGCGAAGACGTTTGCTTACTGTTCACGAAATCGGAAATGGATTATCACGATAATGAAGAAGAACTTTCATCGCTTCAACTTCTTCTATCCAGCGCCTGAACTCTCTGCTCCACTAGTTGTCTAGCAACTATGCGTGATCGGCGGAAGATCATGTTAGACTCGCGGGAGCCGGACATTGAGATAACGAGATTCCTATGAGTACCGTTGCCGAAATTGAAGAGGCCATAAAGGCTTTGCCGCCGAGCGAGCGTGAGCGGCTGGCGGAAAACCTTCCCTCTATTCTGCCGGAATTGCGCGGAGATCTTGTTTGGCAAGGGATCATCCAAGACGAGCGACCGCGACCTGCGCTTTCTGCTCTGGGTGATGAGATAGAGGCCAGCTTCAAAACCAGACCTGAGCAATTTCCCGAAATCAGTGATAGTGACTTTGAGAACCCTCCGTGACTTCCAGAGGAACAAGCGACTTCTGGAAACTTTACTGGTGGCTGCCTGAGGAAGCTCGGACCGCCGCGCGCGCAGCTTACAAGAAATCCCAACAAAACCCTGCGCATCCATCACTCCAGCTGAGCGCATCCGCGCTGACCCGCGCTTTTGGTCTGTCCGCGTTACGCGTGACTACCGCGCCGTGGCGTAGCGATTCCCAGATGACACCTGGACTTGGATTTGGATCGGCAGCCACAGGGATTTCGATAGACATTTTCCCACTTAATCGAGAGCTGAACGCTTTACAGGTCTTCAATGATCCTCTCATAATTCGCATCGTATAATTCACCCATGAACCAATCAATTCTCATCCGAAACGGCACGATTGTGACGATGGACCAGAACGACTCCATCGTGCGCGGTGATGTGTTGATTCGTGATGGGCGCATTGCTGAGGTCGGTGAGGCGATCAATTCGGATGTTGACGAGACGATTGATGCTCACGGTTGCGCCGTACTGCCTGGCTTTGTGCAAACACACGTCCATCTTTGCCAGACTTTGTTTCGCGGCGCGGCGGACGATCTCTCGCTGATTGATTGGCTGAAGCAGCGCGTTTGGCCGATGGAAGCGGCGCACACGGCGAAATCAATTCGCGCCTCGGCGCGATTAGGTATCGCGGAGTTGGTAAGAGGTGGGACCACCTGCGCGCTCACAATGGAAACCGTCAAGCACACCGAAGAAGTTTTGCGGGTGGTCGATGAGACTGGGTTCCGCGCTACGGTCGGCAAGTGCATGATGGACAAAGGCGAAGAAGTGCCGGCGGGTCTGCTCGAACAAACGGGCGAATCGATTCGCGAGTCTGTAGCGCTGATTGAAAAATGGCACGGCCACGCCGGCGACCGAGTGCGCTGTTGCTTTGCTCCGCGGTTCGCGATTAGCTGCACGCTGGAACTCTTGAGCCAGGTTTCCGAACTAGCGCGGAAGCATCAGGTGCTGATTCACACACACGCGTCCGAAAACAAGAAGGAATGTGAGATTGTCGAAAGCGAAACCGGCCGGCGCAACGTGGCTTATCTCGAGTCGCTGGGTATCTCGGGCTCGCATGTGGTGCTCGCGCATTGTGTCCATCTCGATACTGAAGAGATGGAGACGTTGGCCCGCACAGGGACGAACGTCGCGCATTGTCCCTCATCGAATTTGAAACTTGGATCGGGTTTGGCGCGCGTGGCCGAGATGCTGGCGCGCCGGATTCCGGTTTCCCTGGGAGCGGACGGCGCAGCGTGCAACAACCGTCTCGACATGTTTACGGAAATGCGCACGGCGGCGTTGCTGCAGAAACTAGCTCACGGGCCGGAAGTTCTGCCGGCCGCACGGGTCTTGCGCCTGGCTACAATCGATGGCGCGCGGGCCCTGGGTCTGGAAAAGGAGATCGGTAGTCTGGAGGCCGGCAAACGCGCGGACGTGATCGTCGTTAAGCTCGATCAACTGCACTCGACGCCGCAGCGAGATGTTGTTTCGGCTCTTGTTTATTCTGCGATCGCGTCAGATGTGCGCACGACAATCATTGACGGGGAAGTGTTGATGCGCGACAGCGAGCTGCTGAGACTCAACGAAGCAAGCGTGATTGAAGAAGCGAATCAAGAATCGAAGGCTTTGGCCCAGCGCGCAGGGATTTCCGTTCAGGTTGCTGAAAAGACGGGAGAGCAGGTTACGAGCAGCAACGGCGATCTGCGGAACCACACGTCTTAAGAAAGGGATTTAACGCAAAGGGACGCGAAGCTTTTTCGCAGGGCCGCATAGCACATCAAAGGACGGGAAAGAAGTTTTCCTTGGCGTCACTTTGCGGGTGACTTTGCGTCCTTTGCGTTTAAATTCCTGCGCTGTATCTAACGGCTTATTATGTCTGCCTCAACGCTGACTCTTCCGGCTTTCGCCAAGGTGAATCTGAGCCTGCGCGTCCTGGGCCGGCGCCCTGATGGCTATCACGAAATCGATACCGTCCTGCAAACGATCAGCCTGCACGACACTCTTGCTGTAACCGCTAAGAACGATCCAGAGATCGTACTATCCTGTGACGATCGTTCATTGGGAGAGGCGGCGGACAACCTCGTCTATCGCGCCGCGAAAGCTTTACAGGTTCGCTTTGGGCCGGGCAAAGGAGCCCACATTCGTCTGCTAAAACGTATTCCCGTTCAGGCAGGATTGGGGGGCGGCTCTTCGGATGCGGCCGTGACGTTACTCGCGCTGGCGCACCTCTGGGAGACCGAGGCAAAGGCGCACGAGCTTTTGCAAATCGCGAGCAGTTTGGGAGCCGATGTACCTTTTTTCTTTTTCGGCGGTACGGCGCGGGGAACAGGCGCCGGTAATGAGCTGACTCAGTTAGATGACACGTCTGATCAGTTCCTGCTGGCAATCAAACCTAACGCGAGCATTCCCACGTCGGATGCCTACAGATCGCTCAAGGCCCGTTCCTTGACAAGAGCGGAAGCCAAAACTATTCTTTCTAGTTCGGTACGGGGCAATATTTCCGACAGTTTCGACTCTAAGGTTCTTCAAAACGATTTCGAGCCGGTGGTATTTAGACTTGAGCCGGAAATTGAGGCGGCAAAGGTCGCCCTCATCGGGGCTGGCGCGAAAGCCGCTCTGCTGGCTGGTAGTGGTTCGGTGGTGTTTGGGATTTTTGACAGCGGAGATGCGCAGGCACGCGCCATTCAGGCGATCGAACTCAAGGCTGGTTGGCGCGTCTTTCCTTGTAGAACGGTGGGGCGCGGTGCCTATCGAAGCGCAATGGGCGCGGCGGGCGCAATCTTCGCAGATGTTTGGGGCCGCTGACGTGGGGCCGATAATGTTGGGGCGTCGCCAAGTGGTAAGGCACCGGTCTTTGGATCCGGCATTCGTAGGTTCGAATCCTTCCGCCCCAGCCAATTTTCCAGGTGGCACAGACTCAGTCTGTGATTTGAGCTTGCTTAAGGTAAGACACACACAGACTAAAAGTCTGTGCTACTGACTAATGGGAACGACCGGCGGCATCAAAATCTTTTCGGGCACTGCACATCGCGCCCTGGCCGAAGAGATTTGTCATGAATTGGGTTGCGATCTCGGAAAAGCGACGGCGGCGCGCTTTTCCGACGGCGAGTTCAATTTTCAGGTTGAAGAAAATGTTCGCGGCGCGGATGTTTTCATCGTTCAGCCGACGTGCCCGCCGACCGATGCTTACTTGATGGAGTTGCTGGTGATGCTCGACGCGTTTCGTCGCTCATCGGCCGAACGTCTTACCGCGGTGCTGCCATATTACGGTTACGGCCGGTCCGATAAGAAGGACCGCCCGCGCGTGCCGATCGCGGCCAAGATGGTCGCCAATCTGCTGACGACCGCGGGCGCGGACAGGATTTTGACAATCGATCTGCATGCGGCGCAGATTCAGGGGTTCTTTGATATTCCGGTCGATCACTTGTACGCGGCGCCGGTCATGATTCGTTACTATCAGGAGCGGCCGCTCCCGAATCTGACGGTCGTGGCGCCGGACACGGGCGGAGCGGAGAGAGCTCGTGCGTACGCCAAGCGTTTGGACGCCGAGCTGGCGCTTTGTGACAAGCGCCGGGACAAGCCCAACGTCGCGGAAGTCATGAACGTGGTTGGTGATGTGGAAGGTCGAAACTGTCTAATCGTTGACGATATGTGCGATACAGGCGGATCGTTGACTAAAGTTTCGTTGGCTTTGAAGCAGGCAGGCGCGGCACGTGTTGACGCGTGCTTCACACATCCGGTACTGTCTGGACGTGCGGCACAGCATCTGGGGAACTCGGGAATTGAGCAGATCGTTGTGACGAACACGATTCCGCTGAATGCAAAAGCAGCGGAATTGAAGAACATCAGAGTTTTAAGTATTGCGCCTCTTTTGGCGAAAGCGATCAAGTCGATCCATGAAGAGACCAGCGTCTCTTCGCTCTTTGTATGAAGATCCGGGCCCAGTAGCCCGGTCAAACGAAGGGCAAACACTGGAAGCTAAGTAGCCGTCAGCCCTCAGCTTTCAGCAAACACAATTTGAGTAGGATTACGTGGCACAGACTTCAGTCTGTGATTTTCCCGCGTACGTTCACAGACCGAGGTCTGTGCCACTTTTTTGGAGAGCAATCATGGCGGAAAGAAAAGACATCGTGGTGCGCGCCGTTCGGCGCGACGGTCGTGGAAAAAATGATTCGCGGCGGGCCCGTCGTAACGGACAAGTGCCGGTGACTATGTATGGCGGCGTAGGCGGGGCCGTGTCGGCGCTCTGCGAGTTGCGCGACCTCGCGGCAATCCTGCGATCCGATACTGGCCGAAACACGATCTTCACGCTTGATATCGAAGGCATCGAAGCGACCGAGGTGATGTTTGCGGATCGGCAGATTCATCCGGTGAAGATGCGCTTGATGCACGCCGATTTCAAGCGGCTGGTAAAGGGCGAAAAGATCGAAGCGACCGTGCCGCTACGTCTCGTCGGAGAGCCGATTGGCGTGCGCGAGCAGGCCGGTGTGCTCGAGCAGATCGTTCGCGAAGTAGAAATTCGTTGCGAACCACGCGAAATTCCCGAGGCCATCGAAGTCGATGTCACCAATCTTGGAGTTCACGATGTTCTGCACGTTTCAGACATCCCCACTGCCGAGGGCATCGAGATTCTGGAAGCGCCCGACACGGTGATCGCTACGGTCGGCATGGTTAAGGAAGAGCCAACGGCAGCAGCGCCAATCGAAGGCGATGCGGCTGCTGAGCCGGAAGTTATCGGCAAGGGTAAGAAGGAAGACGAAGAAGGCGGGGGCGAGCCCGAGAAGAAGTAAGGATATTGCCGATTTGCGATTTCCAATTGCCGATTGGTTCTTGCATGGCTGATGGGCGAGTTTCAATTGGCAGTCGGCGATTGAAAATCGGAAATGAATCTAATCGTCGGGCTCGGCAATCCGGGCAGTGAATACGAGTGGACGCGGCACAACATTGGTTTTCTGCTCATTGATAAATTGGCCGCTGACGCCGCCGTGACCGTGAAGCGGCGGGAATGTCAGGCGCTAGTCGGCAGCGGGATAATTGAAGGCCAGCGATCAAAGCTGGTGAAGCCGCAGACCTTCATGAATTTGAGCGGCGAGTCGCTGGCCTGTCTGATCGCGAAGGACGAACTGGCGGACCCCGGCAAATCGTTGATTGTAATCAGCGACGACCTGGCGTTACCGTTCGGCACGATTCGCCTGCGGGCGCGCGGCAGCGCCGGCGGACATAACGGTTTGAAATCGATTATCGCAGCATTGGGAACCAACGAGTTCATTCGCTTGCGCATAGGCATCCAGCCAGAGCATCCGATCAGCGATGCCAGGAAGTTTGTGCTGGACGAGTTTGCGTCAGCTGAAAGACGCGCTTTGAAAGAGATTCTGGAACGCGGCGCCGGGGCGGTGCGCTCGGTTTTGCGGGATGGCATTGCGAAGGCGATGTCGCTGTACAACTAGTTCAAGATTTCAAATTTCAGATTTGGGATCTTGAAATCGAGTTTGCGGGTTTTTGTTTAGACGGCGAACTTGTTCGCCAACCTTGATTGCAGCCGGACAAGTCCGGCTTCAACGAAGGAAGACGGCTAAACTGCAAGTTGATCGCAGCCGGACATGCTCCGGCTGCTAAATTGGAGGTTGAAGTTGGCGGAAAAAAGAACTTACGAAGTGGTTTTCATTATTGACCCGGGCGCGGGCGACGATGAGGTAATGAAGCTCAGCGAGGCGGTGCAGAAAATTATCACCGGACAGGGCGGCGCCATTACCAAAACCGAAATCATGGGAAAGCGGCAGTTGGCTTATGAGATCAACCACAAGAAGGATGGCACCTACGTGCTGCTGGAAGTGGAAGGCTCAGGCGCTGAAATTGCCGAACTGGAACGCCGCATGCGCGTCAACGATCAGATCCTCCGGTACATGACGATTCGGGTCGACGAGGATCGTCGCCGCGCGGACAAGCTGAGAGATCGGCGTGCGCGCAAAGCTGCTCGGCGCACCGATGCGAAGAACAAGAGCAACCGCGCCGTCGCCGGTTCAAATGCGATAGTCGCTGAGTCCGAAGACGCCGAAGCTTAGGCGAATTCGAGCTTGAGCCAGGCCTGTGGACGCTTGAAAAAAGTTTCAGGGGTTGGTCGCAGTAGGTAGAAGGGAAAGAATATGTCATCACACTACGAAGATCGCGAGAACTCATATGGATTTGAGCGCGAATACGAAAGAGCTATGCCCGGTCGCGGTGGCCGTCGCATGCAGCGCCGAAAGATTTGCCGCTTCTGCATGGACAAGGTCGATCTGATCGACTTTAAAGATGTGAAGCTCTTGCAGTCTTATATTCCTGAGCGTGGCAAGATCCTGCCGCGACGCATCTCGGGAGCTTGCGCGGCGCACCAGCGCATGCTGGCCGAGGCGATTAAGCGCGCGCGTAACATCGCGCTGCTGCCTTACGCAGCGGACTGAATTGAGAGTGGCACAGACTTCAGTCTGTGATATCGAATCGGGAAACCACAGACTGAAGTCTGTGCCACTGGTGATTTAAGGGGAGTCGATCGAAATGGCAAATAAACAGGTTCTTTTACGCGAAGACATCGATAACTTGGGCGCTCGCGGCGAGATTGTGCGCGTTAAGGCGGGTTATGCCCGCAATTATTTACTGCCCAGAAACCTCGCCGTCGAGGCCACCGTCAACAATGTCCGGCAGATCGAGGGTGAGCGCGCGGCGCTGGCCAAGCGCGAAGCCAAGGATCGCTCGGGGGCGGAATTACAGGCAAAAGCCCTGGCCAGCCTGACCCTGAAGTTCGAGCGCCGAGTCGGCGAGGCCGGTGTGCTCTATGGCTCAGTGACGTCGATGGACATCGCCCACGAGCTGAAAGAGCAGGGTTATGAAATCGATCGCCGTCGCATAGTCCTGCGCGAACCGATCAAGCGCTTCGGCAGTTACGAAGTGCCGGTGCGTTTGCACCGCGACGTGACGGTCCAGTTACCAGTCAGCGTGCTGGGTGAAGGCGGCATCGAGATCGATGTCACGGCGCTGGACGGAGAGACTGGCGGAGAAACCGCGGCCAAGGCAGCGCCCGCTGCGAATCCAACGCCCGATACCAACGAATAAGAAGAGAAGAGTTGCGCCACGAGCCTGCGAAGCAGGCGGAAGAGCTTAGCCCAGGGTGAAGCGAGCGGAACCCCGGTAAGGTCAATTTGAAAACATAGAGCGCGCTTAGCGCTCGGCGGATGTTCTCAGCGAGCCTCTTCTACCGCCCGCTGAACGGGCTCGGTTTTGTTTGATCCTGAACTAGCCTGGATTCGAAGTAATTGTGACTGTCCACAGAATAGCTCCTAACCCGCTTAAGTATTTCGGCGTCGAATACAGTATTAAGGATAACTCCGTACATCGGCGGACTCTGGAGAACGTCATTGATAATAATCTAAGCAATCTAAGGAAAGGTCACTCCTCAGACTTTGTTCTGGTTGCTTTGGTCCCATCACGCGAAACTGCTGATTGGTTTATCGAACAGTTTAACCACACGATCGCGACGCAGGCTCAAGAGGCGTTTGCTGGTGGTAACTGGCAGAGAGTTACAGACGTTATTCAGTTTCTGGTGAAGCAGATATTAGAGAGAGAATTGGCACCTGCCGAAAATAGTGCCTGTTAAATTTGACCCGCTTTCCCTACAACGTATAATCTTCGACCTTCCCGTATTCTGAGCAGCCTTCTTTAAGCATGTCGAACCCAATACCTATGCGTGCGCCGCTTGAGCGGCCCTTACCGAGTAGTCCCGATAGTGAACGCGCGATTCTAGGTTCGATCATTCTCGACAATTCTCTGGCAGCACAAGCTGTCGCCTTGGTTAGGCCGGATGACTTTTATGTAGCGTCGCATCGTCGCGTTTTTCAGGCTATGATTTTTTTGTTTGAGCACTCATCCGAGATCAATCCGATCCTAATTGCTGAAGACCTGCGTCGCGACAATTCTCTCGAAGCACTGGGCGGTATGCTTTTCTTAACTAGTCTCTCTTACGGACTGCCTCATGTTACGACTATTCTGCCTTACGCAAAGGTGGTCAAAGGGAAAGCACTCCTTCGGCGACTCGTCAGAGTGGCCGAAAAAATTACTGTTGAGGCTCTGGAAGAGGAAGACGAACCGCAAAACATTTTGGACCATGCCGAGCATGCGATTTTTGCGCTCGCTGACGATCGCATTCGCAAGGGCTTTGAGCACATCAAGGAACCTGCTGACAGAGTCCTGGCAAAAGCGGAGGCGGTTGAGCATCACGCCATGGTGGTTACGGGCGTGCCGACTGGCTTCAAGGGTTTGGACCTCTTGACGTCCGGATTTCAGAGACAAGATCTGGTGGTAATCGCAGCGCGACCTTCGATGGGTAAAACCAGCTTGGCGTTGACATTGGCCCAGCACGCTGCGATTGAAGGTAAAGCGGTTGTCGGAATATTCTCGCTGGAAATGTCGGCGGAGTCGTTGGCGATGCGCATGCTTTGCTCGGAAGGAAACGTAGATGCGCAAAAGTTTCGTAGTGGCTACCTCTCGAATGAAGAGTGGTCACGCCTGGGCAAGGCGCTGGGGAGACTTGCCGAGGCGAGGATCTTCATCGATGACACTCCAGCGATTTCAGTGCTTGAGATGCGCGCCAAGGCGCGCCGCCTAGCGACAGAGCAGAAGCAGCTCGACATGATCGTGGTTGATTACTTGCAACTCATGTCCGGTTCGTCTGGTCGTTTTGAATCGCGCCAGCAGGAGGTTTCGCAGATCTCGCGCGAACTGAAAGCCCTGGCGAAGGAATTGAACATCCCGATGGTCGCGCTGTCACAGTTATCACGCGCGCCTGAGAACCGCACCGATCACCGGCCGCAGTTGGCGGACCTGCGCGAGTCAGGCGCGATTGAACAGGACGCCGACGTGGTGGCGTTTATCTATCGCGAAGAGCAATACAACAAGAGCGATGAGAACAAGAACATCGCCGAGTTGATTGTCGCCAAACAACGCAATGGACCCACCGACACGGTCTATCTCGCCTTCCTGAATCAGTTCGCAAAATTTGCCGACCTTGACCGTGATGCTCTGGGCGCTTATCTCGCCAGGTTCGATCGTTCGAAGGGCTCGCAACGCGGCGGCCGCAGCGACGAGTTCTAGGCGACTTCCCAAACAAACCATCCGAATCAGAGACTCATAGGATTCGTCTCTTCACACGGACCGGTCTAATTCTTAACGATCCTGGTAAGCAGCCACGCCCTCGATGGCGCCTTCGTGCATGCGCTCGGGACGGACGTAGAGCCAGTGCTTCTCAAATTCTTCGTCGGTCATATTAGCGGCTACGATTCGCTCTTTGTTCTTCAACCATTCTTCCACCCAACGCCGAACTTCTGGGTCCCGATTAAGCGCCGTCCGCGCTGAGTGCATATTGATAGGAGTGCTCATAAAATGTTTTCCCTTCTGCGATAAGTGCTCTGTAAAGTCGGGGCGAAGCTGGTTTGTTATTTCTCATCGCCAGTCCGGGGCGAAAAGTGCCCGGTCGCTACTGAGCCCGGTTCTGACCTCTATTTCGAAAAAACGTCGGTTGGGACAGTAGGAAATTTTTGCCGGATCTTTTCGACATCCTTGCGGCCCGGGTAATCGAGATTTTCCGGATCATTCGGGTCATTAACCATCGGCGGTAAACGCATCACGCCCCAACGGCCGTCCTGGATATGCAAAAGAAAGCCACTGTACTCTCCAAACGAATCCTGCGGATCAGATGAATGCGGATACCCGTTCATCCAGGCCCAGCCGTTGTGGACCTGCAGACGGTTTACGACAAACACAATGGATCCGCGGTGAGCGGTGTAATAAGGACTCTGGCGATTGCTAAACTCTTCGCGCAGCGCATCCATAATCGCCTGCCGTTCGTCGCTGCCTTTCGCCGGCGTATGTAACTCATCAATAACTGCGCTATTGATAATCGCGGGTTCGCTTTGCTTTTCATTCACCGTGGATAGCGGAGCGTCGACGTGTCCGGCCGTGGCGCCGGAATCGTGCTGTGCCGATGGAGTCGGGCTGGACCCATTTCCCGATCTTACTCCGGCCAGGGAACAACCCATCACGCAGCTAACGCCCAGGCAACTAAACATCAGGAAGACTCTCATCATCGGCTTTAATCTAATCTCTTCCAAAGAACAAATTTAGAAACTCATGCCCGCCGCAGCCATGATGGCCAATACAACTGCGATGATGGCCTCACCGGCAATCAATCCCGAGGCCAGCGGAATCCGATAGTCCTTTTCAGTCTCGGGCGAAACCTTTGCCCAAACAAATTGTCCGACACCGCCCAGAATAAAAGTCATCAGCACTGAGGCCGGAATCAGCATGCCGATACCGATCGCTGACGGCGAAGGGATTTTCTCGCCCCACTTTTCAGCGAGTAAAGTAAGCAGGACGCCTACGGCAATTCCTATCACCAGCCCGACCAAGCATCCGGGAGGCAATGCGTTGAAACCTTTCGTCAGCAGTTCGGCGAAGCCCGCCCACTTCACGCTGATCGGTGCGGACAGCCCCTGGGGTCCAATCCCGAATTTGTCCCGCAGGATCGGGTAGACAACAGCGGTTGCAATCGATCCGACAGGCGCCGCGATCAGTTGCGCGATCGTCAGGTTCCGTGGATTTGATTTGAGTAACTGCCCGGCTTTGAAATCCTGCATCAACGCTTCGGAAGTCACCGCGATGGTTCCCGTCAATCCGCTCGAAGACATGTTAACCGGGACGTTGCCCGGCGAGATAAACGCGAAGACGGCTTGCATCATGTTAGACATGGCACTGATTGGTCCCCAGTTCGTCTCTCCCAATACCCGCAGACCGACCAGCATTAGCGGCAGAGAAAGCAGGATTGCGATAAACGAGAGATAGACCGGAATACCCATGCTGAAATACTGGACCAGACAAATCACCACCGTCATGATTACGGAGCCGATGGCCACCCACTGCATGGGAAAATCGGTTCGCTCCATCTGGCTGCCTCTTAGTCCGCGAAAAGTTTTGACGATCAGTTTCCATTTCAAAGCCAGGGACGTGAGTCCACCCGCAACCATCAAGCCCGTCGCCGGCCACATGACCCAACGCAGCGTGATCGGAAAGGTCTGCTCCGAAATCATTCCGTGCGACAGCAGAAAAGGCGGCAGGATAAACCAACTGACGGCCGTGCCAATCGCCATCGCCAGGCAAATGCGAAATCCGACCAGCAGTCCCGAGCCAAACGAAAGCAGACTAAAGTTGAAGCCGATATTCATCGGCTGCATGCCCGGAAGAAACCAGGTGTCTCTAATCCACTTAAAATAAGTCGTGATAGCCATCAGACCGCCGGACGCGAGCGTGCCGAGGCCCAGAGCTTTCAAAGGTCCGGACGACGCTCCCTTTTCACGGCCCTCGTGCAACACCTTGATCGTTTCACCCGCCGCCAAACCGTCGGCATAGGTCAGGTTCTCTTCGTCGATGTAATGACGGCGCATCGGCACGGCTAACAGAATACCGAGCAGGCTGGCGCTGCAAAGCCAGAAAAAGATCTGCCAGGTGCCGAGATGAATCGGCGGATTGAGCACGCCCTTCGCATTAAGCAGATCAAATGCCGCCAGCAAGACGCACATGAACGCAGTCTGGCCAGCGCTGGTGCCCATAGTCTGCACGATATTGTTTTCGCGTGCGTTGGTACCGGCCGCGCGCAGAATCAGCACGAGGGCAATGAAGCCAAAGAAAGCCGAGACCACCGACAGGTTTGGCCCAAAGCCGAGTTTAAGGA
This sequence comes from Blastocatellia bacterium, assembly GCA_033856915.1. GTDB lineage: Bacteria > Acidobacteriota > Blastocatellia > Pyrinomonadales > Pyrinomonadaceae > UBA11740. The sequence continues at coordinate 14,952 of JAWVEB010000070.1, read as the reverse complement.
CGCAGTAGGGATAGGCGCTGCCGATGATGAGGGCGACGACGAGCCCGACTATGATGGATCGAAGCGTAAGTTCGGGGGCATCTGCGACGGATTCTGCCTTGGCCATGGGTTCTCTCCAAAATCCCTTTCAGGATAACGAACAGCAAAAGAGCGTGTCAGAAGCCCGCGCGTAAGCAAGGGCCATGCTCGCGATGTGCGCCTATCGGATAAACACAATACTTCGTCGGCAATCTCCTTGAATCAGGAATCTTCGCTACACGGCCACGTCTTTGCCTTTCGTCTACTGCATTACCGCCCCGCTGAAGGATTCGCATGCCGGCTTCTACCGACAGCGGTTGCCCTCCGGCGACCACACCGCGCCGACCACGGACTACCGGGCGAAATGTGTCCGCCCGGGAGGTGCGCAAAGTCGCACCGAGTACCGCGAATGACGTCGCGAGCGATCGGTAACAAAGCAAGGAGCGCTGGGTCAACATCCGCAATAGGCCTCCGAGGTAAGTTAGATTTGGAAGAGTTTTATGCTTGTTGGCTGTCTGAGTCAATCAAAACCGATGAAGAGAAGCGTTGACGGAAACCATTATGGACCGGGCGTAGTAGCGACCAGGTTATCGCACGAGGCGCCCGCTTGCTATCGCAAGTTCCGTATCGGAGGTGGATTGCCTTCGGGCAAAGCAGATTGAATATCTTCACAATTCGATCGCAATGTTTTCGCAACCCTTGGCGGCCCGGACGAGTTTAGTATGCATTCATTCATTGATTCTCCTTGTGAGAACTGAGACTGAAGGGTTAAGGCGTCGACTTTGGGGGAGGTCGGCGCCTTTGCTTTTCAGTTGGCACGACTTTCAGTCTGTGATCGTGGTAGCTCAAGGTTAAATCACAGACTGCAGTCTTTGCCACTCCTTGCACTTTCACCCATTCTGACGATAATCACGATTTCAGCTTTCCCATCCTGTCTAAGTGAAAGATCTACCAATGGCCCAGGTCCAAACTGCTCCCTACGGCTCGTGGAAATCACCAATTACCTCTGATTTGATCGTCAGAGAGTCCATCGGTCTCAGCCAGGTGAAGATGGACGGCGACGATATTTATTGGATCGAAATGCGCCCCTCCGAGGGCGGCCGTCAGGTAATTGTTCGCCGCGCCAGCGACGGCAGCACCGTCGACGTGAATCCTCCGGGCTTCAATGCCCGCACACGCGTGCACGAATACGGCGGCGGAGACTATATCGCACACAATTCGATCGTTTACTTTTCGAACTTTGCTGACCAGCAACTCTACCGGCAGGCGCCGGACTCAGAACCGCAATTGATTAGCGAGCCCAGTTCGGATGCCCAACTCCGCTATGCGGATTTTGTAGTTGATGCGAGCAGGAATCGCTTAATCAGCATTCGTGAAGATCACCGCGAGCAGGATCGCGAGGCCGTTAATACCCTGGTTGCAATCCCGCTCGAAGGTGGCGCGGCGCAGGTCCTGGTGTACGGCAACGATTTTTATTCTTCTCCGAGTATTAGTCCGAACGGTTCCCACCTGACTTGGCTGACCTGGAACCATCCGAACATGCCCTGGGATGGTTGCGAACTTTGGGTCGGCGAAATCGCTGCTGATGGGAGCATCACTAATCGACAACTGATCGCCGGCGGACTGCGCGAATCGATCTTTCAACCGCAGTGGTCACCCGACGGAACTCTCTATTTCGTTTCCGATCGCTCGGGTTGGTGGAATCTTTATCGCGCCGGCGTGGACGGTTCGATCGAGTGCGTGTACGAAATGGAAGCTGAGTTTGGCGCGCCGCAATGGATATTCGGACTGTCAACATATGCGTTTGCATCCGCCGATCTGATCGTCAGTGCTTTTGTTGAGCGCGGTCTCTGGCGTCTGGGAGTTATCGACGTTAGCGCCAAAACGCTGCAACGCATTGACGCACCATACACCGACGTTTCGTATGTATGCGCCGCGCCCGGTCGCGCCGTGTTCCGGGCGGGTTCTCCACAAGCGCCGTTCTCGATCGTAGAAATGGATCTCGCCACTCGGACCACAAGAGTTTTGCAGCGAGCGAGCAAAATAGAAATCGATTCCGGTTTTATCTCCGAGCCCCAGCCGATCGAGTTTCCGACCGAAGATGGTTTGACCGCGCACGGTTTCTACTATCCGCCAAAAAATAGCGACTTTGCCGCGCCCACTCTCGAAAGACCGTTATTACTGGTCAAAAGCCACGGCGGGCCGACGTCGGCGACTGTCGGCGTGTTAATGCCGGGCATTCAATACTGGACCAGCCGGGGGATTGCCGTGCTGGATGTTAACTATGGCGGGAGCACCGGCTATGGCCGCGCCTATCGCGAAAGATTGAACGGCGCCTGGGGCATTGTCGATGTTGACGATTGCGTTAACGGCGCCAGGTTCCTGGCCACGCGGGGCGACGCCGACGGCAATCGTCTAATGATCGACGGAGGCAGCGCGGGCGGTTACACCACTCTGTGCGCTCTTACGTTTCGCGATCAGTTCAAAGCCGGGGCGAGCCACTTTGGCGTTAGCGACGCTGAGGCTCTCGCCAAAGAGACCCACAAGTTCGAGTCTCGCTATCTCGACAATTTGATCGGTCCATATCCTGAGCGTCGCGATCTCTATGTCCAGCGCTCGCCGATTTATTACGCCGAAAGATTGTCTGTTCCAGTCATTTTCTTCCAGGGCCTGGAAGACAAAGTTGTGCCGCCGAACCAGGCCGAGACGATGGTGGAAGCTCTGCGCCAGAAGGGCGTGCCGGTTGCTTATGTCGCATTCGAAGGTGAGCAGCATGGCTTTCGCCGAGCGGAAAACATCAAACGCGCCCTCGATGGCGAGCTTTACTTTTATTCACGCGTCTTCAAATTTGAACTGGCCGACGCGGTCGAACCGGTTCCAATCGAAAATCTCTAAGATCATATTAGAAGCCCGACCGTGAGGGAGGGCCAGCGATCGAATCAAGCCCTCCCTCACGGTCGGGCTTCTGACACACAAGACAATAATGATTCCGCGCTATCGCCTACCCTCCACTTGAATGGCCAAAATCGACCGCCTGGGCTGGGCGGACGGAATGTCATTTACTTCTTATGGCGTGCGTATCGGCGTGCGAGTGAACGACACTGCCATTCTCTCGGAATTATCCGCGCGTCTGCCGCCGGGAGCGAAAGCCGCATCGTTCGCCGTCGTTGACCATCTCTATTCAATAATCGGGAGCAATACGAAATCCGGATCGAAGGTGCGTCGTCTCAGCCTGGGTTATTGGAACCTGCTCAGGTTTGCTCGTGCAAGAGAGTTCGAGTCGGTGCTCGATGCGTTTGAATCTCATGTTCAATTGACCGTCGCCGAATATGCGCCGCGCCGCATCTTTGTTCACGCCGGCGTGGTGGGTTGGAATGGTCGGGCCATTCTGATTCCCGGTCTCAGCCACAGCGGCAAGACAACTCTGGTCGATCTATTGATTCGTGCTGGGGCCACTTACTATTCGGATGAGTACGCGGTTATCGATGAGCGCGGTCGCGTGCATCCCTACCCGCGCGCGCTGGGCATCCGTGGTCCGGGCTCGGACCAAGCGACGAAAGTCCGCGCGGAAGACATCGGTGCGAAGGTCGGATTGAAACCGTTGCGGGTCGGATTGGTAGTGTCCACGAATTACAAAAACGGGGCGCGTTGGCGGCCTCGTCAGGTGACACGCGGCCAGGGCGTACTCGAGTTGATGTCGAACACTGTATCGGCGCGTTCTCAGCCCGAGCTGGCCCTGACCGCTTTGCCCGCGGCATTGGAATCGGCGCGAATTTTGAAGGGTGTGCGCGGTGAAGCGAGCGAAATAGTCGATTCGATTTTGGCAAGTGTGGAGTAAATGAGGTCAGTACTACGCGTAAGCAGGTTGATCAATCAGGCCCTCTTGGATCCACCTACCCCCGCAGGTGGTACTGAGTTCACTCCGCAAGATGCGTTCCCAATCCGTGTAATCTGCGATAACTTCGCTTGCTGTTATTGCACCGGCCTGTCAGCAACCGTCGCCGGCGCGCCGCCATGATCGTCGCCGCGCACCACTCCGCTCTTGTCCACAAAGAATGAACGCTTGCCGGTTTTGCCGTACTCGCGCGGGGTGGCGACGGCTTCGAATTGGTCACCTAACACTCTAATCTCAAAGTTGTATCCGTACTTTTCGAGAAAGTCCTTCACCAGAAGTTTTTGCGCGATCAACTCGTCGAGCGTGCCGTACTTTCCTTTGCCCACATTTGACTTGTAAGTGGTCTCACCACTCGCAATCATTTGCAAGACTCCCATTGCCATCCCTTCATTCATCTCCGGCGGCGGGTTCTTGCTTACCGAAGCGATGCCGGCGACCGTGGTGAGAATCAGGTTCTTGGGAAGATGTATTTCGTGCTCAGTGCCCAGCCCACTGTTCGAGAGAGCATAAGTAATCGCGCTGGCGGTTGGGTCCAATCCCAGGAGGAAGTCGCGCATCGCCGGGTCCAGGGTTGCGCCTTGTTTGCGGACCTCTTCGTGATAACTCTCCATCAACGCCGGTGAGATATAAATCTGTCCCAGCGTGCGGTTCGGTTCCCAGCGCCGCGAGTTCCGAAACGCGCTGTTCGCTGAAAGCGTCTGGTGATTTATGCTTGCTTCAATTACTCGCCGCACCGTGGGCGCTTCTGAGATCACCACGAAGTTACCGACAAAGGCATAGGCAAACACCCCGGCGTAGTTCACTAACTCCGTGTCTTCGCGTCGTTCGACCTGCGCAATCAGATTTGCTTCGCCGATGCCCAGACCGTCGAGGATTCGTGGCATCAAACGGCGCGCGGCTTCTCGATCCTTGACCGCCAGCAGCAGCATCGGAAACGCGTCGTTGCCTTTCTTGTCCTTTTCATCTTTTCCGTCGGCTGCTTCGGGCGAGGGCCTTGCGGAGGGTGACGCCGCGATGTTAAAGCCCGCGCCCTGCAAAGACTTGAGTGAACCCGCCAGTGCTATCTCGCTGCCGAAAACCGGCAACAAATCATCCTTGATCTTGATGCCGGCCTTCTTCTCGAATTGCCCGTAGGTGTCCAGCGGCTCCGCTCCGCCTGCAGGCACCTGGCGCATTTCCGCTTTTGCTTTGACCTCCGTCGCTTTTCGCATTCCTTCATAGGTCTGCAAAAGATCGATCGAAGCAGTGACAAAAACTTCGGTGTCGTCCGGGAGCACGGAAGGCGCGTCCGACGCATACGCGGGTCCGGAAATCAGTTGCGGCACAAAGGGCAAGGGCAACTTCTTCGCGTCCGGACCGTCGATCAGGATCGCCTTGATGACGTAGTCGCTGTTATCAAGCGCCAACGCCACACCGACAGCCTCCGGCCATTGCGGCTCTCCAAAGCCCAGCGCGTCGAGCAGGCTCCCAACTTGCGACGACGCCGTTCGTTGCACCTGCTGTTCTTTGGTCGGAGTTGGTGTTGGTGTCGGCGAGGATGGGCCAGCTAGCGTCGCTGTGCCTCCAGCCCATACCATTGGTTTTTCATCTAGCTGCACTTCGACGGGCGTGGGCTGAGCCGACGGGTCGGGCGTGGTCGCCGCTTCGGGTGTGGCGCTGGCTTCTTCCGCTTGTCGCATTCGCTCAGCTTCAGCTTCGGTAGTGACCTGCTGCTGCTTTTCTGTTCCAGGTTTCTGCCGCTCTTCAAGGGCCACGTTGAAAAATAGAAAGACTGGTTCAGACGAGAATCGATCATGCGCAATGCGAAAGTTTTGATCTTCAAAGAGAGACTTGCTGCCGGCCGGCCGGAGCTTTTCGAACTTGAAAGACTTATCGCTGATGAGCACCAGGTTGCCTGTATGACGGAGCACAAAAGCGGGCCGTTCTACCGGCGGTTGCGGCGAAGCGTCGGGCACGGCTACCACGATTTGTTTCTTAGGTGACGCGGCTGGCTGCGGGGCGGGTGCGGTAGCTTTGGCGTTTGCGCTGCCGGGCGTTTTGGTTGACTCCGGGGTGGCTTCGGGGGTTGGTTCTGGAATCGGCGGCAGGACAGTGGGCAGGAACTTTTCCAGCCTGGGCGCGAACTTTGCCGCTTCTTCATTCGTGGTGAACTCGATCGCGACGAAGGCGTCAGGAATGTCGGTGCGCGCGGGCCAGGTGGCAAACAGCAGCCGCGCCGTAGCGAGGGCCTCGGCATTGGTCTTCAGAAACTTGATAATCGATTTGAATTGTTCGGGCGGATCGGCAAGCTTGATTATCGGGTCGACAATCTCACCAGCGCCGCCGGTGTTCATTAGTTGGCCGACGTTGCGCACTTCGCCGTAAAGTTTGTAGCTATCGGCGGCGAGCAGATTGTCGAAAGTTCGCTCGGGAGCTTGGGGTGCCGGCGCCTTGGCGGCGGCCGCCGGTTGCTGGGCGCAGATAGGCGCGGTCAACAACGCGAGCGCAAGCAAAAGCGAAACAGATTGGATTACGAGCGAGCGAAGAATGAAGCTGGGGGATTGGGATTTCATGGCAACACCTTTTCACCAAAAGTCGGGCGCGCGCCTGAGCATAACAGATGGCGTCGTCAGCGGGAACAGAGACTCAGCGATCCGGGTTGGCTCAAGTTTAGAGTTCAGGGATACGTTGCGCTCCTCGTCGCGTCGCGACGATTGAACTTGGCCTAAACTCAGGCTTCGCTATGCGACGCGAATACTTCGTTGATCTTTCCCGGCCTTGAAAGGCCGGGCTAAATTCACCCGACGCTACGCGTGTCGAGTACTTACCAGAACGACCTAAAGGTTGAACTCTGAACGCCATCAATCGCTTCCGTACCTGATCTCCATCCGCCGGATGCGTCTACTGGCAGCGAACAAGACCAGCACCGTGACGATCAGCAAACCGGGAATCGAAATCCATGCCGGAGTTGGCTCCGACACCACGGCGAATGGTCCTTCCGACAGCGGCACCGGCACGAGGGAGTTCAGATAGTGAATCACGCTGATTTTTTTCAGCAACGGCGGCAGCAAAAAATTGATCCATTCCCATCCATAAAGCACGAGGGACGGAATTATCGGATTGCGAAAGAACAAACCCACCACCATAAAGAACGCCCCGTAGCCGACGCATGCCAGCATCGTGATCACCACATAAGTGAACATCTGGCCAATTCCCGCGCCATCGAGAAAGAAGCGCGTGCTGGCTGAAAAGAAGTGCGGAAAGAAGAGCAGGAGCATCGACAACACGGTGACGGCAGTGAAAAGAATGATCGAAGTCACCAAACCGGAAAGGTACTTGCCGGCGAGCAGGATCTCGCGCCGCACGGCAGACAGGAAATAGTAATGCAGGCTGCGATCTACGATGTCGCCGCGAAAGAGGTTCATGAAGATCCAGGCACAGCCGAAAAAGATGACCGTCCGCAGGATCAGCGCGTTGTAGATCAGCGAGAAGCGCCAGGGGTACTGAGCAAAGTCGTCCCAGGTAATGGGGGGATGCAGAATCGCCATCATGGAAAGCAAACCGATGGGCATCAGCGCCAGCAGGTAGATCAGAACGGCCCGTTTGCCGAAAAAATTCCGCCTTACTTCGAGGCGCATGATGGCGCCAATCTGCCGCAGCCAAAGCGACCACGAAGAACTCTCGCCGACCGCTGTCTTACATTGAATTGTTTCAGTCGTTGAACTCATATCTAATTTAGTGGCACAGACTTCAGTCTGTGATTCTTCTTATCGAGCTGTTATCACAGACTGAAAAGTCTGTGCCACTACTCCGATCCGATCAGGTATTCATAAACTGCGCCCAGGTCGTCATCGACCGGCGCGACGGACTCGACCTCAATTTCACCCGTAGCCACAATCTCATTAAGCTGGAGATAGAAGCGATCCGGATTTCGCGTCTTGACGAACAAGCCATGCCGGTCATCGTGCACGCGCGCTTCTACCACCTCGTCCTTCTGGAACATGCGCGCCGCCAACAATGCCGGCTGGTCGCAGCGAATCAGAATCTGCATCGGATGCTCGACATCCATTTCATCGCGCACGCCGTGGACTGCGCCTTCGGCGACCACATAGCCGTTATTAAGCAGGACGACGCGGTCAGACATCATGTCGACCTCGTGCAGAATGTGGCTGGAAATTATTAAGTGCAAACCATCGTCAGCGAGCTGTCTGAACAATGCAATGGTTTCCGCTCGGACCATTGGATCGAGACCGTTGAGCGGCTCATCTAAAATTAAGACAGAAGGCTGGTGCGCGATCGACTGGGCCAGACGCACCCGCTGGCGCATGCCCTTGCTGTACGCCCCGATCTTCCGATCCGCGGCGGACAGTAAATCGACGCGATCCAGAGCAATTTCGGTAAGGTCGTTAGTCTGGTTACTAGTGAATCCAGACACCTTGAGGAAAGCGCCGATAAACTCTCGGCCCGTCATTCCTTTGGGAAAGGAATCGAATTGTGAGCAATAGCCGACCTTGCGAAATAACTTCTCCGGCTGGTCCGTCGGCACTCCGAGCACCGTCACCTCGCCGCGCGACGGCCGCAACAGGCCGGTCATCAAATTCATCAGAGTCGTCTTCCCGGCGCCGTTAGGACCAACCAGACTGGTGATCCCGAGCGGGATGGTGAGGTTGACGCGATTCACCCCGAGTATCTCGCCGTAAAACTTCGAGACATTATCGAAGACGATCGCGTTCTCGAATTTCGGATTGGGAAATTCGGATTGCGAATTTGATTGATCTTGATCCATAAACGCGCTATTTCGACGATTCTAGAATTCGAAATCCGCAGTCTGAATTTCTAAATTCACTTCACTACTTCGTAGGCCCTGACTCTTTGCGACAGTAGCCACAGACAAAAAGCACAAATAAGAAACAGCATGAACCAGGAGGCCCACAACGGCGGCTCGGTCAGGAGCACCTCGCGTATGACCTGGCCGTTTCGATACTGCCGTTGCTCTGCGGTCTGACTCACAAAAGTGCCGAACAATCCCGACCACACATTCCCAATCAACGCGCGCAGATCGAAGATGTGGCCCCAACGCGTCTGGAAAATTTCATTGACGATGGCGGCGAAAATCGTGGGAATAAAGAAAAGGCCGAGCAATGCCGCGCGCGCCGCCACGAGCCATTTCACCCAGGCCGAGATCGCCTGTGACAACAAAGCCAGCAAAAAAATCCAGACCAGACTGCCGATAAAGATTGCGCTGGCAATCCAAATGTTGTCCGCGAACCATGACCATCCTTCCAGATAACTCTGCAGCAGGAATAGGATCAGCCCGGGTATCCACGTCATCGTGGAAAGCAGGATGAAAATAATCGACATCTTGCCGACCACATATTCGGTGCGCGTCAGCGGCCGGCACAGATACAGCGGCAGAGCATTGTTGGTGAGGTCGCGCGAAACCTGTTGCGGACCGACCAGCACGACGAGGAAGAAACCGATCGTGCCCTGTGCGATCACGTAGTTCTGGAAAAACCCGGCATCAATGGGAAGCAAGTTGCGCAAGTCGATCTTCAGGATCGCCAACGCTTCTACATTGTGATGCAGATAGATCAGAATCGCGCAGATTAGGGGCCAGATGAACGAGAGCGCAAAAAATGCGGTAAACAATTTCGAACGGAACACATCACGAACGGCGTGCCGCGGAATGATCAGAAAGCGGGCCCATTCCGGAGACAACGTACCGTCGAATCTTTTGTAAGTGCGCTCAAGTACCGCCACAATCGTTCTCCATCGCCCTCAGTTTCTTAGCACCGTCCATTCAGAATCCGGACTTGTGGCACGCGCATCTTGCGCTTGATTCACGGGCGAGACGCCTGTGCCACTCTATCAAACTGACCCACTACCACCGTTCTCCATCGCCTTCAAAAATATATCTTCCAGCGAGTCGCGTTTATAAGCGAGCCGGCGAATCTGCACCTTTGATTCGACAGCCAGCCGGTACAGATCGCGAATTTCTGTGCCCTGCTGCAGGATGATCTTCAAGCGATGATCGCCGGTCATCGCGCATTCACAGCCCATCGCATCGACAGCCGCGACAAAGCTTTTGAGTTCGCCGCGTGTTTCCAGCAGCAGAAACTTCCGGTTGGCTTTTCGCTCTTCCTCGAGATTGCAGTAAACGACCAAACGGCCATCCTTCAGGATTACGATTTCTTCACAGCATTCCTCGACGTCGCGCAGCAGATGCGAAGAGAGCACGATGTTGGCCTGGCCGCTGTCGCGAATCTCGCGAATCATCTTGATCATGCGCAGGCGCGCAGGCGGATCCAGCCCGTTGGTCGGCTCGTCCAGAAAGATCAACCGCGGACCATGCACGATTGCCTGGGCCAGCTTGGCGAGTTGCTTCATGCCCAGCGAGTACGTGTCGAGATTGCGATAGCGGGCCTCGCCCAGACCCACGAAGAAGAGCGCTTCATGCGCGCGTTCCAACGCCGCCGCCGGTGGCAACCCGGAAAGCTCAGCCATGAAACGCACAAAGTGAATACACGACATCTTCGAGATGAAGGAATCGCGCTCGGGCATATAACCGATCAGGGACTTGATTTGATTTGCTTCGGCTCGAATGTCACGGCCAAAGATGCGTGCGGTTCCGGAAGAGGGAGGGTGAAACCCGAGCAGGGTGTGAATCAGCGTGGTTTTGCCGGCGCCGTTCGGTCCCAGCAAGCCAATCGCTCGTCCGCGCAGGTCGCCGCTCAGGCCTTTTAAAATCGGTCGGCCGCCAAAACTTACTGATAAGCCGTCGAGAGTAATAACGCCGGAGGAATCGCCGTTAGGCTGAGGTGCGATAACTGCTGCGACGCTGTCTGTCATTCTTTTGCCTGTGTCCCCTGAGTGTCTGAGCGAGACTGGACCAGTTCAAGACCAAAAAGAAGGTTCCCCAGAATAAGCCAATCGCTGTTCTTACGAAAAGAGTGTCCCATGAGTTCAGAAATAAAACCGAGAGTCCGAGGCCAACCAGAGTCAAGCCGTTGACCAGAAGGGCGCGATCCGTGGTCGACTCCGCCACGATTGAGATATGAGCGTCAATGATTTTCATTAAGGCCGTTCTCCTTGGTGCCGGGAGCGCGCACATCTCGTCCGCATTGAGCGCGAGCTTGACTTGCCTTCGGCTCGTTTGCAGACGGAAGCGTCCGCGCTCCCAGGGGTGTCTTACTTCTTGCCGCCCATTCCCCTTTCGAGAATGTGTTGCAGCTCAAAGGCGTTCGGCATTCCCAGCAGCGTGGCCGGACTCAAGCCGAACGGTCCGCCTTCGGTGTTCGCAGCGAACTCGATCCGATCGCCGAACGCATAGGCGTAAGCCAGCGTCGGTTGCATGTTCGCAGCCATGGTGGCGATCGCCTTTTGCTGCTCGTCTGTCTTCGCGCTATCCGGAATCCGATTCGCGAAGGGCTGCACGAGAGGCGCGAGGTTGTGATAGATCAGCGCCGAGAAATTCGTGTTGCCATCGGCCGGCAATCCCGCCGTAAACTTGGCTGAGTTCGTTAGGTTCACCTTTGAGTCGTGATACTTCAAGGCTTGCTCAACCAACGCGCGAGTCGGGCCGGCGATCATGTAACCATTCGCAAAGACATAGTTGACTTCTACGCCAAAGTCTTTCGAGCGCAGGGTGTAGTAGGTTAGGCCGCTCGCGTCGTACCGATCCCAAACCAACCCGGCCTTTCCTTCCTTGGCCATCTGTTTGTTCACTTCGTCAACAACGTGCTCGAACGCCTGCTGCAGGTGTGGCGGGTCGTTAACTTCGAACACCAGCTTCCACGAAGGCGTCGGCAAAATCGGCCCGTCAATCGCGAATGCGTACTCGCCCCCGAGCGGCGCCGCGAAATCCTTACGCAGATCCAATCCGTGATCGGTTTGCAACTCCGCCAGCTTCTGGTTGAGATCAGGGCTCACCGTGTTCAGCACGCCCAGCAGATCGTCGACCAGGGCCGTCGGGTTTTTCACCACAAAGCCAGCCACGAGGTTAGCGTCCGGAGAGATGTATTCAAGCGAACCCATCGGCGCCGGCTGGGCCAGCCACGAAGTGATTCCATGATTGGCTTCGGCGTACGAAAGCACGGCCCGCGTGTTGGTCTTGCCGCCGCTATCCTTTTGATCCAGAACAAACGACTTCATGTTAAAGACGCCAAGTTCATTCAAAGCTGCTTCGTGCTTATCACCCACGGCTATGCGGCGCACGCCCTTCGTGTGGGCGATGAGTTTTTCCAGGTCCGCTGCGATCACCAGCCCCGCGCCTTCGCGATAGACTCCGGCAATGCGATCGTGAAACGGCGTCGAAGTGAAGCTGCCGGCCTGCGCGGCTTTCGCTACTGCTTGCAACTGATCGAGCTTGGGAGCGGCAACCAGGATGTCGCCCGCGATCCAGACATAGAGTTCTTTGCCGCCGGCTTTCGTTGCGGTATCAGTTGGTTGGGCTGCTTTCGGATCCTCAACCCATTGAACCTGCGGGGACTTACCCTGGTCACCCAACTTCTGCACTTCGGCGTCAAAGAACGCGTGAAACCCGGCCGGGTTCTTGAGTTGGGCCAGCACGATTGGCCCCACCGAGTCACCACTGTCACTCATCCCCGCGCCCACGGCGATCTCGTCACCAAGCTGTTCGCCAAAATCTTTGATTGTCGAGATGGCTTGTTTCATTCCCGCGCCTCTCGGCTCGCGGCGATTTTCAAACCAGTCCTTAAGCGCCGGGTTCTGCTGAATCCGCTCTTCGATGATGCGGTTCGATTCGGCGAACGTCGCGCTCAAATTCGGCAACGCCGCATACAGCACAGTGTTCTCAGGCATCATGTCGAGCAGTCGCGTCGAGTAACGAACGCCCGGCTTGGCCACCGCATTTAGTTCCTTCTGCAACGCCGTCAAACTTTCGAGTGTCTGCGCGTAACGCGCTGCGTTGCGACTCCAGGCGACTTCGTCTTTGACCGGAATGGTTTCGATTGAAGCGTTGGTCGTGGCCTGTTCGCCCGCGCGCAGGATTCGATCTTCGCCAGAGCGATCGAGATGAACTTCGCCTTCAATCACACTGACACGCGAGCCCTTCGTGCCGGAATTCACGGCGAACGTAGTGCCCGTAACCGAGACCAAAGAGTCGCCGGCTTCGACAAAGAAATGGCCCTTCTGTTTGGCCGCTTCGACAATTACGCTGCCACGATCGAGATGAAGCGTGGTGCCTCGCAGCGTCTGAGTGATCGAGAACTCTGAACGATCCTTCATTTCGATTAGCGAACCGTCGCCCAGGCGCACCACCGCGTGCGCATCCTTCGCGGTGCGAATCGTGTCGCCGCGCTTAATCTTCTCGCCCGCATTCAATACGCGCGTTTGCGCGTCAGTGACGGCGTAAACCGGGCCATCGGCCGCCTGGACCGTTACGTCGAACGAGCCAAACGGCACATATCGCTGAATCAACGGCAGCGCGATCAATCCCAGACCTATGACCAGCACAGCCGCAATGCCCCAACGCAGGACGACCGGCCGCAGACTGTAAACGGCAGCCTTGCGATTCTGTCTGCGCCCAGCGGGAACAAATGCTCCCTGGCGCGATTCGCGTGCCTGCTTCAAAGCCTTCCGGCAGGGAATGCATTCGTGCGTGTGATCGACCAACAAAAGCGTGCGCGCGTCAGACAGTTTGCCGGCTAGGTATGCCGGGATGAGTGTTTGATAATCCGCGCACCCTTCGATGTGATCCGCCGGAGCGGCCGCATCGTGCGAACGGTTCGCGTGCATCATGCGCGCACCCGTCTCATTAGACAGTCGCGCCCAGACTCTCTCAGTCGCGTCGCTCACCGTTGCGTCGTCGACCTGCTCGGCGCGAATGCCGGCGGTAACTTGATCCAGGATATTGTTGAGTTCTTTGTTTTTCATGACTTTACTCCAAGATGATTCCGAATAAATTGTCCATCGTCCTGTTTAGAGGCGCGCTACTGCCCGCCATTCTTCTCGTCCCCGCCGGAGGGTGGTAGCCCTCCTCTAAACGTCGGCATTGTGGCGATGCAAATACAGCCCAATCTCTTTCCGCAGACGGGCTCGAGCGCGATGCAGCGTCACCCCCACGACCAGCGCCGATGTGTTCATGGCGCCGGCGATCTCGCGATTGCCAAAACCTTCAAAGTAACGCAAGGCAAACATCTGCGCCGCGGTCGGTCCCAGCTTTGATAATGCCTCGCTTAACAACGCTCTCAACTCACGGTCCTCCTGATGCTTTGCCGGATCATGCTTTGAGACGAACGCCGCCACACTGGCGCGATTCTCGACATCGTCGATAGCAACTACTTGCGAACGTTTCCGGCTGCGCAGCAGATCCAGCGAAGCGTTGATGGCGGCACGCGCGAAATATGCCTGAGGGTTCTCAACCGTGGCTGCAGATTCCTGCCCCCGAGCGACGCGCAGAAAAACAGTTTGCAGAACATCTTCCGCGTCCGCCGCGCTGCCGGTCACCCGGTGCGCAGTGCGAAAGACGCGGTCATGATGACGCTGAAAAAGATCTTCCAGGCTGTCTGAATCTGCTGTAGAGAGTGAACGAGAGGCCGGCTTCCGGTCTTCGGATACTGTGAAATTCGAGGCTTTGAGCGGTTTGACGGCGGCCAGCATTGCTTCCTCCTGAGTTTCTCTTCCGCTCATTAAACGCACCTCGGCAGAGATTATTAACACCGGGAAGCAGAAATAAGAAGGGTTTGGTCGCTATCGGTGACGTTTCCGTTTTGAATCCTGTCCTTCTCATTAGCACCGCGGCTTTAGCCCGGTGATAACTTGTGTGTTCGGAATGGAAACCGTTTAAACGGCAGCGACATACTTGACACCGCGCGGGCTTCTGTCGAACTTCAATGCGGCCGCTGCAATGGCTCTGCCACTCTGATGCGCGGCAAGTCTCGGACTTGCCGAAACGTGGCCCATTAATCTGAAGGGTCTCTGACCGTGACGGGTCGAAGACCCGAATGAAAAAGAAGGTTCGCCGCCGGCAAGTCGCAGACTTGCCGCGCATCAGAGTGGCAGAGCCATTGCCGTAATGAGTCAAGTATATTAGTGCCGTT
>JAWVEB010000069.1:0-6224 GCA_033856915.1 Blastocatellia bacterium | reverse complement strand
AACTTACGTTCTAGGACGCTTGGACAGATTCAGAATCTCGACCCCCACCGCCTGATGTCCCGATTAAAATCCAAGACCACTCCAGGCGACACTCTTCGTACTCCGCTATACTCCTCTCCTATCGACGTCTGGATCCAAAAGATAGGTATCGATGGTGATGGCGGACGACCAGAATTCGGACTTCGTGGCCACATAAGTGGCCCACACTCTCCGGCGGCCATCAGGTGCAATTGGTTGCGGACACGCTGTAGTCCCTCGATGGCGACCGACAGAAGCTCGCCAAGTTGATTGTCGTAGCTCAATGGCGATGAAAGACCGAACCACTCATTGACCGCCGTTTACACCCAATTCTCAGAATTACTCCCTAAAACGCCGTTGTGACCAGAAGCCCTCGGCGGCCTCAATGAGTGAGTTGGCGATTTGTCGTAAATCCAGAATCGTACTTGGCGAGATGGGCGTTCTCCAGTAACTAGCCTCGGCGATCCGGATGCGATCAACTGCTATCGAAGCGTGACGGGCCGAGCCAAGCAGGCTCGGCCCCAAGACGCCACCTCTAGTTCTGCTTTTCAGAGCGCTCTTCGAGGACGGTTTTGAGCGAGGGCTGCCCTTTGACGGAGCCTTCGAATCCACCTTCGAATTCGATCCAGCCCTCATTGAAGCCTTCGATCATCTGAATTCTCGGCGTGGGATTCTTCATACCTTGAGCGCGAAAGACCTCTTCCCATCGAATGGCGAGAGCGCGTGCCGCGAGGGCGCCAAAGCCGCTCGAAGCTCCTGTGATGACGATGATGTTCTTCATATCGATTCTCCTGTTCTTCGGGTTATGGGAATGGAAGGGATGACTGGGGATGATGTCTGCTGTTTATGCGAAGCCACCGTTTGCGCGAAGCACCTGCGCGTTGACCCATCCGCCGTCGGGCCCAGCAAGAAAGGAGACGACGTTTGCGATATCGTTGGGCTGGCCGAGCCGCTGAAGCGGCGCCATGCTGCTGATCTGTTTGATCTGCTCTTCAGTCTTGCCGTCCAGGAAGAGCTCCGTCCCTACAGGTCCAGGTGCAATGGCGTTGACCGTAATCTTGTGTCCGCGAAGCTCGTTGGCGAGGACATGGACAAGGCCTTCGACGCCTGCCTTGGAGGCGATGTAAGGGCCGTAGGCAGGAAAGTTCTTCGCGAGGACGCTGCTGGAGAATGCGATGATACGGCCTCCCTCGGCTACGTGCTGCGCCGCCTGCGAGAGGACGAGGAAGGTTCCGCGGAGGTTCGTGGCAATGACTTTGTCGAAGGTCTCCACGTCACCTTTGGCGATCGGCGAAAGAGGCATGATGCCTGCGTTGTTGACCACGACGTCGATCTGTCCGAAGGCCTTGAGGGTCTTCTCGAAGAGCTGCTTGACGTCTTCGGGATTAGCAACATCAGCCTGGACTGCAAGGCCGCGTCCGCCTGAGCCGGTGATCTCGTTGACCACCTCTTCTGCTTTGGCTGCATTGCCGGCGTAGTTGACGACGACGCCGAATCCGTCGGCTGCGAGGCGAAGGGCGATGGTACGTCCGATGCCGCGGGATGCTCCGGTTACGATAGCTGTCTTTCTCATGGTGGTTCTCCTTTTTGGCGGCTTCTTCGAACTTGAAGTCCGTCGCCAAAAAAAGATTGAACCTGACACGGCTATCCGTCCAATGCATAGTGCTAATATTCATTATGCGTGTAACGCAGCTACGTCAGGCTGACTTAAATCTTCTTGTTGTGTTCTCGGTACTTGCCGAGGAACGGAATGTTTCGCGTGCCGCCAAGCGGTTGCTACTGAGCCAGCCTGCGGTGAGCCGCGCATTGCAGCGAATGCGGGATACGTTTCACGATGATCTGCTGGTGCGGACGGCAAAGGGTTATGAACCAACGCCGCAAGGGCAACGTGTTCTTCAAGAGCTCGAGATCATGTTGCCGAAATTGGATCAGCTCATCTCGGGTTCGACATTCGACCCCGTGACAGAACATTGTTCCTTCCGGATTGCGGCGACAGACAATGCGACCTCGATCATCGCGCCCGTTCTCTGTCGCGAGGTTCTCCCGGTGGCGCGACAGGTTCGCTTCACCTTCGCAAGTTGGAGAGGAGATGTCTTCGAGGACCTGAGTCACGGTCGGCTCGATCTTGCTTTGATTGGCGATGAAGGCCATGTGCCCTCACCTTTATTGACCGAGGTCATTTACGAGGAAGAACTCGTCTGTATTGTGGCAGCGGATGCTCCCTACCAGCGCCCACTCACTCTCAAACAATATCTCGCGGCCGAACACATTGGCGTCGATGTCGTCGAAGGCTCGCAACATATACCGGAGAAGCGTCTCGCAGCGTACGGTCATCGCCGTCGTACCGTGATTACCCTCCCATATTTCGGAGCGGCTACGCGGTGTATTCCTGGAACCAAACTGATTCTTACCGCACCCCGGCGATTCGCAGGACTGGAGGCCGAAAATCGCAAAATCAAGGTGCAGAAGGCGCCGGAAGAGATCACCGGCTTCAAGTACCTCATGATCTGGCATCCGCGAGTCAATACGGATGCCGCGCATACCTGGCTTCGAGGCGAGATCAGGAGAATTGGCAAGAAGATCGGCTCATGAGCCAGACACTGCGCACTCTCAAAGGCCACACGAACTCAGTCAATGCAGTGGCAGTGACGGCCGACGGCCGCCGTGCGGTCTCGGCTTCGGCTGACCAAACGCTGCGGCTCTGGGACCTGGCGAACGGCCAAACGATCCGCACATTTGAAGGCCATACGGACTGGTGACGCCCGATGGACACCGTGCCGTCTCGGCTTCCTATGACAAGACGCTGTCGCTCTGGGACTTGGAGAGCGGCCAGACATTGCACTCGTTCGAAGGCCATACGGACTGGATTAATGCCGTAGCGGTGACGGCTGACAGCCGCCGTGCGATCTCCGCTTCAAATGACCAAACGCTGCGGCTCTGGGATCTGAAGAGCGGGAAAGAAATAGCCACTTTCACCGGAGAGAGTGCCATATGCAGTTTCGGTGCCACTTTAGATGGGCGGACGATTGTTGCCGGAGAAAGTTCAGGCCAAGTGCTTTTCCTGCGGCTTGTCGAAACGGACGAAACAAAGCCTTAGATAGGTGAGATAAGAAATACGGCGTCACACCGCCCTATTTGCTCCGCGCTCCGCACTTGAACTCGAAGCCTTTTTCGACTGGGAAACTAGGTCCGTGGCTATAGGAAGAAGTTCCAACCTGACAAATCCTGTCAGACCCGATAGAACCCCTCAGGGCAAGAATCGGGAGTTGATCGGCGAGGGTGCGCGGTCAGTGTTTGGCCGGCCCCAGGGCGACCGGGCCCGAAGCCGCAAATAAGAAATGCCCTGACTCAAAACCGCGTCATACTGGAATTCTTCAGACCCCCGTGGAAAGTCAGACAATGATCACAACACATAAAGACTTTGTATGTAGATCCGCGCCGCCAAATATCCACAGGTGTCAGTCTTTGTATCCTTGCTCCAGGCTTTCTATTGATCGGTTTGGTACTGCTGATACATCCGCTCTCTCTCCGGTGATTCGCTCGCCGCTGGTGCAATGAGCTGCTCTCTCGGAGGCTGGGCCGGCTTGTCAGAGCCAATGTCTTCCTTTTCGCGGCGTTTCTCTACTGGCGCCGATCCACTTGGCTCGCAGCTTTATGGGCCTGAGCTTCGGCCTCGGCCTTGCCACTGACAAAAGGGAAGGCGATCGCCGTGATCCTCATTCTTTGGAAGGATCGCCGGTGCCTTCGAGTGCTTCGCCACCTCCGTCCGTTTCGAGGGTGTCCTCGCCACTCGTTTCATCATCCGGATCGCCTTTGGGATTGTCAGATTCACCTTCGGGAACTTCGTTGTTTTTCATATCGTTGGTCTTGTTCGAGTTAATGTGCTTTCCGGCTTTCTCGACCGCGCCCAAGCCACGAATTGAGTCATCGACCAGATCAATGCCGTGATCGGAGCAGGTGCCGTTATCGTGAAAGCCTCAAAACCATCACCCAAGTCGCGGATATGCCATCATTGGTCATACGCGTAGAATGAACATCGCATCAATCCACACGATCTGCTACGGTTCCGCGAGTCGCTTAAGACGGCGGCTTAGAATGGATCCCTTTGCTAATAGTTTAAAACCCGCATTCGGGAACTGAAGAAACTTTAGGGTCACCCTTGCCATACTGGTTGCCGTTGCAGCCGAGCCCCCTGACGCCAAAATAGATCGAATCTTGAAAGGATAACTGGATTTATGACCGGCACCGGAGCAAACGTTGTCGGCTATCCGCTTCGCCTCCAATTCTAGCGGTCCGTATGGATAGTATGGGGGAAAAACGATCTCCGGAACGTAAACCGCGATCGGCAGTGAAGATTGCAGAGGCGGCGAAGCCAGTGGGGTCGAGGTGAGGTAAATCCAACCAACGTCGATTCGCTCAACCTAGCAGACTGTTGAGAAGTGGGTGAGGTTCGCGAGTCGGAGATCAGCAACGAAGTTGGGATCCGCTCACGAAAGGGAAAAAATCATACGCTTAGGCCTTCCAGGGATCTGCCCTCGTCTGTGACGTCTCTGGGATTAACAACGCGGAAAGGTTCACGTTCCTAGAACAACAAAACAGAAACTTAAGGTAATATATGGGTAGCTGGAAGGAAAAATCGCACTCATCACTGGGGGCAATAGCGGTATTGGCCTGGCGACAGCGAGGCAGTTTGTGAACGAAGGCGCGTACGTCTTCATAACAGGTCGCCGGGTTCCGGAGTTAGCGGCTGCGACAAAAGGGGGTGGAAAAAATCTAGCCGGCGTGGAAGGAGACGTGTCGAAACCTCGGTGATCTCGACCGCCTCTTTGCACAGATTAAGCGCGAGGCTAACCTCCGTTCCAGTCGTGAACGGGAAATTTTACTGGTTCATGGGAGATAAGCGTGTCGGGTGGATTGCGGCAGACGACCTTGCAGCCGTTTCCGCGCAAGTCTTGGCCGAAGGCCCGCAGAAGCATGCGAGCAAACAGTATTGGGTGTCAACGGAAGTAATGAACGGTGTCGAGGCTGCGGCCGAGATCGCCAAAGGCCTTGGCCAACCGGTCGAAAGCGTCGTGCTAACGCCGGATGACTTGGTCGCTCAGATTACTTCCGGTGCGATGCGATTGCCTTCGTATGTTGAAGCCACTTACGGCACCAGTATTCTAGAGTGGGTTCGGCAGACTTACGATGGCCGCATGGATTTTGGGGCGACTACAACCACCACGGTTGAGGATCTTACCGGGCGTAAACCTTTGACCCTGCGTGAGTGGGTCGTGCGCTATCGCGTTCTGCTTTGGCGGTTGGCGCGCAAGCAGCCGAGGGCTCGCTAAAGGAATAGGCACACAGAACTAGAACCTGGTCCAAACTGAGAGAGCGCTCTTAATTCGATCGCAAGGCGACTTGTGGAATAGGTAGCTTCAAAGCTCTTAAGACGTTGGGGTCAATCCGTCCGGTCGCGGGCCACCCCTGTGCCTCTTGGAACGCTCGAATTGCGCGGATACCGTCTGGGCCGATCACTCCGTCAATCGGGCCATGGTAGTAGCCCCGCTGGGAAAGCGCCCATTGTACCTTCATCGCCAGATCTTGCCAAAATTGGTCACCGTAAGCCGGCGCGGAATCGTCATACGCATCCTCGTCGGAATATCCGTAGTCGACGTATCCGTTGTCAGGGTACCACCAATCAGGAAAACCGAACGCCACGAAATCAAAATCGTTGAAGAACTGGCGATGATGCCGTTCGTCCCTATCTCGGAAATTCCCATGGTGCCCAAAGTCGCGATTCCGGAAACGACCATCATCTCCGCGACCAGAAAATCGACTAAAGCCACGGCCTGTGAATCCGCTAAATGCATGACCATGCCCGATAGAAGCGTGTCCTCCACCTCCCCCCCCAAATCCGTGACCGCCGCCTCCCCCACCATGACCGCCTCCCCCACCACCTCCACCCCCATGAGCAAGTGCCGCCGCGGGCACTATCGCTAGAATGCTGGTCAAGACCAGACCGGCAAGTGAACCTTTGATTAATCTCATAAACAACCTCTCTGGAAAGACTATGGTCTCAGGCACCCTTGAGGGGTAATCGGATGTTCTGATCGCATATCAGCCAGCACGATAGATGGCCAGAATCGATCTGGAGGACAATTGCCTTCGCTTACCCAGAATCCCCGTTTCGGTTCTTAGACAGCCTCTTTTAAAGGGCGGACGCT
>JAWVEB010000068.1:0-106283 GCA_033856915.1 Blastocatellia bacterium | reverse complement strand
ATACTTGACTCATTACGGCAATGGCTCTGCCACTCTGATGCGCGGCAAGTCTGCGACTTGCCGGCGACGAACCTTCTTTTTCATTCGGGTCTTCGACCCGTCACGGTCAGAGACCGTTCAGATTAATGGGCCACGTTTCGGCAAGTCCGAGACTTGCCGCGTATCAGAGTGGCAGAGCCATTGCAGCGGCCGCATCGAAGTTCGACAAAAGCCCGCCCGGAGTCAAGTATGTCGCTACCCTTGAAAGGCCGGGAAGCTGTTTAGTCATTTGACTCCGTCGCATAGCGGCGACTGAAACATCGTGGTCGTTGTGATCGTGTCAAACGTCGCTCCGCGACGCGTTTTCATCTTGCCATCCGTGCAGGCCATAAATGGCCTGCCTAAAGTCATCCCGCCGCTAAGCGGCGAAGAGCTATGCCGACAATCGAACTCAGTTACGGTCGCGGATCGATCAAGTTCGACTACGACGCCGACCGCTTTGAGGTGCTCGCCTCTACCGCTGAACCAGCCTCACATCCTTTATCCGATGTCGAAATCGGCGAGGCCCTCGATGCACCTATAGGTTCACCGCCGCTCGACGACTTAGTTGCCGCGGGCGACAGCGTGCTGATCGTGGTTTCGGACGCCACGCGCGCGACCGGCAGTGCCCGGATCGTCAACCTGCTGGTTCGCCGCCTGATTCAAAACGGTATCGCGCCCGGCGATATTGCGATCATATTCGCCACCGGTATCCATCGAGCTGTGCGGCCGGACGAAAAGGCCGAACTGCTTACGCCATTCATCACCCAACGCATTCGCATCCTCGATCACGACGCTTATGACCATTCGCAACTAATGCAATTGGGAGTCACCGGGCGCGGCACTCCGATCGAGGTCAACCGGGCGCTGAAGGAATTTACGAAAGTGATTCTCACCGGAGCGGTGGGGTTTCATTACTTTGCCGGCTTTACCGGCGGACGCAAATCAATTTGTCCGGGACTGGCTGGCGCGCAAACCATTGAAGCCACGCACATGCTGGCGCTTGATTTTGAACGCGGCGGGCGGCGCGCCGGTGTCGACGCCGGACTTCTGGACGGCAACGCCGTGCATGAAGAATGCGAACGTGTCGCCGCGCTGATCGATCCGGTGTTCTCAATCAACGCGATGGTCGACGAGCGCGGGCGCCCGGAAAAAATCTTTGCGGGCCACTGGCAAAAGGCCCACGCCCGCGCCTGCGAAGAATATCTCGCCGGCCACTCGCTGCGAATCGAGGAGAAGCGTGAGTTAGTAATAGTCAGTTCTGGCGGTTCGCCCTACGACCTCAACCTGATTCAGGCGCACAAGGCTTTGGATATGGCGGCGCATGCCTGCCTCGATGGCGGAACAATTATTCTGCTGGCTGAATGCGGAGATGGTCCAGGACGGACGGATTTTCTTAAGTGGTTCGACTCCACGGATTCAAGCGCGCTGGAGGATCGATTACGAACAGGCTATGAAGTCAACGGCCAGACCGCCTGGGCTTTGCTGACAAAGGCCGAACGCTTTCGCGTCCACCTCGTTACTGAACTGCCTAACGATGATGTCCGGCGCATGCGGATGACGGCGGCGGACTCGCTGAAGGCAGTCGTGGCTACTCTCTCGACAGTTGCGAAGGGTTACATCATGCCGCGGGGCGCGGCGCTTTTGCCGATTTTCTCTAAGTAAATACATCTGGCGATGGGCCCATGTGTTCCGCTCAGATCAGCCTGTCGCTCATGAAAACAGGCGCTTTTTCGTTGATTTGCAGGGGCTGGCGGTTTCGTCGAGGTTATTCGGAAGGCTTATCGGGAGAGGTACCGCGATGGATTTTTGATACTTAGTATTGACAAATTTTCAATGAGGAATAAAATACCGGGCCAACCAGGGCGTTGCGATTGGTGGGGTGAGGACACTAATCGAATAGAGGCTGAACGTCTCCGCCCAAAAAACACAACCTCCCAAGGTTGTGCGGAAAAGGCCAGGCTTGTGGGAGGGCTCGGCCTTTTCCATTTAAGAAGACAATCTCCAAACGCTAAATTCAATCGCTGCATCGAGGCGACAAACCTAAAAGCTTTGTCAGAGCAGGCTGGAGCGCGCGCGAATCAGTTGGAATGGCCGGGCTCTAGCAGGACAATGGTCACTTTCTTACCACCCATTCTTACGACGACTGGATTCCCAACTTGAATCGGATGATCCTCACCACTGATTTTGAGGACAAAGTTACCGACTGAACGCTTTTCGACGGGCACCGGTTCCGGCGGTGGGGGCGCCGCTGACATGACTTGTTGCGCCGTGTCGGCCGAGCGCGTTAACAGATTCGTAGCCACGATGCGCCAACTCGCCGGCGTGCACCGCAGGCGCAGCCCCGGTGTATCCACCTCTGAAGACTCCCCTGGAGCCAGGGCATCAACTTTGAATAGTCCTTCACCGCAACGCACTGCGCCCGCGTCATAGAATGTGGCCCACCCGGACACGTAAGTGTAGAAGTTCGGACTGGTGTTCTTTATCACCAGCCGCACGTTGGTCACGGGCGAGTCATCTGATCCGTTAAGTACTGTCGTCAACAACTTTCCTTCGATTGCCGGAGCGCCCTTGGCGTCTGAAGCCGCCGCGGCATCGGTCAGCGCCGAGCGTTGTTCGACAGGTTGTTGCGCAGCGACGACGATTGCGCACAGGGCTACCAGCGTTAACATTAATAAGAACTGTCTCATTTTTAGGATCTCCTTAGGTATGACTCGTTCAGCATTGCCCCAACTCAGCACTCAGACTCGCTTCAGGACTTGCAGCGCCAAAGTCTTCGACTTTTTGAGTTTAGCTTTTTCATCGCCGGCGCC
The DNA here is from genome assembly GCA_033856915.1 of Blastocatellia bacterium. Lineage (GTDB taxonomy): Bacteria > Acidobacteriota > Blastocatellia > Pyrinomonadales > Pyrinomonadaceae > UBA11740. Next base: position 103,452 of record JAWVEB010000068.1, on the reverse strand, counting down.
GCCCACACTAATTCGGAAAAACACATCCTTCTTCAGCACGTACAAGGCGCCGCCGACCCGGCTCGCGATCCAGAACGCTTCGTCACCAAGGCCGTTGACTTTTTCCGGAGCGGCGCCTTCCTCTTCTTCCGCCCCGCCTTCTTTCGGCTTGTCCTTCTTTGCCTGAGCACGTTCCTTTTCCCGCTCGCGTTCTTTCTCTCGATCGCCGCCCTTCGCTTCATCCTTACCGAAAGTGTCTTCCCAAAATTGCCTGGGGTTGCCCGCACCCTGGCCGTCGCCGGCGGTGGTTACATTCAGCACCACCGAATTTGAAGTCGTCGGCAGCGCGTAATAGCACTGGGCGACGATGAAGCCTCCGTCGCGGCGATCCGATCTCTGTGCTTCTTTGAATGTCTCGCCCTGGACGCTCTTAAGATCATTGCCGGTGAGCAAGGCACAAACGTCAACCTTGGCCTTCACTGCTGGGGTTTCCGGCGCGGCAGGTAAGGCGGCTGCAGGACTTGTCATTGCTGCCGGACTGGAACCGGGGGCAGTCGAAACGTTCCCCGGAGCATTGCTGTCCGTCGATTTACAACCCGTGCATACGAGTATCAGCCCGAAAATAATCGCGTAAACTCTTGGCGGCATCTGCTCATTTCCTCCAATTGGTTGAGAGCGGACACTCTGTCCGCTCAGCGCCGAACGCCGATTCCACGTTCAGTCGCAAAGTTTCTGCTATAGCAAGATCAGCTTTGGACCCGCGGCCGCAGGCGCACTACCTCAGCGGCACCGGACGGTCGATAAGCACAGACACGGTTACGGCCACTGCGTTTGGCCCGATACAGCGCCGAGTCGGCCAACTCCACCAGTTGAATCGGATCTCGTCCATCTTCAGGATAACCGGCAACACCGATACTGATCGTGATTTTGTGCTTGCGGGGTGGTTCAGTGCTGCCGCGGCGCACCGCCGGAAAATCGTGCTTCTCGATCGCCGCACGCACTCTCTCAGCCGCCACCATAGCCTGGGCGTAATCCGCATCAAGCAGAAAAGCCGCGAACTCCTCGCCGCCGAACCGAGCGCCAACGTCGCCGGCGCGCAATGTCTGCTTGATCACCGCGCCGACCTCTTCCAGGGTTTCGCTGCCGACCAGATGACCAAAGGTGTCATTCACATCCTTGAAGTAGTCGAGGTCCATCATCAGGACGCAGAAGGGCATCGACTCGGACGCAGCGCGCGCGGCTTCGCGGCGCAACTCGGAAAAGAATGATTTGCTGGTGAGCAGCCCGGTCAGTTCGTCGTGGACCAGCAGACGATGAATCTGTTGCTGAAATTCACGATCGATCTCATCGAGCATCTCGAAGCGGATCAATTGATCGCCCACTTCAAACTTGTCTCCGTCCTGCAGCAGCGCCTGATCGATCCTCTTGCCGTTGAGGATCGTGCCGTTGGTCGAGTCGAGATCTTTCAAGCGATAACGAGTCACGTTGGTCGCGTCGTCGACCTCCGTGAGAATGCGGGCGTGCAGGCGTGAGGCGCGTGAGTCGTTGACGCGGATGTCGGCGTCGAGCGCTCGGCCCACAGTTACTTCCGCTCGGTCGAGCGGGATCGGCACCGCCAGCAACTCTCCCCGCAGGAAGACGAGGGCGGGCCGGCGTTCACCGGGCCGTTGATACTGTCCGGAATACGTGTCGATTTCAGCCGGCTCTTTGACTACCGAAATGTCTTCAGAATCATTCGCCATTAAAATTTGGTATCGCTGCCGCGCTTACCGCGAAACCCAGCCGGCAGATGGACATGAAATCCAGGGGCGTATCTTATCGCGGGCATATCGCCCGCGGCAACAGAGAGTGCGTCAGAAGCCCGCGCGTAAGCAAGGGCGGCTCGTATCGGTCGACTATCGGCATGCGACAAAACAGTTCGCCGCCGATTTTCTGTTTCCGAGTGTTCACGGAGTCTGGCCCTCCTTTACGGTCGGGCTTCTGACACCGCTCGCGCGGTACCGGCCGCGCCGTCTCGGAAAGGGCGTACTTGTCGATGTGCCGACCCTGCCTCTATAATTTCGTTGATTCTTTTTTCTCCAGCAGCTTTCGCTTCTGGGACGCGGCCGGCCCGGCATGCGTTGCGGCTGCGAACTTATCGTGAGGAGCCTTAGATGGCATGTAATGTGAGCAAGGCGCCGGTTGAGGTCGAACCATACGTTTGTCCTAACTCTCCGCAGACGTTAACGGTCGAACGCGTGGCCGAGGCTAAGCTGCCCACCGCGTGGGGTGATTTCCAAATAGCGGGTTATCGCTCGCTAATCAGCACTGAAGAATTTGTCGTGATCTACAAGGGCGAGATGCGACCGGACGTGCCCACGCTGGTGCGCATACATTCGCAGTGCCTGACCGGCGATGTCTTTGGATCGAAGAAGTGCGATTGCGGCGAGCAGTTGCACCGCACGATGCAGATGATTGAAGAAGAAGGCCGCGGGGCCATCGTCTACCAGCAACAGGAAGGGCGGGGCATCGGCATTCTCAACAAGATCAGGGCGTATGCCTTGCAGGACGAAGGCGCCGACACGGTGGAAGCGAATGAACGTTTGGGTCTGGCGGTGGATTCACGCGAGTATCGCCAGTGTGCAGAGGTCCTGTTTCACCTCGGACTATGCCAGGTCAAAGTGATTTCAAATAACCCCGGCAAGCTGCAGGCGTTGGAAGATGCCGGCCTCGAGATTACCGAGCGCGTATCTATAGAAGTTGCTTCTTCCGAACCGTCAGCCCGTTACATGCAAACCAAAAAAGATAAGATGGGGCACCTGCTGGATCTCAACGCCCGCTAAGAAGCTACCGCTTACCGAGTAGTTCTTTTGTTATCCCTCTATTACGGTCCGCCTTCGAGACCTTCGGATGCAACTTCGCTAGCGTCCTGAGATATTCGGAATCTCGACCCACTGCATCGCACTACCAATCCGGCCGCTCTTAAGGTCGCGCACACCGACGCGAACTTGATACAAACCGGCAGGCAACCACGCGTAGAAGCTATAGACCGCCTGACTTCGCCTGGTCGGAGATGAGCTTTCAGGAGTGGGAAAGATTTTGAGGCGGCCAACAAAGCTACTCACCGGTTTACCCTTACTGTCATAGAAAATTCCGCCAATATCCAAATCGGCCGTTTGCTTGCCGTCATTGAGATCGAATGTCAGAGCATCGCGACCTATCTGAATCGTTGCGTTAACCTTAGTGCCCACCCCGGGCATCTGTTCAAACCCGACGGACAGGTCGGTCGGTATTTGGCGCTGCGAAACCGGAGCATCGATCACCAGACGCATATCGTCTTCGCGCGCTTTAGCAGGGTCCTTTTCCGATTTCTTCTTCGTCGTCAAGATCGGCAAAGGTGCTGTTTTGAAATAGCTGCCGCGCAAACGGACGGTCAAATCCGGCCGACCGATTATGCTTGCCTCAATGTGATTGAACTTGCCTCTCTTTTGCTCTTCGCCGTCCGGACGCCATGCGAGCAGGTAATAGCTGGAGGTCTCGTCCAGAACTTTATCTACCCATTTAGCCATGGGAGCGTTCGTGTTACGAAAAGCGCGTCCGCCGGTATCTCCCGCAAGCGCGTTCAAGCCATCCTGCGAAGCGGCCGTCTCGCCGATGGTTGAGCCAAGTGTCAGACCCTTTGAATCAATGGGTCTGTCATTGGTCACATCAAGAGATTCACTGATGATACCGCGAGCGTCGAGCGTGTAGATGACCACGCCGGCTCGACCGGCCGCGTCCGTAACGCGTTTTAGGCGGTCACGCGATCCTGACTTTCGATCGTTCAGAAAGAACCCGTCCGAAATGAGGAAAACCACTTTGCGCCCCGGCAATTGGGCGGCACTACGCATCAGCCCTTCCAGCAGAACAAGTGTGTTGTCAGTACTGGGCGCGGCCATCGTCACGATCTGTTGAGCGCGTTCGATTACCATCTGCCTGGCGGATTGCGGCGAGACCGTCACAAGAAGCATGTCTGCCACCTTAAAGCTGTTCTGCTTCTGAATTTCCTGGACATAATAAGTGATGGCTTGTTCGTCGCCCTCTCGGATCTGCAGCGCAGCGTATTCGGACATGGGCGGGTTCTCGGTGTCGACTTTGGTGTCTGCGCGATAGTTAAGGCGCGAAACCGCTGTGCGCAAAGCGACCCGATCATCGGTAAACTGTTGCAGAAACCCGATCTGGCCGCTCGATGAAGTAATCGCGACCTGATCGTTTTCCGCCATTCCGTGATCGATGAACTCCAGCAGAGCTTTTCGGGTACGAACCAGACTGCCCGGCGCTAAATGAAGATCGTCTGCGAAAAAGATCACGGTCCTTCCCCGCACTACCGTCGCAGAGGTTACGCCGGTTGTTTGCGTCTTAGTCTCTGCTCGCAAGCTTCCGGATGTGACCTGCTCAAAGAAAGAAATAGTTTGCGGCTTGTTGTCGACCTTAAGCGCGAACTGTTGCGGCTTCAAACCGTCAACGAAGCGGCCCTGCTTATCAAAGACCATGACGTCGGTCTGCACCAGTTCGGTGTTCACGTGGATGACATCGTCCTGATTCTGCTGTTCGGTCTGAGGTTTGATTTGGGCTGAAGCCGTCAGGAAAGTAACAGCTGCACAGGAAGGAATGAGAAGCCAGTTCAATAGCCGTCGAATACCAGGAGAACTCATTAGAGTTACCTATTGCTTAGCTCGAAGCTCTTTGATCGTTCCGCGAATCTGGTCGGCGTTGGGTGCTTTGGGATCGAGTTGCAAGTACTTTTCAAGCTCGGCGGCGGCCTCCTTGTTGCGTCGCGCATTCATGTAAAGCCCGCCCAGAAATTTGTGCGCCAGCGCGAGATTTGCTCCGCCGCTCTTAATCGCTGACTCCAACTCAGTTTGGGCCTCGTCGTACCTCTTGAGTTTGATCAGCGACAGACCCAGGTAATAATGCGCGGTGGGACCAGGACTATTTAGTTTAAGCGCTTCCCGCAGTTGAGTCTCAGCCTGACTCGCTTTTTGAGTGGACTCATCGAACTTCTTCTCGGTTACCAGCGACGTGCTGAGATTGTAATAAGCAATACCGAGATCGAGATGAGTAGTAGCATCGTTGGGCTTCAATTTCAGCAACGCCTCGAACGTCTCAGCAGCCTTGTCCATGTGACCAAGCTTCATGTATTGCACACCCAGATCGCTGAGCGCGACTGAAAAGTTGGGATAGGCGGCCACCGCTTTGTCAAGAAATTCAGCGGCGCTTTTCGCGTTACCTTTCTGCGCCGCGGCAGTTCCTTTCTGATAGAAGTCCAACGCATTTTGAGGAACTCCCGCGAAGGACGGATTTGACGCGTCGATCTTGGGCCGGAGCTGAATATTCACCTGGCTAACGGGAACGCCGCCGCCCGGTTCAATGTTCACGGGTTCGCGCGCCGCTTCATATTCTTTTCCGCCGTCAATCACTACCGCATAAGTCCCAGGCCGCAAGTTATTGAATCTGAACGTACCATCCAGATCAGTCACCGTGGACGAACCGCCCATCGAATTATTGGTTTCCAGGATGACTTTCAGGGCCTTCCCATTGGATTGGCCGGCCGGAAAAAACACTCGGCCCTGAATCGTGTGGTTACCGTCACCGCTGGACAGCCCCCGCGAGCTGCCAACTCCCTGCGCTCGGGCGGAAAACGAAACCGATGAAACACTAATAGCGAGCATCAGCGCAAAACCGATCCTGAACATAGCAAACCTGATGATTGGACTGATCATTAAATAGTGCCTTCCTTCGTCGATTATCCCTGACAAAATCAGGTTTAGTAACACGAACGCTGACTACGATTTATTGCGAAGTTCTTTAATTGTTCCGCGAACCTTTTCGGTGTCCCGAGCATTTGGTGAAAGGCGTAGGTAGGTTTCCAACTCATCGGCGGCGTTACGGTAATCACCTTTTCTCCAGTAGATTCCGCCCAGATAATAATGCGCTAATCCCAACTGATTGCCCCCTAAATCTATGGCCCGTCGCAATTCTTTTTCAGCCTCCGGTAGGTTTCGTAACCTGGTGAGCACAACTCCCAGATACAGATGGGCTGTCGTTGCCGAGGCGTTTCGGGCCACGGCCTCGCGCAATTGTGTTTCAGCTTCTCCGAACTGCTGTATCTCTAACAGGGCAATGCCTAAATTCAGCTTCGGAGTAAAAGCCTCGGGGCTGAGTCTGGCTGCCGCCTTGAGAGGCTCGACTGCCTTGCCCGCCTGTCCCAGCTTTAGATACTGCACACCGAGTTCGTTGAGCGCCAGAGGAAATTTCGGGTAAAGCGAAACGGCAGCCTTGAGGCTGTCGATCGCCTTGAGCGTGTCACCCGCCTGCGACAGCAGTAAGCTCTTTTCATACAACGTGCGCGCACCTTCCGGCACTTCTGCCAGGGCGGCATTCACTACCGACGCTTTCGCGTGATTCGCGGAGTCCCGTTTGAGTTGCAGCGTAATCATCACCGTATACCTGCGTGACGTCGCGATAGCGGGAACATTCGATATTTTCACATCGGTGTCGACGAAGACGGCCTCTCGAGCAGTCTCGTAATCGTCACCTGCGTTAACCACCACTGTATAGCTGCCGGGTGAAAGAGATCCGAACGTGAATGAGCCGCTTGAATCCGTCATCGCCGAAATTTCGCCGGCGTTGTAGCTCTGTAGCTTAACTTGAATGGAACCCTCCGCTCTCCGCCCAGAGGGAAAGTATATATGACCCTGAATCACGTGGCTGCCGCCGGTGCCAGTCGAGGCTGAGCCACTTTGCGCGTGACTGGCAAGCGGAAAGAAAAATACCAGAACGACTAACAGGAAGAGCTTGTGCGCACGCCGCGGGGGATGGTAGGCAGGAAGACAAGGCATTTCGAAAACCTCCCTTAAGAACTTTCGAGGTGTCGTAGGAGCCATTGAACACGTGGAACGAAAGAACGTCAAGTTGAGCCAATCTCTAAATAAAGAAAATGGGGAGAGGCGCAAATTTCGCACCGCTCCCCATTCAGGGTCAATCGACATCGCCCATTGGCGAAGGCTATTGGTTAGAAGGTGAACTTGGCGCCAAACCTGAACGATGAAGGAGGCTGTACCAGCAACGCCGATCCGTAGAACGGATTGAGCACTGGTGCAACGCCCGTCACGCCGCTGTTAAGCGAATAGGTCTGGTCCAGAGTTACGGCCCGCTGGCTGTTGAAGACGTTGAACCAATCTCCACTTAGACGCAGCTCGCGTTTCTCACCCAGCTTGATCGGGTAATACGCGCCCAGATCCAGATTCATTGTCCTGGGCGTACGGCTTGAACCGATGCTCTCGACAACGTTCGGGAATCCAGCGGTCGCAGCCGTCACGGACGGAACGATCGCGGTTCCGCGCTGGACTGCGAACCCTTCGTTATTTCCATAGACAGGGTGCGGTATCAGTTGGTTAAACGGAGTGCCGGACTGCATGTAGAAGTTTCCGCTAACGAGAAGCTTGAACGGAGTCCGATAGCTGCCGTTGAACTTGAACTGATGCGGACGATCATTGGGCAAACGTCCGTAGGTGTTATCGAGCAAGCTCTGCAAATCGAACAACGAAGTGATGTTCGGGTCAGACTGCCCGTTGTCGTTACGGAACAAGCCTTCGTAGTTACCGGTCAGGCTCGAGAAGACGTAGGAAGCGATGAACTGATAGTTATTCGTAAAGCGCTTCGTAGCCGTAAGCTCAAGTGCGCGGTAAAAACGCTGGGCTCTGCCAAAGCAACGCGGAGGGTGCACCGTCCCATCCGGATCCGTACTGCCCGAGCAAGCCGTCGCCTCAGTGGTGCCCGGTTCGTTCCGGCCCGGATTGAAGAGAAAGTAGTTGTTGCCATCGTCGAACGAGCCATCTTCGACCACGTTTCGCATGTGACGATAGATGCCGCGCGCGCCGAGAGCAAAATCTTTGACGATCTCGTACTCAATACCGCCAGTATATTCACCAATACTCTGCGGCTTAAGACCTGCATCGATTGGAGTCGCCGAATTGCCAAGATTAACTGGCGTAAATCCGGTGGCGATAGTGGAACCTGCGGGTGCATTCAACCGATTAACGTTAAAGTTCTTGTCGGTCTGACTGCCTCCGCCGGCAGCGCGGACGTTAACATCCAGGGGGATTGGAGTCTCAATGTATGTCGCATAGTTCGCGAACAACTTGCCCTTACCCTTCCCCGTGAAATCCCAAGTCACTCCCAGGCGGGGCGCCGTGTTGGCCCAGAAGTTGTTGAACTTAACGTACGTTCCTCCGCCCGCAGCGTAGGCTTGCTGGTAATCCCAGCGAGCGCCGATATTTACTTGCCAGTTGGGTGCGAACTTCCAGTCGTCCTGGATATAGAAGGCTTCCGCACTCGTATATGAGTTTGCCACGAGCTCGAAATCACGCACGCGGGTAGTCGTTCTAACGAGGAACGGGTTGTTAAAGGCCTCGGCCGCCGTAATCGCACCAGTTGTTACCGATGTAATGCCAATCGACGCCAGTGCCGCGGTCGCGTTCGTCAGACGAGCGGTAGCCGTGGCGCTCGGGCAGACAACCTGGGGACCCCGTGTCGTGCAGACGCTGAAGTTATTCGTAATGCGAACCCCATTCGTCTGGTTGACATCAGCACCATTTACAAACGCAACTCCAAGCGGGTTTCCGTAGGTTATGGCCGGTCCGCTCGAGAGTGTCTTGATGTCATAAATGTTGCGGTTCCATTCAAAGCCCCACTTAACGGTGTGCTTGCCCGCGATATTCTGCATGTGCGCGTTGATTTCGTAGCGATTACGCTTCTGGGGTCCGAAAAGACCGAATCCCGGACCACGCGCAAAACCGCGTTGCAACGATCCGCCGCGGCCATCGACAAAGTCAATGAAGCCGGTGGCCGTGCTACCGGAATCGACGCCAGTCTGTGTGACCGGAAGAACCCCTCCCGCTCTCAGCACCGAGAAGTTGTCGGTGATTAAGGGTTGGTCCGTTGCAACCGGAATTGTATTAGCTCTCTGAAAGTGAAGCCCCCCTGAGATCTCGGCGATGAAGTTATTCTTGATCGTCGAGTTCAGACGAACTGCGTAGTTGTGTCCGCCCGTCTCCTGGGTGCCTGTGAATGCGTTGATGTCCGAGCCATAGCCGGAGACGTTGTTTAGCGCTGCCGTTGCCAGAAAGCCCTTAACCTTGGTGAAATCGCCAAAAGTCGAGAAGGTCAGGGTGTTCTTACCGTTGAGCGCCCAGGTTACTTTGCCGGCATAGAAAGGAATGGTGACCTTGTTCGTTGCGGGCGTGTGGAAAGTCTGCGTCAGATAGTAGTTCGTCCGGCGCTGCGGATTGAAGGCCCCAAAGAACCAAATCTTATCTTTCTTGATCGGACCACCGATGTCGCCGCCGAGGTCAGTCTCTGAGAAACCATTCGCGGTAGATCCTGTGAAGGGAAAGTTCTTCACGGCGCGAACCAGGCTCTTGGTAGTTCCGTAGCCAAAAAGGTCGCCGTGAAATTCATTTCCGCCACTCTTGGTAATCACGTTGAAAATACCGCCAGTGGATTTGCCGTATTCGGCGCCAAACGCGCCGGTCTTGATTTCAACTTCCTGAACGAACTCAAACGGAAGATTGGCTCCCGATCCGCCGAAGGCCGGGTCGGTTGTGTTCACGCCATCCAGAATGTAGTTGTTCTCAGGACCTGACGATCCCGAAACCGCCGGATCGCGATCACGACCAGTCGCGTCACGCAATCCAGACCGGGTAACGGTTGGAGCGATAGTATAAAGCCCCTGGACTGTACGTTGGGTGGGGAAGTTCGAAAACTGCTCAGTCGAAACGTTGTTGCCGGTGGTATTCGCCGCCACATCAACGGCGGCCCCGCCGGTGACCGTTACAGTCGCCGTTGCCGTTGCCAGCGCGAGCGCCGCGTCCGCCGTGGAAGTTCTTGACAAGTTGACTGATACGTCATCCTTCTCATATTTTCCGAACCCAGAGGCATCAATCGCAACCTTGTACTTGCCAGGCGGGAGCGCCGGGACCTGATATCGACCATCATCATTTGTCGTCGCCGTCTGTGGCGAGATCAGATTCGGACTGGTGACCGTAACCGTAGCGCCTTTTACTGCCGCGCCATTCGGGTCAGTGACGGTTCCTTCGATAGAACCCGTTGTGCTCGACTGGGCCATTGCACTGGTGGCAAACATCGCCAGCGTCATGGCCAGAACGAACATAAAAACTTTTTTCATCGTCTCTGTCCTTTCGTGAAGAGCGCCCCTGTGGGGGACCTCTAATTGTCTTAATTTAGTAAATAGCCAACAAACCCAAAAACTTCCGACACTCGGTCCTGTTGGCCTTCATTATTCCGATTTCGTTGGCGGTTGCGAGCCTTTCTTTGGTTAGGCTGCTAATTGCCTCGTCTCAATTCAACCCGCCGGAGATTCGATTCCGCTCAGGCTTAGGCAATGGCGGTGCCATAGCCGGGCATCTGGTAACTCGCTGAGAAACCTTTGATTTAGGGCGATTTCCCACGGCGGTCAAATCCGAAAATTCGGTTTTAGTCCGAAATTCCGTAAATGCTCCGGGCCACAATTTTGTGATTCTTCCGGACCGCTGCCTTTTCCCGCATCGCCGACGAGACTCCATGTGGTAGACTGCCGAACCCAATCCATTGAATAGGTTCGAGAGCTTGTCCCAGCGAATTTATCGCGATCCGGTTCACAACATCATCCCTTTGCGCGACGACAGCGCCGAAGGCCGGTTGATGATTCGTTTGATCGACACGCCTGAATTTCAAAGGCTGCGCCGCATCAAGCAACTGGGCCTTGGTCTGTACACTTATCAGGGAGCAGAGCACTCGCGGTTTACACACAGTCTGGGAGCGCTGCATCTGATGACGCGCATTCTGGATCAGCTCAGCGACCGGTATGTGATCGGCTTGGCCGATCGCGCCGCGGCCCGCGCGGCAGCTCTCCTGCACGACGTTGGCCATGGCCCCTTCTCGCACGCGATGGAAAGCGTCCTGGGCGTCCATCACGAGCATTTAACAATGCTGGCCGTGACGTCGGAAGAGACTGGTCTCGGTAACGCTCTCTCAGCATATTCAGCAGAACTGCCGGAGCGTGTCGCTTCAATAATCGAGGGAACATTCAAACCGGCAGCGTTGGCCCAACTGGTATCTTCTCAGCTTGATGTAGATCGGATGGATTATCTTCTGCGCGATTCGCTGATGACGGGCGCAAAGTACGGTCTGTACGATCTTGAATGGATTATCAACGCGCTTCAGATCGACGAGGAGGGCGACCGAATTTATGTCGCGGCGCGGGGAATCTTTGCGGTGGAAGAATACCTGCAGGCGCGTTACTACATGTTCCGCCAGGTCTACTTTCATCGCACGCTGCGATCGGCTGAAGCAGTGCTCAGATCGGCTTTGCGCCGGGCCCTTGAACTGGTCGAGCAGGGCAAGCCGGTCTGGTGTGCCCAGGGCACTTCATTTGAAAAGATCCTGCATCGACAGGCATTGAGCATTACCGAACATCTGGAAATGGACGACTCAGACGTCATCTTTCATATGAAGCAGTGGCAACATTCCGATGACGACGTGCTGAAGGATCTAAGCCAGCGGTTCGTAGGCCGGCGGCTTTTTAAGGCTATCGATCTCGACATGCCCGAAGCCGAGCGGAAGGAATTTCTCGACGCGGCTCGCGCCGTAGTCGTCAACGGCGGGTTCATGCCTGAATACTATTTCATCGAAGATCGCGCCAGCGACGTTCCCTACTATGGCTACTACACACCCGAAGGCGTAGAACCGCGCACCCGCATCTATGTCGAGGACGGCTATGCGCGACCGCGACTCCGCGAAATCAGCGAGGTCAGCCAAGCCGTTCGCGGCCTGGGCGGCGGTTACGAGCTGCATCGAATCTGTTTCCCCGCCGAAGTAAAAGAAGAGGTCTACCGGCTTTATCACAGCGCGAGTCCAGCCCCTCATGCCATCGCCAATCGCGGCACTTAGTAATAGTTTAGAGAAGCATGAGGTGCGTACCACCTGCGTGAGTGGGTGAATCAAACACTCAGGTGTGGGTTGAGTGTTCGGCCCAGCCGCCACCCAGGTGGTGCTGACTTCATTACGAATTTGATTAACCCAACTTCACAGCCTTGGCCCCAAACACGAGCGCGCCTTTCATTGGCGTCACTATGCCTGTTGCTCCTGCTCGCGTCGTCGGCCACTTCTCAATCCCGCCCGACCCGCGCGGCCGTTCTCGATTTCGGAAAAGACGCCACCGGTTTACGGGCGGCCGCTGCAATCCGCAAAACGTTCGAACGTAAGGAAGAAGCACGCGAGTTCACCGTCATCGATCGAGATCAAGCAGGTGCAGCCGCTCTAGGCGCCGGCTTCGAAGGATCACTGAACCTGACCATTCAACAGGCGCGGGATCTGGGAGCAGCAATGGACTGCGACTTTTTCTTGCTCGGTGAAGCGCAGACGCTCAGAAGATCGCCTTCGACCAAACCGGTCTATTACGAATCCTCGGCAACGGTTTTTCTGGTGAGCGCCCGCACCGGCAGACTGATCCTTTGGGAAAGGCCAAACGTAGAACGCGATGCTCCCGCAGAAGCCGAGAAAGTATTACTCGCAATCTTATCTTCCGCGGAAACTCGCGAACGCTATTTCACAGCCATGCGCCGCGCGCAGGAAGGTGAGCGCGCCGAACGAGTAACCGCGGTCGAAAGCGTTGCTCAGATCATCGAAATAATGTCCGACGATGTTGCTGACGAGCAGGAGGTTCGCGCACCTCGTCCTTATCGCCGTCTGAAGCCGCCATATCCGGAAACTGCGGCCCGAGCTGAAGTAGAAGCGACTGTCGACGTACTGGTTGATATCGACGTTCGCGGCGAAGTTGGACGAGTCGAGATTGCTCGCTGGGCCGGTTATGGTCTCGATCAATCAGTCATAGATACGGTAAGACAGATGCACTTCTTCCCCGCGATGCGCAATGGAGTGGCGATGCCAATGCGCGTGATGCTGCGCTACAATTTTCGCAAACCGCCGGTACAGAATCGCTCGCAGTAGCGAGCCCTGGACTTCAATTATTCAACCCGCTACGGCAGGCGGTACCCTAAACTCCCTCGTGTTATTATCCGTTCTGATCGCGCGCCGAGCGTGAATCCGAAACCATGCTTTATCTTTCGCAGGTACTCGGTCGGCCTATTCTGGACCTTGACGGTGAGCGTGTGGCAACGCTCCGAGACGTCATTGTGAGGCTGGGCGAAGACGAACATCCGCCGGTAGCAGGTTTTGTCGCCCGCTATCGCCGGCGCGATTTCTTTCTGCCCCGCTGGCGCATCGCACATTTCGGCGAAGACGGCGTCCGTTTGAAGTCAGACATCCTAGACCTGCGACCATTCATGCGACGCGACGGCGAGGTCCTGCTGGCGCGGGACGTGCTCGACAAGCAACTGGTCGACGTGGACGGCAAGCGCGTCGTGCGCGTCAACGACGTGCAGATTATCGAAGTCGCAAATGAATGGCGCGTGACCGGCGCGGATGTCAGTTTTTTTGGCCTGTGGCGGCGACTGGCGCCAGGCCGCTTGCGCAGCGGCAAACCCGTCGAAGTGATCGACTGGGCCGACGTCGGTTATCTCGCGACTGATGCCGCTACCGTGCAGCTAAAATCATCGCGCGGGAAACTTGCGCGCCTTCATCCCGTGGAAATCGCGCGGCTCGCCGAGGCCCTCTCTTATCAGCACGGCGCGGAAATCGTCGAATCGCTCGACGATGAGACCGCCGCTGAAACTCTCGAAGAGATGGCCGCTGCCCGCCAGGCACAGATCATCGGCGACATGGATGAAGAACGCGCGGCCGACATCCTGGAACATATGTCGCCGGACGAAGCAGCGGACGTGCTGGGCGATCTTCCTGAGGAGAAGGCGGAAGACCTGCTCAACCGAATGGAAGACGACGAGCAAAACGAAGTTGCCGAACTCCTGCCATATGCCGATGACAGTGCCGGCGGATTGATGACGACTGAGTTTGTAACTTTGCCGCGCGACTTGACCGTCGGCGACGCGTTGGCGCGCTTGCGAGAGATGGCCGAGACGCCCAACATGATCTACTACCTCTACGTCGTCGCCGCGGAGGACTCGTGGAAACTTGCCGGCGTGATCGCTTTGCGCAGCTTGATTCTGGCTGATTCATCGGCACCCCTCGAGCGCGTGATGCGCAGCGATATGCAAGTTGCTCATCCCGATGATCGGGCCAGCGAAGTGGCCCAGAAGATCGCCGAGTACAACCTCCTGGCGCTGCCGGTCGTTGATGAGTCGGGAGACATTCTCGGGATCGTCACTGTCGACGATGCGATGGAAATTCTGCTGCCGAAAGGCTGGCGGCAAAGACTGCCAAAGTTTCTGGGATAAGGATGGGCCCCTTTGACTAGATTTGAGCCACTGGTTGAAAGAGGTTAACGGGACGGCCAGCCGTTGAGCCTGAGTGAAAACTGACGGCCTCGATAGCCCGCAGATCCAGAAATGACTGAGGACCCTCCAAGTGCCAGACCAACGAACAGACGTGCGCGACGCGGGACGCCGGCTGCTGCAGCGCGGCGCGGAAGGCGTGTCGCGCGTGCGTCGGACCGTGGCCCGGCGTCCGCGAGTCGTTCTATATCTCGCCGTGCTTGGCCCAGGCGTGATCACTGCCTGCGCGGGAAATGACGCCGGCGGAATCGCCACGTTTGCTTCAGTCGGAGCCGATTACGGTTACAAACTCCTCTGGCTTCTAATTCCCCTCACTATAAGTCTGGGGCTCGTCCAGGAGATGTGCGCCCGCATGGGCGCGGTCACGGGCAAAGGTCTCTCTGATCTAATCCGAGAGCGTTTTGGCGTGCGTTGGACGGCGTTCATCATGCTGGCCCTGCTGATCGCCAACGGTGGGGTAACCGTTTCAGAGTTTGTCGGCATCGCCGCCGCCATGGAATTGTTTGGCGTGGCGCGCTACGTTTCGGTGCCGATCGCGGCTATCGCAATCTGGTGGCTCGTGGTCAAGGGAACTTATCAAAGAGTCGAGCGCGTGTTCCTCGCCATGTCCCTGGTCTTTCTGGCTTACGTTGTTTCCGCTTTTCTCGCGCATCCTCCGTGGGGAACGGTCGCGCGCGAACTGGTCCATCCGCATTTCGATCTTACGTCGGGATATCTTTTTACTTTGGTGGCCATAGTGGGGACGACAATCTCGCCGTACATGCAGGTCTTTATTCAGTCCTCAGTCGTCGAAAAAGGCGTGCATCTCGAGAACTTCCGAATGATCCGTACAGACGTTTGGATCGGAACGGTCTTCGCGGCGTTGATCGTCTTCTTCATTGTGGTTTCGACCGCCGCGACTTTGAACGTGCACGGCGAACATGTCGATTCCGCGCAGCAAGCCGCACGCGCTCTGCGACCGTTGGCGGGGGCTTACGCGGAAATGCTTTTTGCCATTGGACTTTTCGGGGCTTCGATGTTGGCGGCGGGCGTCTTGCCGCTGGCCACGGCCTATTCAATCAGCGAGGCGTTCGGATTTGAGAAAGGCGTCTCGAGCAGCTTTCGCGAGGCGCCGATCTTCATCGGCGTCTTCACGTTCCTGGTTGCCGTGGGGGCGTTTATCGCGATGATGCCGGGCCTGCCCCTCATTCATGTGTTGATTGTGACGCAGGTCATCAACGGGATGCTCTTGCCGGTCATCTTAATCGCCATTCTGCGGCTGGTAAATAACCGCGAGTTAATGGGCGCATACGTTAATGGGCGGCTGTACAATGTTGCCGCCTGGCTGACCGTGATCGTCGTCTCGGCACTTTCGATCATGCTAATCCTCGTGACGCTGTTTCCAAACATCCTGTCTCGCTCGGGATGATCTATTAGTCGGCGCTTTCGAGAGCAAGGGCCCGCAGCCTTTGGGATTTCACTCTCGCCAAGCGAGAAGTTTGATGGTAAAAGTACGTTCGCTCGCTAGGCCAGGCGGATTTTAAGAACTGAGTCACTGCATGGCGGTTAGTCGCTCAACTCAAAAAAATAGAATTCTGGTCCTGCTTTTCACGACTGCGGTCGTGACGTTGGGCCTTTATATATTCTACCGGCTGTTCGGCGACCACCTGGAACCGGGACATCCCAAGGCGAATCTCTTCAAGCTCCCGGCGCTCATCCTCTGGGCTTTATTAGCCTACTTCGGCGTGCGGGTTGTGAACGCTGGCATCTTTGACTTCGCCTTTCGACTTCGCCGCGGCTATGAAGCGCCCTCCCTGGTGCGCAACATCTTTACGCTTGTTTCATTCACAATCCTTTTCGTCCTGGCCTTCAAATCGCTCTACAACGACGTGCAGCTCGGCGCGATTTTCACCACCTCCGCGATCTTCGGCGTAATCATCGGCCTCGCACTGCAGGACACTCTGGGGAATTTCTTTGCTGGCATCTCACTTCATGCCGATCGTCCGTTCCAGGTTGGCGACGTTATCGTCGTCGGCCAGCAGAAACATACCGGCGTGATCGAAAGTATTACCTGGCGCGCCATCAAAATTCGGACCTTCCAGAATCACATCGTGCTGGTCAGCAACAGCAACGCCGCCAGAGAGGCCATTGAGGTTTGTCCGCGTGAAAACTTGAACGCGCGCCTGGTTTACTTTGGCACGCTCTACACCGATTCACCCGCGAAAACAATTCACGTTGTCCGCGAAGCGGTGCGCGATGCCGATAACGTTTCGGAAAAAATTACTCCGATCGTTCGCATCAGGAACCTGGGCGACTTTTCGATTGAATGGGAGGTCAAGTACTGGCTGGAAGACTATGCCAGGTACAACGACACCGACGCCCTGGTGCGCCAACGAGTTTGGTATGCGCTGCGCCGTAGCGGTTTGACCTTCGCTTTCCCCACGCGGACGCTTCACCTCGAGCGCAAAGCCATAACCAGACCGGTGACCGCCGAAGAACAAATCGCCGACCGTCTGTCGGCCATCGATGTTTTCTCCCCACTTTCGACCGAAGAGTTACGACAACTCGCAACCGCTACAATGGGGCACGTCTTTGCGCCCGGCGAAACCTTGATTCGCGCGGGCGAGGAAGGATCGTCCATGTTCGTGGTGAACAACGGCCGCGTCGAGGTCCAGGTACTCGACAAGAGCGGACCTCGGACCGTCGCAGTCTTATCGGAAGGTAATTTTTTTGGTGAGATGGCGCTCTTTACCGGTGAGCCGCGAACCGCGAACGTCGTAGCGCTGGAAGAAACAGAGGTCCTTGAAATCGGCCACGCAGCGATGAAGCACCTGTTTGAGACCAACCCCAGCCTGGCCGAATCAATCAGTTGGACTATCACCGAACGCCAGGCTGCTCTGGCGGCGGGCTCGCTTCAGGCCTCCGAAGTCAGCATCCAGGAATCCGCCGGCGTGCTCGCTTCTATCAAGCGCTTTTTCGGCTTGCACTAACCATCCAACCGTCAATTTGCCACGAATCGTCTTCTCGCGAACCGCAGCTAACGGGTGCGATAGCCCCGTAAACATCGGCATTTTGCCGACTCTGGCTGAACTTGACAAGGATAGACTCACCCTTTATTATTGCGACATGCTCAGGCCCGTAAGGTATTCGAATCCTGTGGGTCCTGAAGAACTTTTAAGCTATCAAGGATTCAGGAGGCTTTTGTTATGAGTATCACTCGTTATGACCCCTTTCGCGATTTGCGAACTCTGCAAGAGGAAGTCAATCGGCTTTTCACTGGGAACGCGGCCCGCTCTTTCGACGACGAAGGGATCGCGCGCGGATCTTGGAGTCCCAGCGTAGACATCTATGAAAATAAGGATCAGATCGTGCTCGAGGCTGAATTGCCTGGCATGAAGCGCGAAGACTTTGATCTGTCCGTTGAAAACAACGTGATCACGCTTCGCGGCGAGCGTCACTTCGAAAAGAAGGACGAAACCGACAACTATCATCGAGTCGAGCGGGCCTACGGCAGTTTTGTGCGCTCGTTCACCCTGCCGAATACAGTTTCGAGCGAAGGCGCAGCCGCCGATTATCGTAATGGCGTCTTGCGAGTCACGCTGCCAAAGCGCGCCGAAACGAAAGCCCGCCGCATTGAGATCAAAGGCGAAGGCGAACAGCCTTCCAAGACGATTGAAGCGAAGGCAGAGACGGCCCAGGCCGCAGCCAGATAATCATTCGGTTTTTGGGGCACACGCAAACGGGGCAACTGGCTTTTGTCCAGTGGCCCCGATTGCTTTCAAGCGCTAAGATTCCATAGTCACTTTTTATGCGTCTAGACAAATTCACACTTCGAGGGCAGGAAGCCATTCAGGCCGGCATCGAGCTCGCTGAACGAAATCAAAATCAGCAGGTCGAGCCCGAGCATCTTCTTTGCGCGATGCTCGAGCAGCCCGAAGGCATTGTGCGCCCGCTTCTTGGCAAGCTCGGCGCGAACGTGCAGGTTGTGCTCAGCGATTGCCAGGCGGCGATCGCGCGTTTTCCGCGCGTCCAGGGAGGTCAGCAATATTTTAGTCCCCGCCTGAACCAGATATTTACCGCAGCGGAAAAGCAAGCAGAGAAGATGCAGGACGAGTACATCTCGACTGAGCATCTGCTGCTGGCCATTGCCGACGAAAAGGACGGCGCCGCTGGAAAACTGCTGCGCCAGCATGCAGTGAATCGGGATGATTTGCTGAAGGCGATCGACCAGACGCGCGGCGGCGCTCGTATCACCGATCAAAATGCGGAGACAAATTATCAGGCACTGGCAAAGTACGCGCGCGACCTGACCGATCTCGCGCGCAAAGGCAAACTGGATCCGGTCATTGGCCGCGACGACGAAATTCGGCGCACGATTCAGGTACTTTCTCGCCGTACCAAGAACAATCCCGTACTTATCGGCGAGCCCGGCGTCGGCAAGACCGCAATCGTCGAAGGGCTTGCTCAACGTATTGTTTCGGGCGACGTTCCCGAGACTCTGCGCAACAAGCGCCTCGTTGGATTGGATCTCGGTTCGATGTTGGCGGGCGCGAAGTATCGCGGCGAGTTCGAGGATCGTCTGAAAGCGGTTTTGAAGGAGATCGAAAGCGCGCAAGGCCAGATCATTCTATTCATCGACGAATTGCACACGCTGGTCGGAGCCGGCGCGGCTGAGGGAGCCATCGATGCTTCCAACATGCTGAAGCCGGCGCTCGCCCGCGGCGAGCTTCGTTGTGTGGGCGCCACCACGCTCAACGAATACAAGAAGTACATCGAAAAGGATGCCGCACTCGAACGGCGCTTCCAACAGATATATGTAGGCGAACCGACGGTCGAGGACACGATCGCCATTCTCCGTGGTCTGAAAGAGAAATACGAAGTTCATCATGGAGTGCGAATCAAGGACTCGGCGATTGTCGCCGCGGCGACCCTCTCAAATCGCTATATCACCGACCGCTTTCTACCCGACAAGGCAATCGATCTGATTGACGAGGCTGCCTCGCGGCTACGAATTGAGATCGACTCGCTGCCTCAGGAAATCGATATTGTCGAACGCGAGACGATGCAGCTCGAAATTGAGCGGCAGGCCCTGCAGCGCGAAGAAGATGAGCGCTCAAAGGCCCGCCTCCACGAGATTGAGCAACGGATTGCGGATCTCAAGGAAAAGTCTTCGGGGATGAAAGCCAAGTGGCAGTCCGAGAAGGAAGCGATCGAGCGCATGCGCACGGCCAAGGCCGAGTTGGAACAACTGCGTCTGCAACTGGATCAAGCTCGCAACGCCGGCGACCTCGGTCGGGCGTCTGAGATTCAATACGGCCAGATTCCCGAGCTGGAACGAAAGTTTGAGATCGAGCAGGCGCAATTGGCGCAGATTCAGGCTGACGGAGTCACGCTGAAAGAAGAAGTTGACGAGGAAGACGTCGCTCAGGTTGTCGCCAAGTGGACGGGCGTGCCCGTTTCAAAAATGCTCGAAGGCGAGATGCACAAGCTGCTGACAATGGAGGACCGCCTGCGGCAGCGAGTCATTGGCCAGGATGAAGCGCTTGAGGCAGTAGCCAACGCTGTGCGACGAGCACGGGCCGGGCTGCAGGATCTCAATCGTCCCGTTGGTTCGTTTATCTTCCTGGGTCCGACGGGTGTCGGTAAGACCGAAACCGCGCGCGCGCTCGCCGAGTTTTTGTTTGACGACGAACGCTCGATGATACGGCTCGACATGTCAGAGTACATGGAGAAGCACGCCGTGGCCCGCATGATCGGCGCGCCGCCGGGCTATGTTGGCTACGAGGAAGGCGGGCAGTTAACCGAAGCGGTTCGACGGCGTCCTTACAGCGTCGTCCTTTTTGATGAAATCGAAAAAGCGCACCCGGACGTTTTCAATGTGCTGCTGCAAATTCTTGACGACGGCCGGCTGACAGACTCAAAAGGCCGCACGGTCGACTTTAAGAATACGGTTTTGATCATGACGTCGAACCTCGGCTCGCGCGAGATCCAGGAGGTCAGCGAAGATGAGAAGCAAGTGCGAGAAGCAGTAACCATGGTTTTGCGCGAGCACTTCAAGCCGGAATTTCTGAATCGTATCGACGACATCGTCATCTTCCACCGCTTGTCACGCGAACAGATTACGCAGATCATCGATGTGCAGCTCGAGCGTCTGCGCGCGATGCTGCGTGAGCGCAATGTCTCTTTAGAGTTGCAGGATTCGGCCAGGGAATTGTTGGCCCGCGAAGGTTATGACCCGAACTTTGGCGCCCGGCCGTTGAAGCGCGCAATTCAGACCCTGATTCAGAATCCGTTGGCGATGAAGCTATTGCGCGGAGAAATCACTTCGGGACAGAAAGTGATCGTATCGGCTCGTAACGGCGAGATGGAATTCGCTACCAATGCCGCCGCTGCCGGCGCGTGAACCTGGGGCGAAACGGGGTGGTTTGGGACATGGCAGTAGCTGGCAGGGTATTTGCTTAGAAAGAGCCGGAGAGATTCTTGTTGCACTGAAACGCAACGACGAATATGCTCTTTCACATCAAAGGGGTGCGCGCCTGATATAATTTCGGCCAGCCTGAAATTGAAGGGCGCTTAACGACTAGAAGTAAGGCAACAAGAATGGCCGATTTAGAAGCATATAAAGATAAATTTGGCGAGAGCGGACAACGTGTTTTGCAAAACGCGCTGAGCGAATCGCGGCGGCGCGATCAAAATTACATCGCTGTCGAACACATCATCAGTGGCCTGGCCAAGGAGGAGCCCGATCTCTTTGACTCGACCATTCGCAGCCTTGCTCTCGATCCGATCCTGGTAACCAGGGCGATCGACAAACGTTTGGATAACACTCGTCAGCATGTCGGTAAGGGATTCCGAATCGCTCCCGACACGACCGACTTGTTCAAGCGCGCGATGGAGCGAGCGCGCTCACGCGGGCGAAAGACGATCGAGTCTACTGATATCTTCGACGTGCTTTCGAATTACGACAGTCTCCTGGTCGAAGTCCTGCGAAATCTCGGCGCGACGCCCGAATCCGTAGTCGAGCATGTCCGCACCAACGTAAACGAACGCGAACAACAGGAAGAGCAATATCGGAAGAAGTACGAGCTGCCTCCTTACTTGAAGCACTTTGGTGTTTCGCTAAACCGCATGGCGCGGGCTGACAAGATTCCCCCCACCATCGGGCGCGAGAAAGAAATTCAGCAGATCATCGAGATTCTTTGTCACCGCGAGCGAGCTAACTCGCCGATGCTGGTCGGCGAACCGGGCGTAGGCAAGACCGCGGTAGTGGAAGGCCTGGCGCGCATGATCGAACTCGAGCCGCAGAAGGTGCCGGCCCGTCTGCGCAACGCGCACGTGGTACAACTGCAAATGGGCGGCATAGTCGCGGGCACCATGTTGCGCGGCATGTTCGAGGAACGCATCAAGGGCATCATCGACGAAGTTAAAGAGCGCGATAACATGATCCTCTTCATCGATGAAGCCCACACGATCATTGGCGCCGGCGCCGCGCTGGGAACTTCTTCGGATGCAGCGAACATGTTCAAGTCGGCGCTCGCCAAAGGCGAATTGCGGATCCTCGGCGCGACTACGCTCACCGAGTACAAAGAGTACATCGCCGAAGACGAGGCACTGGCCCGACGATTCCGTCTGGTGCGGGTTGACGAGCCGTCGATTGTCGAGACTCGTGAGATTCTTTTGGGCGTGCGGCCGCGTCTGGAACGTAACTACTCGGTGCAAATCTCAGATGAAGCTATTAACACCGCGCTTGAGATGGCGCCCAAGTATATTCGCAATTTGCACCTGCCCGATAAAGCCATCGGCTGGCTCGACACGGCCTCAGTAAAGGTCGAGATCAACGAGCCGCACACGATGATAGTCCGTCCTGAGCATGTGATTGACGTAATCTCGCAAGAATCGCGAATCCCGCGCGACATGATCTTCCGCGATACCAGCGATCGCTTTGCTCTGACCGAAGTGAAGCTTTCCGAGCGCGTCATAGGACAGAAAGAAGCCATCAAAGCGGTGGCCCAACGGCTGCGCCTGAACAAAGGCCCTTTGAAAGAGTCGCACTATAAGCCTGACGGCGTGCTGCTGTTCCTCGGCCCGACGGGCGTCGGCAAGACCGAGTTGGCGAAGGCGGTGGCTGAGTTCATGTTCGGCGACGATCACAAGATGGTCCGGCTGGACATGTCCGAGTACGGCGACGGCACAGTGGGGATTGAGAAACTGATCGGCATGCCTCGCGGTATTGTCGGATCTGAACGGGGCGGAATCCTGACTGAACAGCTAAGAGAGAACCCGTATACAGTTTTGCTGCTCGATGAAGTTGAAAAAGCTTCACCGTACCTGATGAATATTTTTCTGCAGGCTTTCGATGAAGGCTGGCTGACTGATGGCCGCGGCCGGCGCGTCTATCTTTCCGATGCGATCGTAATCATGACGTCGAACCTGGGTTCGGACAGCTTTAAGAAGTATGAAAAGCCTTTGGGCTTTGGCACGAAGACGGCGAGCGACTTCCGGGCGATCAAGAATGAAGTAATGAAAGCTGCCGAGATGCGCTTTTCTCCTGAGTTCCGCAATCGCATCGACGAGATCGTAGTCTTCGCCCCGCTCACCATGGATGAAGTGAAGCAGATCGCGCAAATCTATCTTGAGAAGACCAGTCGCCAGATGAAGAGTCAGGGCAAGTCATTTCAGACTACTGACGCGGCGCTCGCGCTGATAACTGAAAAGGGCTTTAGCATGCAATACGGCGCGCGCTTCCTGAAGCGTTTCATCGACGAGAGAGTGAAGCTGCCCATCACCACGATGTGGAAAGACGGATCGCATTTCATCGTCGACGTCGAAGACGGAGAAGTAGTTACGAAGCTGGCCGACGCTCCGGCCGGCATCTCGTCTGAATCCGAGCTCGCGAAATTGCCTGACTAGCTCCTCAGTTTATGAGTTGGGGCTCTTTCTTCTTGCGCCATTTGCTTCTGGATCCGCGATGCTAACATCCCTCGCCAGCAAGCTAACATTCGCAAGTCTCTTTTTTGTACTGGGGGCGTTAGCTTGCGCGGCGCAATCTCCGACGGCTGAAAAACCAACCATAACCGCCGACGAAAAGGCCGAAAAGATCGTCCAGAAAGCAGTCCAGACGATGGGCGGCGATCGCTACCTGAACGTTAAGACCATAATCGCTCGTGGCTTCTTCACGGATTATCATGACGGCGTGTCGGGCATTCCGCTCCGCTTCGTTGATTACATAGTTTATCCGAACAAAGAGCGCACTGAATTCAGCGGCGGCGGTCAGCGCCTGATTCAAACAAATGACCGCGACAAAGGCTGGGTCTATGACGGCGCGGCCCTGACTCTGAAAGACCAAACCGTCGAACAGTTGGAAGAGTTCCGGCTCTCGACCCGCACCGGGATTGAGAATCTACTCCGCGGTGGATGGCGCACTCAGGGCGCTAAGCTGAGCTATGTGGGCCGGCGTGAGGCGGGCCTGGCGCGCCGCAACGAAACTGTGCGGCTGACTTACCCTGATGGTTTCTGGATCGAATACGAATTCGCCGCCGCTGACGGCTTGCCCGCCAAAATTCTGTATCAGCGCAAAGTGAAAAAACCCGACAGCGACGAGCTGGAAGAAGTGCCGGAAGAAGATCGGATGTACAAACCGATCACTCTCGACGGCATCGTCGCCAACTATGTCATCGATCATTTCCGCAACGGCCTCCAAACCAGCCGCACCAATTACGAGACAGTCGAATTCAACAAGCCGATAGCTGATGCGCTCTTCGCCAAGCCGGCCAATTTCAAAGCGGTGAAATAATCGTCATGCAAAGGTCGCCCTCAGATCTTCCCTTGCAGTTCTAATCGGACCTTCTCTCTGAACCACAGGCAACGGAGCGCGTGACTGGAAATCATTCGCGAGTTCCCTTCGTCATTACGGTCAGGTATGGTAACGACTCTCGTTTTAGATCAAGTATCGGAGATACCCTATGGCAATTAATCCAACCATCCAAACCACCGCCAAAGATCGCCGCTTGTACATTTGGTTTGCGGTGCTCATGCCTTTGATCATCCTGGCGGGTTTTGGGCGCACTTACTATCTCAAGGGTTTCTTTGGTAATCAGCCGCTGCCGGGACTGCTCGTACATCTTCATGGAATCGTGATGACGTCATGGGTAGCTCTCTTTATTACCCAAGTCTTTCTGGTGGCCAGGCGTCGCACCAAAACTCATCAACGCCTCGGCGTGTTGGGAGCAGTGCTTGCCGGGGCGGTGGTGGTTGTCGGCGTGGTTACGGCAATCGACGCGGCCGCGCGCGGCGCTTCACCGGGACCGCCGCCGCTCCAGTTTTTGGTCATTCCGCTGGGCGACATTCTGGTATTTGCGATTCTTGTCGGCACGTCACTCTACTTTCGCCGCCGCCGTCTGGACATTCACAAACGACTGATGCTGCTGGCCGCCTTGAATCTTTTGACTCCGGCAATCGCCCGGATCCCGCTGCACTTCATCGCGGCAGGTGGGCCTTTGGTATTTTTCGGTTTGACTGACTTGTGCGTACTTGGATGGGTAACTTTCGATACGATTAAGAATCGCCGGCTGCATCCGGCATTTTTGTGGGGCACGCTTTTCATAATTGCCGCCCAGCCTTTGCGGCTGATGCTGGCGGGAACGGATCTCTGGTTACGATTTGCGACTGCGCTGGTAGGGCTGTGGAAGTAATTACGCGGAAGCCGAGCGGATTAGCGATTTTTCCCGGGCGGACGCGGCCTCGGATCGGGTGAGGTTAGCTGAATCTGCTTCCGGCAACGGCAGGCCGGCCATCTTGGCAAAAAGCCTCTCGTACTGATCGACGACATAGTCCCAATCGTAATGTTCCAACACGCGCGCCTGGGCACGGTTGCGATACGAGTGAACCAGCGAGCCGTCGCGCAAAACCCGCTGTAGCTTCTCAGCCAGATCGTTTTCATCCGTATAGGAAATGCCGGCGTCGCCGATGGCCTCGATGTTTTCCGGGGCCGCCAGTGTCAGCACGCAATTACCAAAGCCCATTGCTTCAAGCAGTGCCGGATGCGTGCCGCCGACTTCGGTAGCATGAATGTAGCAGTAGGCGTTTTGTTGCAGCGCCCGATAGTCGCGACCGAACACGAAGCCGGTAAAGACGATTCGACGATCGCGGCGCGCGCGCGCCTTGAGGTCGTTGATGTACTCGCGCGCATAAGGAGCATCGCCAACGATCAAAAGTTTGTGCGCGGTGCGAACCCGCTTGAAAGCTTCGATGACCAGATGCGCGTTGTTCTCCGGCTCTAAACGGGAAACGTAAAGCACGTACCGGTTAGGCTCGACGCGCCAACGCCGGACTAACGGATCGGGCCGTCGCTCGACCTCGGCGCCATAGGCGATCATGGTTGAGGCCGCCCGGTATCGGGCCTGATAGTATTCCTGAATCACGCGCGCATCGGTAACAGTTTCAGTCGGCAGAATCGTCGCCAACCTCTCAGCGATCAAATAGTATCTGCGGGCAATTGAGTTCCACTTCTTTCGCTTGTGCTCCAGGCCGTCGACGTTCAGCGCCACGGGTGTGCCGGAGAGCCGCAGAATGGAAGCGAACGGGGCGTTGGCGGCGTTGCAGATCAACGCGGCGTCGTAACGCTGTGGCACCGCGTGCAGAGCCGAAAGAAAAGTATGGACGACGGTGTCAAAATACTTATGTCTGATCGTGGGCAGGACTTTTAGCTTGACGCCCTGAAACTCGAGTTCGCGCGGGCTGACGTAGTGCGCCCGGCAGTACACGGTCACGTCGTGGCCGCGGGCGGCCAACCTGGTGGAAAGATGTTCAGCAAAGGTTTCAAACCCGCCGTAGTTGGCGGGGATTCCTCGCGTGCCAAGAATCGCGATGCGCATAATCAAAAGGGACCAAAGGAATGACTTGAATTCTCTTCGCCAGTCATTTCTTCTTTGGTCCCTGCCTCTTCACAGCCCGCTCATACACTCCCAGAGTCAGCCGCGCCGTTGTCTTCCAGTTAAAGGATTTCACTCTCTCAAGACCCTTCGAACGCAATACCGCGCGACATTCGGAATCATCGATTACCTGCGCGAGGGCGTTAACCAGAGCCTGCGTGTCGAAAGGATCAAATAGCAAACCCGCTTCGCCGATGACTTCGGGGAGACTCGTCCGATTCCCCGCAATCACCGGTACGCCGCATTGCATCGCTTCGACTACCGGCAAACCAAAGCCCTCGAAATAGGACGGATAAACGAAGCAGAGAGCACCGCTATAGAGACCGGGAAGGTCTCGCTCGGGAACATAATCCGTAAACAAGATGTCCTTGCTGAGAGCGTTTCGCTCAGCAGTTCGAAAGATTTCAGTATTCAACCAACCACGTTTCCCTGCCAGGACGAGTTGGGGAAGCTTAACCCCTGGGCGAACTCCACGCAAGGATGAATATGCTTCAATTAGTCGCACCAAATTCTTTCGCGGTTGAATGGAACAGAGCGAAAGAATGTAATTCTCCTGAATCCCATAACTTTCGCGAACCCTTCTCAGTTCTGTTTCATTTGTGACAGGAAAAAACTTTGTCGAGGCGGCTTCCGGCGTGACGGTGATTCGCTGCGGAGCAATGCCGTAGGTGCGGCTGATATCAGCGCGAGAATACTCTGAGACGGTGATGATGTGCGCAGCGCGCCGCGCGGTAGGCCGCACCGTAAGTCGCAACTGCATCCAACTGCGCCGGTTGAAAGTTTCAGGCAGGTGCTCGAAAGCCAGATCGTGAATGGTAGTAACCACGGGACAAGGGGCGAATGGGGGGGCGGTATATTGGACGTGCAGCAGATCGACAGGGTGGCGTCGCAACTCTCGGGACAGCGTCAGGGGAATTCGCACGAGGGGCGTATGGGGCAAGGTCTGCTTGACCTTAAAGTTGGGCCAGCGTTGATCGAACCGCTCAACAGCGGCCCGTTTGGTTACGTAGAGCGTGTAATCATTCGTCTGATCGATCTGGGCGAGGGCTTCGATCAGGTTGACGGCGTAACTTTCATTGCCGCCGAGTTCTGCTCCGACGGAATGCGCATCGATGGCGATGTGCAAAATCGCTTTCGCTCCAATTTAGTGAGCAGCGCCAGCCACGAGTTCTGGCGAGAAACGATCGGGCCAGCCGGCCTGATCGAAGTTATTCTTTATCAGTCGACGATGCCTGCCGTTTTGCGGCGGCTGCGGCCTCGGCGGCGACGGCGGCTGAGGTCTGACGCGTATCGCGCTCGCGAATGCGCGCCGCTTTGCCACGCAGACCGCGCAAGTAGTAGAGCTTTGCCCGGCGCACGTGGCCTCTCTTGATCACATCAATGTGGTCGACGATCGTGGCGTGCAGGGGGAAAATTCGTTCCACTCCGACGCCGAAACTTGTCTTACGCACCGTGATCGTTTCGCGCACACCGCCATGCTTGCGGGCGATGACTACACCCTCGAAAGCCTGCAGTCGCTCTTTGGTTTCGGATTCCTTAATCCGCACGTGCACGCGTACGGTATCCCCCGGCTGAAAATCCGGCACGTTAGTTTTTAGTTGCGCCTGATCGACGCTGTCTAAGCGGTTCATGACTTACTCCAATTCGTTCTTCGTTCTTTTGTACTTCGGGCTTGGTTTTCTCTCTGAAGAGTTCGCGTACTTTCAATGGAACCAAAGTACTAAGCACAAAGTCCATTATTTCAAAAGATCCGGCCGATTGCGCTTCGTTTTATCCAGCGAAGCATCACGGCGCCAGCGCGCGATCTCCGCATGGTGGCCGTTCAATAAAACTTCCGGGGCGCGCATCCCTTCAAACTCCGGCGGCCGTGTGTACTGCGGACAATCCAGCAGCCCGTCCGAGAAAGATTCATTCGTCGCCGACGTTGCGCTGCCCAACGCTCCGGGTAACAAGCGGACGGTCGCGTCTACCAGGACGAGCGCGGCCGGTTCCCCTCCGGAAAGGACATAATCTCCGATCGAGATTTCATCGGTCACCAGCGCCTCGGCAACTCGCTCGTCGACGCCTTCATAACGCCCGCAAATCAAGACCAGTTGATCGAGCGCCGCAAACTCAGCGGCGATCGCCTGCGTGAACGGCCGGCCCTGCGGCGAAAGCAAAACGACGCGTTTCCCGGCAGGTATGCTTTCGCGGCGATTGCCGCCGGCGAGCGATGCCACTGCTGCAAAGATCGGTTCGGGCTTTAACACCATGCCGTCGCCGCCGCCAAAGGGCCGATCGTCTACGACGTGATGCTTGTCGGTGGTCCAGGCCCGTAAATCGTGCGCCTGAATACTTACCAAACCCGCCGCGCGAGCCCTACGGACAATTCCATAATCAAACGCTTCGCGAAAGTAATCCGGGAAGATCGTAATGATATCGACGCGAAGCGGTTCCATTGCCGATTGCCAATTTCCAACTGCCGATTTCTTCTCAAATCAGCGAGCTCGAGATTCGAGTTCGAGGTTTTCGCAGGACCAACTCCAATCGGCAATTGGAAATCGGCAATCTACAATTCCAAAAGCCCCTCGGGAGGATCCACGCGAACAACTTTGTGTTCGATATCGACCTCGACACAGATTTCGTGCGCCATTGGAATCAGGAATTCGCGTCCTTCGTCACCGGCCACGACCAGAATCTCAACTCCGCCCGTATGCATTACCTCGCGCACATGGCCGATCACCTTTCCGTCCAAAGCCTCGACGCGACAACCGGCCAACTCCCATTCGTAAAAATGATCGGGGGGCAGCTCGATTCGCTCGGTCTCTGGAATCGCCAGTTGCAGTCCCGCGAGATCCTTAGCGTCATCAATCGAATCGTAGCCGGCAAACTTGAAAACAATTCGATTGCCCTGGAACCAATGCTCTTCAATTTGCAAAGATCGGCGGCTTCCATCCGGCGCGATCGCGATTACGCTGTCGAGAGCTTCAAAGCGTCCGGGAAAATCCGTGTAGAGATCGCCGATCACTTCTCCCCGCAGCCCCCTCGTCCTGGCCACGCGCGCGACGACAATAAGATCATCGGCCACTTCACTCAACGACGTCGAGCACGAACCGGCGATGTCTCTTCAAACCCGCGGCGTAAACCAACGAGCGTAAAGCCCGCACCGTGCGGCCCTGTTTCCCAATCACCTTGCCCATGTCGGGCTGGGCCACGCGCACCTCGATGCGAGTAGTACCCTCGCGCTCAAGCTCGCGCACGTCGACTGCTTCCGCATCATCGACGAGGGCCTTAACGATTAATTCAACAGTCTCGCGCATGAAATTAATAAGGACCTTATTTAGACGCGGCACTTGTGCCGCATCTTGATGGGCGGACAAGTCCGCCCTCTAAACGCGATGCAAAAACGTTATGCAACCTGCGACTCTGCCGCCGGCGCACTTTCGGCTTTCGCCGCCTGCTTGATCAACTGGCGCACGGTATCGGTCGGCTGCGCGCCCTTCGCGATCCAGTAACGCACGCGTTCGCCTTTGAGCTTAACCTCGGCCGGCTGCCGGGTTGGATCGTACGTTCCGAGGTTTTCCAGGCACGCACCGTCCCGCTTGGATTGCTTTTCCTTGACCACGATCCGGTACGAGGGTCTTTTCTTGGAGCCCATGCGCATCAATCTAATTGCTAACAAGTGTCTTTCCTCCAGCCACTAACGATTCGATTTTGTCTAGGACGTTTCGTTTAGACCGTTTTGATTAGACTGCCCACTTGTGGGCAGGAGCGGTACAAGTGCCGCATCTAAACAATCCGATCTCTTTTCTTCGAGCTAAAAGCGATCTAACGTCGCTTCTTCTTTTTCTTTTTCTTCCTGCGCGATGATCCGGGTGACCCAGCGGTCAAGCCGGGCATTCCGCCCATCCCACTCATCATTGCCTCGCCGCCGTCGCCTTCCATTCCCTGCATGCCGGCCATCCGGCGCATCATCTTGCCGCGCAAACCACCTCCGCTGAACATTCCCTGCATCATGCGCCGCATCTCGGTGTACTGCTTGATGAGCGCATTCACCTGCGCCACCGTCGTGCCTGATCCCCGCGCAATTCGCCGGCGCCGGTTAGCGTTCAGGATCAGATGGTTGGCCCGCTCTTCGCCAGTCATCGAATCGATGATGGCTTCGGTGCGCTTCATCTCTTTCTCCATCAACTCCGATTGCTCGTCGGTCAAATCCGGCATGCCCACGCCGCCCAGAAGTTGATCCGGTAACAATTTGAGAATCTTTGAGAAAGAACCAAGCTTTTTTACCTGCCTGAGCTGCGAGCGAAAATCATCGAGCGAGAACTGGTTCTTTTGCAGCTTCTTGAGCTGCGCCTCAGCTTCGCCTTGATCGACCTTGTCCTGAACCTGTTCGATCAGCGAAAGCACATCGCCCATGCCGAGAATTCGCTGGGCCACGCGATCGGGATAGAACGGCTCGAGCGCGTCGTACTTCTCGCCGACGCCGACAAACTTCACCGGCTGTCCGATGACCTGCTTGATCGACAAGGCCGCGCCTCCGCGCGCATCGCCATCCATCTTGGTCAGCACTACCCCGGTAATGCCGATACGTCGATGAAATTCTTCCGCCGAACGCACCGCATCCTGTCCGGTCATCGCATCGGCGACGAAAAGAATTTCGACCGGACGCGTTTCGCTCTTGATGTTAACCAACTCTTCCATCAACTCATCGTCGATGTGCAGGCGACCGGCCGTATCGATCAGCAGCGTGTCGTAACCAACGTCGCGCGCGTGCTGCACGGCCGCACGAGTCAACTCGAGCGGATCATTCGTCTCAGGCTTTTCAAAGATCGACTGGCCCGTCGCTTTTGCGATGACCCTTAACTGTTCGCGCGCCGCCGGACGATACACGTCAGTCGAAAGCAGCAGCGGCTTGCGATCCTGGTTCTGCGCCAGCCAACGCGCAATCTTTCCGGTCGAGGTCGTCTTGCCCGAACCCTGCAAGCCGACAATCATGACGACATTAGGGCTCGTCTTGGTGAATACGAGGCGAGAGGATTGCCCGCCCAGCATATCGACCAACTCATCGAAAACTATCTTGACAACCTGTTCGGATGGCTTCAACTCCATCCAGACCTGCTGGCCTTCGGCTTTCTCTTTGACCGACGCGATAAAGTCTTTGGCGACCTTGTAATTGACGTCGGCTTCAAGCAAAGCCAAGCGAATCTCGCGCAGGGCCGCGTCCACGTGCTCTTTGGTCAGGACGCCTTCGCCGCGCAGATTCTTTAGCGTCCGCTTCAGTTTGTCGGAAAGAGACTCGAACATACGTTGCTAGACGAAGATTCCGGTCTACGCGGAAACAAGCATGATAAGGGGCGGTCTGAGGGGTGTCAAGGAATGGACTGGTGGTGGGGTGAGTTTGCACAGCTTGACCCCGCTACCGGCTAGTGATGCGAGTCCTAATCTGAGTTTGGGCTCTTGCGGGGCGTTCGTATCGGTTGTTTTGCGCGGGGTATGTTAGTGGCGATTCCAATATCCAGTTGTTCTCGTACAGGATCTGGAGGATCAGCGTGTTCGAAAAACCGTTGATGGACATCCTCTCTAAATAGGCTGGCGCTCAGAACTTCTGGGATCGGCAGAGTAACTCCAAAATCGGAAATAATGTCTAAGTATCCCTCGGGCTCATTCTCTTCAATGTCCTTATAGGTCTGGTCGTAATCTGTGGTGAGCATAAGTCGCTGCATCGCGTCTCGGTATCCACTTTTACTTGGGAGTAACATCAGGTTCCGATCTTCTTGCGGCGTCAAAGATATTGTGATGCGTCCGATGTAAACTTTACCGTTCTTGAGTGTGAGCATGACCCGTTTCTCCTGAATGAGTGCTCGATAAAGCAACTTCTCCAATTGGCTGCCGTATTTTTCAATTGCTCTTTCACCTTCCTTTTGAGAGTTCCAAATCCGGCTAAACGGCCATAGTCTGTTAAGGACAAACGGACCCGCGACTCCCAGCGCCAGAGCAAAACTGGAAATCCCCGAGAAAGGAATTGGGGGAGTGTTATATGCCCACCAATGGCGAAGGCCAGTCAACCAATCGCTATATGGCATTAGGATCGATATTAGGAAGGAAAGAATGAGAAACAAAACTCCCCACAACGAGGAGTAAAGCAAAAGCCGCTCCTTGTCTTGCCGCTTCGCAAAAAAGGCGGTCCGATTCCAATGCGAGAAGAAAATAAACCCGCCTAATAATGGAAGAAGGAGCAGGTTAAATGGCATGAGGGAGGCCCTTTAATGTTACATCGCTGAGAGGCTTAGTGCTTTTTATCTCTATTGCCGTTAGTGCGATTGTCCGAATCGCGAACCATCCCACACTCCGAATCGGCTTTACTCTGCTGCTCGCTCCGAATTCTCCTGAGCTCGCTTTGGATTACCTCTCGCACATCGGCATAAGCACCACCAGTCTCTCTGCTAATGCGAACGCCAACCTTGGCACCGTTGGCTTGTTTATGACTAGTCATTTTGTAATCTCCAGATTTGTTGGGTTTTTACGCTTTTCGCCCCCTTCGTGTTTCACCCGTGTTTCACCAATGAGATGTCAAATTAGTCCGCGGAGGATGCAGGCCGCAAGTGAATAAGAAGCTTTAAATTCTCTTGAGTCTATTGACTCCATAGAAATAATGCCGTCTTGTAGCACTAAAAGGCAAGGAGCCGCAACAAAATTTGCTCCGAGGCTGAGAACCCACCGTTAAGCGACTTGTTAGGCCGATTAAGTTGGCCGCTGACTGCTCACTACTCGCCAGCTGAACTGTTTCGAGTTCATATTGATTGCACGGAACGATGAAGCGTGGAATGGCGAACGAGGCGGAATACTTTTCGATGTCTGGTCTCGCTGTGAGACTCGAAGATACGGTATAAATTCAACAATGTGCTTTATTAATATCGCGCTCCATCAGAACGCATGCAAACGCATTCGAACGTTCATATACCCCCTCTGCCACAGCGCTTTAGTCCTCCTCTTGGTTGCGGTGATCGGCTTACCGGCGAAGTCGCAAAACATTCGGGTCGTTAGTCAATCGACCAATCAAAAATCCGAATTCATCGCTCCCGGAATCGAGCACATCCAGATCACTCGCGGCTACAAATCCGAAAAAGAAGCGACCGGCCCCTGGTTCATCAATATGCTGCGCATCGATCTCAGCCAGGCGCGTCTGCAGCTCGTTCATGCTCTCGACGAAGCCGTCGGTTTGGAGACTGTCAGCTCGATGGCGGCCCGGTATGGAGCGCTGGCGGCGGTTAACAGCGGTTACTTTCGCACGACCGGAACCTATCGCGGGGATTCAGTCGGGGTCGAAGTGCTCAGTGGAAAACTCTTGAGTGAAACGAACAACGCGCGCGCCGCGATCGGCTTGATTGAAAGCGGCGGCAGGCAGGAACTAATCTTTGGCCATCTTAAGTTCGAAGGAGAGATTGCCTCGGGCGCGAGTGCGAAGGGGCACGGGCGTATCGCGCTCGAAAACACGCGCAAGTTGCGTGTGCCACAACCCAAACACACTGTCAATGGATTGAACCGACCTCGATCCGATAACGAACTCATCATTTTCACACCGGAGTTCCATCGCACCACACTCACCGAACCGAACGGCCTTGAACTCATCGTGCGCCGTGGGCGAGTAGTTGATGTACGCGATCTGAAAGGCAGTAGTGCGATCCCCGCGGATGGTTTCGTGGTTTCCACCGCCGGCGCGGCCCGCGAATGGGCCCTCAAAAATCTCGCTGTGGGCGCGCGAGTAAGCTTGAATTTGAATCTGTCGCCGGTGGAGGCGGACCGGGCGGATTCCTGGAAGAGGGCAACCAGCGTCATCGGCGGAGGTCCTCAACTAATAAAAGACGGACGGATTGAGATCACGAATGCCGCTGAAAAAATCCTGCCCAGCTTTGTTAATGACGGCCACCCACGCACGGCGATCGCCAGATTGAAGTCCGGACAGATCCTGCTCGTTACTGTGGATGGCCGTCAGCCCGGCGAGAGCATCGGCATGTCTCTGACTATGCTGGCGGATTTGTTACTCGAGTTCGGCGCCACAGAGGCAATCAATCTCGATGGCGGCGGGTCGACGACGATGGTCATCAGGAATAAGTTAGTGAATAAGCCTTCGGACGCCACCGGCGAACGCCCTGTGAGCGACGCCATCCTCGTCTATCCGCGTTAGATTGCCAGTCGCCCTCCCAAATGGAACGGCCCCAGTTCAGCGTTCAAGCTTCAGCTTGCGCCTTAATCAGCAACCAAACCGTTGAACTCTCGGTGCCTGCTCGCAGCAACTCGTACGTGACGGTCGTTCCGTACTATGCTATTTTCAGGTCGTTTGAAGGCGATTAAGCGCGTCATTTTTGAGTCCGTCATCTCCTGCCCTGGGCTTCCGCGGTGAAAAGCGCAACTCATTGAGCTTTTATAACCTTTTCGAATTGCCACGAAAGTTGCGGCAGAGGCGATCACCTTTAACGGGAACTTGTACGCTTGAGTAAGGAAAAGAACAACCCGGACAACTCTGTTGTCGATTTGGAGCACGCTCGCGTGCGACTGCGGACGCGCGCCGGCACGCCTTCTCCGGAATCCCTGGCTGACGATCTGGAGGTGGTTCGCGGCTTGCTCGATCAGGGCCTGACGACCGAGGCGCGCTCACGTCTTAACTCACTACTCGCACAAACTCGGTCGCAACCAGCGCTCTTGGCGCAGGCGCGCTGCGCCCTGTCGATCGCGCTCGAGATGCAGGGTCAATATCGCGAATCGCTCGAAGCGGTCGCCATGTACGAAGACGCCGAAACGCGCACCAAACTTGATCTAACTTTGAGCGCGCGTCTGCGGGTCCAGATTGCTCTGGCTTATAACTACAACCGCGATCACCCCAAGGCCGTCACGCTGTTGAAGGCTACGCTGCGCGACCTTCCTGAAGGGGGCGCGGAAGCAGGTGCGGTCTATGCCGCTCTAGCGCGTGTCTATCGCAGCATCAGCGAGTATCCCATCGCCCGCGATTATTCGCAGCGCGCTCTGGAAAGTTATCGCATCAGCGGCGATTGGCGCGGATTGGCCGAAAGCTATTTCGGATTGGCAGCCGCGGATATTCAGGAAGGACTGCACGAGCAGTCTTTAGAAAACTTCGGGCAAGCTCTAAAGCTGACCGGTGATCACCCGGCCAGTTTTCTGCTGGGGCGGATCTATTCGAACATGGCGGGCGCCTGCTGGTTTTTGAAGCGGCCCCAGGAAGGGATTCGTTATCTCGAGAAGGCGATCGGCTATTACGAACGAACCGATCATAAGAAGAGCGCGGCGGACGGCTACAACAATCTGGGCGTAAATCTGGTGCTGATCGGCAAGTGGGATCGCGCCCAGGAAGCTCTGGAACGCGCACTGGCCCTCGCTACTGAAGCTGACACTCAGGGCGCGGAAGTGCCGATGATTCTGGACTCTCTGGGCGAGTTGTGCACTTTGCGCGGCGATCTTGATGAAGCCTATAGCTACCTCCAACGCGCTGCATCGTTGGCCAAGGAACGTGGGAACAAGTGGTATCAGGGACAGACGCAGCGCACGCTCGGACGTTGCTATCTGGCAATGAAGCGCGGCCGAGAGGCGCTGGCCACCGCGAAGACCGCACTGGAACTCGCGCAGGTCATAGGTGATCGACAGGCAATCTGCGAATCGAGGCTTTTGTTTGCGGAAGCCTCTCTGGAATGCGGAGCGACCGACGCATCGGCTGCGAATCTTCAGACGCTGGCCCAGATGATAACTGACTCGCCGACCGACCTGCTGCTGTCGGGCGAGGCGCAGCGGCTGCACGGGTTGCTCGAGATGGTCCGGGGCGATGCGGCGATGGCGGTGCAGCACTTTGGCCGCAGCGTTTCGATTTTCGATTTGCTCGGTGATCGTTACCGGAGCGCGCGCGCGCATTATGAGCTGGGACGCGCGTACGCCATGGCTCAGCCTGAACGCGCGGCCGAGCATCTCTCGCGCGCGGTAAACATCTTCCGCGAATTGGGAGCAAGGGTTGATCTCCAAAGCGCGGAGGAATCAGCCGCCGAACTCGATCAGACCAGACCGCAGCAACTGCTACGCCGCGACACGGTCGTGCAACTGCTGACCTTGCGCCTGGCGGAAGCAGTCGCCTCGAGAGAGTTACTGCTGCGCGAACTGGCCGCGGTGATTCGTCAGGAAACTAACTGTAGCAAGGTACTGGTAATCGAGTCGGACGAAGGCGGCCGACAACGCGTCGTCATTGAGCACGGTTGCGTCAAGAACGAAAGCACGGCGCTGGCGGATGAGTTTGCGGCGCTCAAGAAACCATCTCAAGTCGAATCGTTTAGCAAGAAGCATAACGTGGCGGTCATTACGCTGAAGTCGACAAACGCGCCACCGGCCACGCTGCTGATTTCACCGCGAGACCGGGCCGGACTTCCCGGCGGGCTTTCATTGGATCCTTTACTGCGCGTGGTTGAGTTGGGCATGGACGTCTGCGCTCTGCGGATCCGGGGTCGCGCGGCTCACGGAGCCGATGAAGAAAGTACTCTCGCGGGTGCGAGCCTAATGCCCGGCTTTATCCACTCCAGTCCGGCAATGACCCGTCTGGTGGAAGAAGTTCACAAGATTCGTTCCTCGAATGTGACGGTTCTGGTCACTGGTGAATCAGGCACCGGCAAAGAGCTTGTCGCCCGGGCGATTCACGCGCTCTCGTCCCGCCGAGACAAGGTCTTTGTCCCATTCAACTGCACCGCAGTGCCAAAGGAACTTTCCGAAGGTTATCTCTTCGGCTATCGGCGCGGCTCCTTCACGGGAGCGGTTAAGGATTCACCCGGCGTGATTCGCACGGCCGTGGGCGGCACACTCTTTCTGGATGAAATAGGCGATCTGCCGATCGATGTGCAGCCGAAGATTTTGCGCTTTCTGCAAGAAGGCGAGATTCAACCGCTCGGCGAGCAAAGGCCGGTGAAGGTCGACGTGCGGATCATCGCCGCGACCAATAGCGACCTCGAAGAGATGGTGGCGCAGGGAAGATTTCGCGAGGATCTCTACTATCGATTAAACGTGATCCGGCTGCGCGTGCCGCCTTTGCGCGAGCGCCGCTCGGAAATTCCCACGATCGTTAATTACTACGTCAATCATTACTCGGCAAAATTTGGCCGCAGCGACATTCAGATTACGCCGCAGGCAATTGACCTCTTGATGGTCGCGGAGTGGCCCGGTAACGTGCGCCAACTCTGCAACGAAGTACAACGCGTGATCGCCCGCAGCGACGACGGCACCCTTATTACACCCGAACAACTCTCACCGGAGTTGCGCCACATGGGCGCACCCGTTACGCCCGCGGGTACCGTCACCCCGATTAGCGCGCCGGGCGCCAGCGGCTCAGTTACCGTCCCACTACAAAATGTCACTCTGGCCGACGCCCTGGCCGAGGTCGAACGCCGTATGATTGCCGAAGCTTTGCGTAAGCATAATGGCAATATTTCTCGGGCTGCGCGCGAACTTGGTCTAACTCGTCGCGGTCTCTATCTCAAGCTCGACCGCCATCAGATGAGCGCCAGCGCATAGTTTCCTTCGCCGCTGTTTCCGAAACCAAAAGCCTTTATTAGCGTGTAACTCTGTTGCAGCCGTCGCCGCTGCTACGCGGTTTTAGTTCAGAGTTCAGCCTTTAGGCTGCCGCCCAGGCGCAAGCTAAAGCTTGAACTCTGAACGAAACTCGTAGCTTGCGCCGCCCAGGTTTGCGCCGCTTCGCGGCGGGCTGTATCCTTTTTGATGGACGTTCGGCTTTTGAGGCTAAAGTAGAAGTAATGACAGCGAAGCTTAATCTCGCCAGCAATCCCTTTCGCAACCGCGCCCTGCCTTGGACGGTTGCGATCATCGTCACGCTGGTGTCGTTCATTGCCCTGGTTCTGATCGCCCAGTCGACCATTCAGACGAACGCCAAGGTCGCGACTGCGCAGACCGATGTAAACAAGTTGCAGAGGGACATCAACGGCCTGAACAAGCGTGCCGACGCCATCAAGACAGCGCTGACCCCGGAACAGCAGAGCACGCTTAAATCGGCGCACGCGCTGGTCAATCGCAAGAAGTTTTCCTGGTCGTTGTTATTTTCAGATCTGGAAGCTGCCCTGCCCGGTGGTGTGCGCGTCTCGCGAATCGTCGTGAACCAGGTGCGAGTCCAGGATGAGCGCACGGTCGCCAACCTCGATCTGACTGTTGCCAGTAAGGACCCTACGACGATCACTCAAATGATCGAAGACATGGAGCGGCAAGGCGTCTTTCACGCGGAGCTGCGGAACCAGACTCTGCAAAGGGGCCGTGGTGAAAGTGGCGCCGAATATGAAATGGACGTGCGCTACGTTCCCCGCGCCGGCGTGCCGATCTCACCGGGCGATAGAAACAATCGCCCCGTGGACACCGCCGGAGAGAGAGTTAAGACACAATGAGCCAGGAGCAACCAATTCAGGGTCCTGCGCTCCCAAAGCGCCGGCAGACTACTATTCGCTTCGCTCAGTTGAAGCGCGCGCCAGCCTTAAGTGTGATTGGCTTACCGGAACTGATCGGTCTTGCCGGGGCCGCGCTGTTGGCGGTGCTTACAGTCTTTGCTTACGTCTACTTTTATCTACCCGCTCACTCTCGTCTGGCCTCGACCGAACACGAACGCGAACAACTGCAGACTCAACTTCGAAGTTCGCAAAACCTTTTCACCCAAACAACCAGCACCAGCGAGGCGGTCGATCAGATGACTGCCAGCGTGAAGGACTTTGAAGGGAACTGGCTTTCGGTATCGGGATCCGGCCGCTTGTCTCTCTACGCCGAACTGAACAATTTGATCAGAAGCAATGGCTTGCGTAACACAGCCGGACCGACCTACGCGGCGCTGGAGCCCGCCGGAACTAAAGCTCAGGGACTAGCAACAGAGAGCGCCGAGAAGCAAGGGATTGCGAAGTGGCAAAGCATCTATCCCGGCGTGTTGGTGAGCGTGACAGTGGAGGGGCCGTACCAGAACGTCCGCCACTTTGTGCGTGACATCGAAAACAGCCGTCACTTCTTAATCATTAATTCCGTCGAGCTTGAGGGCGTGCGAGAGTCTGGCGCCACCCAGGATTTGCCGCCGCCGGTAACGAGGGCCTTGCCGCCCCGCACGGGCACGACAGCGACGACGACCGCGCCGGCAGGCAGCCGCGGCTCGCTGGTAAGCCTGCGACTTGATCTGGCTACATATTTTCAGCGACCCGAAGCGAAAAGCGCCCCGGAGGCATCAAAATAAACAACCGCCGGCGCTCGAGAGTGTTCAAGAAAAAGCCGCCGCATTCTAGATTAGATCTCTCAGGGTTTTAGATCGGACTTATTGCAATGCAACTTTTTGATCCAAATAATCCAAACGAAAAAAAGAAGATGATCGCGGCCGGTGTGCTCGGCCTGTCCGCAATTGTAGTACTCGGGTATGTGTTCTTTGGCGGTAGCTCAAGCAAGCCTGCAACCAACAGCCCCATCGCTAAGGCGTCCCCGTCACCAACCAGGCCAGTAGAAAAAACGAACACCGTCGCTGAAGATTCGTCCTCCTTTCAACCGATTGTCTATAATCCGATCTTACCGGCAGTCTCTGAAGCAGCGCGGAATATCTTTTCTTATTACGAACCACCGCCGCCCCTTGTTAGGGCCCCCTACATTCCGACGCCGACGCCTGTGCCACCTCCACCGCTGACGGCTTCTTCGTTGATGCCGTCAAACGTCTATGCGCGCACGGCCGATTTCAGCCTTCAGATCACGGGCGACAAGTTTACGCCGGCCCTGCACGTCTCGATCGATGGCCGCGACTTGCCGACTCGTTTTATTAACGCGCAACAACTATTCACCACCGTGCCGTCAGCGCTGATCACCAACCCGGGTTCGCGCCAGGTAACGGTGCGGAGCAATGACGGTGCGCTCTACTCGAATGCAGTAACGCTGACAGTCACGCCTCCGCCGCTGCCGAACTACAACTACATCGGCATTATCGGCAAGCCGCGTTTCAACGATACGGCGGTGTTGCAAGACAAGAACAGCAAGGACCTGATCAATGCTCAACGTGGTGATCTGCTCGGTGGACGATTTCGAGTTAGCAGCATCTCTGAGAAGGAAATCGTTTTGGTTGATACGACGCTGAAGATCAGGCACACGATTAGTTTTACCGCCGACACCAACGGCCAGCCGTTTAGGCCGCCTGTGCGTGTCAGCGATGAAGAGCCACAATGAAGTACAGCTTCGAAGGTTTCGATGTTGAATTGAAGATCCGTATGACTCGATTCGCCAGCGCAGATCCGACAAGTCTTTCCAGTAAGAGGCCGCTAGTCATCTGGCGTCGTGCGAAGCTCGCAAAGCAGATCAAGGATGCGAATGACGAGGGTGGATATGCCCTGATTGCGTTGCTGGTTGTCATGAGTTTGTTGGCCCTTTTCGCGATGACCGCGGCGTCGAACATTAGGCAGCAGGTCCAGCGAGAACGTGAGAAAGAGGCCATTTTCAGGGGCGAACAAGTGGCTGACGCCGTTCGCTCCTACTACCGTTCCAAGGGCGGGCAAGGGGTTAATTCTCTGCCGACGAACATGGAACAATTGCTCGAAGGCATTCAAATTCCTGGAAGAACAAAGAAGCTGCAAATTCTGAGAGTCGCGGCCGCCAGGGATCCGCTTTCACGCTCAGGCGAGTGGAAGTTGGTGTCGCCTACATCGCAGGACTTCGCCGGGTTGATCAAGAATTTAACCGCGTATACGAACGGCGTGCCCCCAACTCCCAAAAACGATTTCCAAACGCTGGCGATTCCGCTAATGACAAACATCCTGAACACCAAGTCGACCAAGTCCGCGCCGGGTGGTGAAGATGATTCTGAAAGTTCTTCCGGACCGTTCGTGGGAGTTAGCAGCCGCAGTCAGCGTAACTCTGTGATTACCTATTACGGTATCGATCGACACGACGAATGGATCTTCACACCGATCTTCCGATGACTACGA
Source organism: Blastocatellia bacterium (assembly GCA_033856915.1). GTDB lineage: Bacteria > Acidobacteriota > Blastocatellia > Pyrinomonadales > Pyrinomonadaceae > UBA11740. Next base: position 62,172 of record JAWVEB010000068.1, on the reverse strand, counting down.
TTTGATCATTCGACGTGATCACGCGCTTCAAAGATCTCTCTTCCCAAGGGCCACATTAAATTTTCAATCAGCGGCGCAAGCACACTCATCAACTTGAGTGAGTGTGACGATCAAGTGGGAGAGGAATCGGAGTTGCGAATCACGTGTTCAGCGTTCGTTGTCGACGCCGGCGCGCGAAATATTTTTCATCACTGAGTAATAAATTGTTGACAAGCCTGGAATATAAGTTTATATAGCAAGATGTTGTGCGCCGTTTTCTCTAGACCACAAGAGTAACAGCAACACACTATCTTGTGGTCATAACCAGAAAGCTAAAGAAGGAGAAACGACACTATGGCAACTAAGAAGAAGGCCGCTAAAAAAGCAGCCGGTAAGAAAAAAGCGGCCAAGAAATCCGCTAAGAAGAGATAGCTCGTTCACGCAGTCAACACTAACGACCACGTTCAAGTGGCGCACATCCTCTGAGGCCTTGAAGGCCCTTTCAAAAGGAACGGCGAACGCTTTACAGCGCGCCGTTCCTATTATTTTTGTCAGCACTGCGCGCGAGTTCAGGTTGCAGCGCTGTCAACTCTCAACATATTCTTTCTTCGAGATCGTTAAGAACAGTTCGCGACAAAGGAAGGAATGCTGTGCGAGAGTTTGACGAAAGACCGTGGGGCAGTTACGAAGTCCTGGAAGAAAGACCTGGCTTTAAGGTGAAAGTGCTGGAAGTGAAGCCCGGCGCGCGATTGAGCCTACAGCGACATGCGCGGCGCGGTGAACATTGGGTCGTGGTCGAGGGCGTGGCTGACGTTGTCTGCGGCGACCGGGAACTGCAACTGCAGAAGGGTGAGCACATTCACATCCCACCGGAAACCAATCATCGCCTGGGAAACAGCGGCGATGTCCGTCTGGCAATCATCGAAGTGCAGCTTGGTGATTACCTGGGTGAGGACGACATCGTGCGCCTTGCGGACGACTATAAGCGACTGGAATAGCACGCGAATGTCGCAGCCCTTAATCATTGCCATCGATGGTCCGTCGGGCGCGGGCAAATCCACTCTGGGGCGGATGCTGGCGCGCGAACTGGGACTGCTATACATCGACACCGGCTCGATGTATCGCGCGGTGGCCCTGGCCGTGATTGAATCGACGGTCAGCGAAACGGATGACGTGGCCGTCGGATCGCTCGCGCAACGAGTCGACATCGATCTGGCGGGCGATCCCGATTCGCTCCGGGTGACTCTGGATGGGCGCGACGTTAGCGATCGCATCCGCGATGAAGACGTAACGAACATGTCCTCGATTATCTCGACAATTCCGGCGGTGCGGCGCGCGATGGTCGGACGGCAACGAGAGTTGGGCGCGCGCGGCGCCGTAATGAATGGACGCGACATCGGCACCGTCGTCTTTCCAAAGGCCGGAGTGAAATTCTTTTTGGACGCAATACCGGAAGAACGAGCGGAACGACGACTGGCTGAGGAGCGTGAACACAATGCGGCGGCTACTTACGAGCAGACACTCGTTGACATCACCGAACGCGACCGCCGCGACACGACGCGCATTGATTCGCCGCTGGTTGCGGCTGAGGATGCTATTGTGATCGATTCGACGGGTCAACCGATTGAGGAAGTGTTTCGGAGAATGATGACGTTCGTCCGCCGAGTACGGTGAGTACGTGGCAGAAGCCCGACCGTTAGGCGGGCAAGCCAGGAAGCATGAAACTACTCCGATTCACATTCAAGCACGAAGCGATCTGGATGATGATCTTTTCAGTTGTGCCGGCCATTATTGCACTCCTGATTATCTTGATCGCACTCTTCCTCAGACAGTAACTCCGTGGCCAGCCCTTGCCGAGGCGCGGACTCATGACACGGGCGTCACTGAGAGCCCTACGGTCACCAAGGGCAAGCCTGGAAAAACATGTTCACCGGAATCATCGAAGAGCTGGGCCGTGTACGCGCAGTTGAACAGCGCGGTGAAGACGCGCGCATCGTGATTGAAGCACGCACTGTTACCGAAGGCTCAGCCGATGGCGATTCGATCTCAGTTAACGGCGTCTGCCTGACCGCGCTTGATGTGAGATCTGATTCGTTCGCGGCGGATGTTTCCAAAGAGACGCTCTTCCGATCAACGCTGGGTAAATTACATGCCGGCTCGCCGGTGAATCTCGAGCGCGCCGTTACGCCGGCGACGCGCCTGGGGGGACACATCGTGCAGGGCCACGTCGACGCTCGCGGTAAGTTTCTGAGCGCGGAAAGCCACGGCGGGTCCTGGACGTTTCGGATTGCTTACCCGAAAGAGATTGCGCGCTATCTCGTTTTCAAAGGCTCGGTCGCGGTCGAAGGTATCAGCCTCACTATCTCAAATCTGACTGACGACTATTTCGAGATCGCGGTGATTCCGAAGACCTGGGAGGTAACGAACTTTTCGCAGCTAAAAACCGATGATGATGTGAATTTGGAAGTTGATGTAATCGCGAAGTACGTGGAGCGAATACTTACCACCGGAAATTCAGAACCTGGTAACTCAGCTTAGAGTTCAAGCTTATTTTGTACTATTAGTCAGCAACCTAAAGGTTCAGTAAGGCGATGATCTTATGAGGTCTCTACTGGGAGCGGCAGCGACCGGGCCGGTGCTGACCCCATCTCTCCTCATCGCTCCATAAGCCCTGAATAAAGCTATCCACGTGCCCTCCCTGAGTCGCCAAATCCCCGCTTGGCGCGGTAACATAGATCCAACCCAGAATTTCAAATTGAGACCGCTGATTCCAAGATGCCATTCGCTTCCATTCCTGACGCCGCCGCCGATATTCGCGAAGGGCGCATGATCATTATCGTGGACGATGAAGACCGTGAGAATGAAGGCGATCTGGTTTGCGCGGCCGAAAAAGTCACTCCTGAGATAATCAACTTCATGGCCAGGCACGCGCGCGGTTTGATTTGCCTGCCGCTGACCGAGGAGCGCTGCGATGAATTGAATCTGCCGCCGCAGGTCGCCGACAACACTTCGCATCTGGGGACCGCTTTCACAATTTCGATCGAAGCGCGCCGTGGAGTGACCACCGGAATATCAGCCGCTGATCGCGCGACCACGATCCAAACTGCAGTCGATCCCCGGACCAGGCCGCAGGATCTGGCGCGGCCCGGGCACATCTTTCCCTTGCGCGCCAAAAAAGGCGGCGTGCTGGTTCGTCCCGGACAGACGGAAGCGGCGGTGGACATGGCGCGCATCGCCGGCCTCGATCCCGCCGGTGTGATTTGCGAAATCATGAACGAAGACGGGACGATGGCGCGGCTGCCGCAGCTTCGCGACTTTGCCGTCGTGCACGGCCTCAAGATCATTACCGTCGCCGATCTGATCCGCTACCGGATCACCAAGGAAGTCCTGGTGCGCCGCGCGGTCGAAACCGATCTGCCCACTATCTATGGAAAGTTTCGGGCCATCGCTTTCGAGAACACGATCAATGGCGACGTGCATCTGGCGATGGTCATGGGTGATGTCCGCAGTGACGATACGGTGCTGGTCCGCGTGCACAGCGAAAACGTTACCTGCGACATGTTCGGATCGATGATCGACGATACCGGCTATCAGCTAAGACGAGCGCTGGAGAAAATCGCGGAGGCCGGCCAGGGCGTGGTCCTTTATCTACGTCAAAGCGAGCACGGCCTGGATCTGGTTCATCAGTTGCGCACGTATGCGTTGATGCAGGAACGCGGCTTGAGCAAAGCCGAAGCCAGCGCCGAAACCGGCTATGGACTCAATCGCGATTACGGTGTGGGCGCGCAGATTCTGCATGAGCTGGGACTGCGACGCATTCAGCTTCTTACTAATCACCCCCCTAAAGTTACGGCCCTCGAAGGTTTCGAATTAGAGGTCGTAGGCAACGTCCCGCTGGGTTCCCCGACATCTGAAGATGTGGCACAGACTTCAGTCTGTGATGGGCTCGTTAAGATCACCGACTGAAGTCTGTGCCACAATTGAGCCTTGAAATTCCCCGGCTTTCAGTTTACAAACAGAGCGGAGGTAAGAAATCGGAGGTCAGCGGAATCTGTGATGACGAGTGACCTCTGACCCCTGTTGTCTGGCCTCTGTTTCGGCTCTCCCTAAAACATTTGGAAGTATCGTCGAGAGTCGCCCATCGGTCTGAAGCCTGAGCTCTCAGATCGGGGCTGCGCCAATGCCTGTGGATAACCATCACGATAATGCCGCGGAAACACCGAGCGGCGAACCGCAGCCGGCTCCGGTCACGCCGCGCAGAGGTTTTCGACGCTTCACGCGTCGCCATGCAGTGATCTCGGGGATCATTATCGCGGCCGGCGTGATTGCTCTCATCTTGATCGGACTGCTCGCCTATCGGCTTGGCTTCGTCGATCGTTACGTCGCCGGGCAAATCAAGAACACCTTGGCCCAATACGGCATTCGCGCGGAAATCAAAACTTTTCATACGTCGCTGGGCCCGCAGAATGTGGAGATGCTCGGCGTCGAACTTTACGACGCGAAAACCGGCGAGCAACTCGGGAAGATTGGCCGGATGGTGGCGACCGTGCGGATCGAGGATCTGTATGCGCTCAACCTGCAACGAAACATCAACTTAAAGGATTTACAAATTGAAGGGCTGGAAGTGTGGGTCAAGTTTGACGAGCATGGTCAATCGAACTTTCGCAACATACACATCCCGCCGCCGCAGCCTAACCAGCGAATCCTGTTCGCGTATTCTACCGCGCGTATCGAGATCAAGAATTCGCACATCCACTATGGCGACTCGCAGCACAGCCTTTCAGGCGAAGCCCTTAACCTGCACCTCACCATCCAGCCGGACGATCCCTCCGCGCCGCTGGCGAGCTGGATGAATACAGTTACGTTAAGTTCGACCAACTCGACTTTTGTTTATGACAACCGGACGGTTAATAACATCGACATAGCAGCAAGCGGGCGCGTCAACCAAACGCGCGCTGAGATTTCAGACCTGACGCTCCGTTCGCCGATTGCCGAAGCGAAGCTGCAAGGCGTAATGGATGATTGGCGCGCCCTGAAATATCATTTCAATGTAACTTCGACAGTTGATCTCACTCAGACATCGGAGATCCTGCAAACCGGCACGACGATGCGGGGCGCGGGCAACTTTGTCGGCACGATCGCCGGCGACGGTGATCATTATCAGGTAGAAGGAAGTATCAAGTCCGACGCGCTGGCAGCCGATGGCGTGCGTTTGCAGGGCCTGAACGTGACGGCCAAGGGATCGGGGCAAGGCAAGTCGTATGACATCAACGGCCGCGCCGTCGCCGAGCTTTTAACGGCGGGTGATTTTCAACTTAACGCAGTGCAAATCACCGGCGGCGTGATGGGGACGGGATCGGACTTTCGTTGGATCGGCGATCTGCGCGCCGTGGCCGAGAAAAGTTATGGCGTCACAATCGCGGGTTTGATTCTGCGCGATGCGCGCGCTGAGTATCGTGACGGCGTGCTCATGGCCTCAGCGCCGCAACTCTCAGGCGGCAGTCTTACTACATCTTCGGCAAAAGTAAGGCAGGGATTTTCCGCCTCCGACTTGCGGGTGAAGGTTGAAAATGGAACGTCACGGGCTACGGTGGCCAGCGCCAAAGCCGGAAAGATTGAAGCTGCGAACACGACGGTCAACGGCGTAAGCGCAAAAGCGATCGACGTGAGCAGCAGCGGCAACGCAACCAACGTCACGGTCAAAGAAGTCCAGGTGGGCGAAGCCAGCGCTTTCGGCGCGCAAACCGGCAGCATCAACATCGCGGGCGTGCGTCTGACGATTCGCAACGGTCGCGTCCAGGGGGCGACCAACGACATCAACGCCGGCAACGTAACGCTGAAAGATGGTCGCGTCGAAAACGTGAAGCTCGCGCGGCCGGTGTTCACGGTTGAACCTTCGGGTCGATATCGCGCCAGTGCCGACCTGAGTTTGGGTGGTGGGGTCCTGGGTCAAATGAAACTCGGGCCCGCGCATGCGGCCGTGGTCGCGACCGGGGATCAAATTCAACTGAACAATTTCGTTGTCGAAGCGCTGGACGGTCACGCCAACGGCAACGCTACGATCAGTCTGAGAAAGAACGGCGCCTCGCGAGTCAGTACCGGCTTTGAGAATTTCGATTTGAGCGGTTTGATCACCGTCTTGTCGGGACGCGCGGTGCCGATTGCGAGCCGGGCTACGGGCACTGCCGAGCTGGCTTTCGCGGGAAGCGATCTCAGTACGGCCACGGGTAACGTGAGCGCGCAACTGAAAGGTGAAGCCCCGGCTGGAAGCGATCTCGCTCCGCTCTCTGGTGATCTGGCACTAACGGCTGATCACGGTCAATTTCAAATTCAGCGGGCCAATCTGCAAACGGCCGCTACCCGGCTGACCGCTTCCGGACAGTTCTCGTTCGAACAGCCGACTTCGAATCTGCGGCTCGACCTGGCTTCATCCGACGCCACCGAACTTCAGCGCTTACTGATCTCTTCCGGCGCGATTCCTGAGATTGAAGAACAATTCAGAACTTACGGTATCGAGCTGGGCGGCAAAGTGCTTTTCAACGGCACGATGACGGGCGCCCTCAACGATCCAATCGTTAACGGCCATGCCGAGCTGGGTTCTTTGATTATGAACGGACGCGATCTCGGCTCTTTGACGGCGAATGTTTCCTCGAACGCTACCGAGACCCGGGTCAGCGACGGGCGGCTCGCGCAGGCCAACGGCGGCGGTGCGCAATTCGCCCTCGTCATGCCGCGCACCGGCAAAGACAACGCCTCGATCGACCTCACTGTGGATCGAATGAATGCGGGGAATCTGATTGCTGCCCTGCCCAGAAAGGATTGGCGCGATCAACTTGGCGACACGGAAGCGGACGTTTCCGGCACCTTAAAAATTAACGGCATACCGAATCAAATGAGCGGCGTCGCGGATTTGCGTTTCGGGCCGGGACGCCTCGGCGGAGAGCCGTTGAAGGATCTTACGGCGCACGCGATTTTCAGCGGCTCAACTGTCAATGTCGATAAGGTTGACGTGAACTTCGACGCCGGTCATCTCACTGGCCGCGGGCAGTTCGACACCCAGACAAGAGTTTTCGAGTTCACCGCCAGCGGCGATCGAGTGCAACTGGATCGTCTCCAAGCTTTCGCCCAACGTCCGGGCCTGCCAAAACTGACAGGCACAGCCGTGATCAAGGAGTTGAAAGCTACCGGCGTGGGCGTGGATATTTCGACTTACCAGATTAGTTTCAACGCCGAAAGCTCTGACGTAGCGATCGATGGGCATTCGGCCGGTTCGGTAACTCTGATTGGACGCACTGAAAACAAACAGCTCGATATCATTTTTACTACGACCGGACTGCTGGGACCACAGGCGCAAACGATCAAAGCCAGGGTCGATCTCTCAAACGAAAAACTTCCGGCGGTAGTTGAATCAACAATCACGACTGCTGACTTGAGCCAGGTTTTCAAAATTCTTTTGCCTGCCTCCGATGTCGTCGTCACGGGGAGCACCAGTGGCACGCTCAAGTTGAGCGGCAATCTAATGACCGAGAACGATCAGGGTGAAGAGGTCCTTTCGTTCAAGGGCTTGACCGGCACCGCGACTTTTACGGAGCTGTCAGTCAGGGTCGCGGACGTAGCGCTCGCAGCGGCCGGACCAGTGGTGATCGACTTCGCGCCGAATGAAGTTAACTTTCACGAGACGCGGTTCACGGGTACGAACACTAATGTGACCCTGAGCGGAGCCGTCGCCACGGCCAGTGGCGGCCGAAACACTTTGGCCGTGGATGGACAGATCAACCTGCGCATTCTGAGCGGCCTCTCTCCCGACGTTTTTTCTTCCGGGATTGCGGTGCTGGCAATCAACGTCGGGGGCACTTACGCAGACCAGCGCGTCACCGGTAGAGTGTCGGTAAATGGCGCGTCGATTTCAGTGTTGGTTGGAGATCAGCGCCTCACTCTCGCGAACCTCGACGGCGTAATTCTTTTCAATTCGAGCCAGGCGCAAATTGAATCACTTAAAGGAACGCTGGGCGGCGGAAAAATAACCGCATCTGGCGGCGCTCAACTTTCAGGCTTTTCCGTCTCGCAGTTTCTCTTCAATATTCACGGTGAGAAAGTCACACTCAACTACCCGCAGGACTTTCGCTCGACCGTTGACGCCGATCTGGAACTGCGCGGCAACCAGCAAACCCAATTTGTCCGCGGCAACGTGCAGGTGCAGCGCACTGAGTACACCAAGGACATCAATCTTCCCGATCTAATTAACCAGCGGCCGCAGACTTCGATCGAAGAGGGCGGCGAGTTCCAGTTTGCCCAGACCGCCCAGTTCGACAAGCTCCGCGTTGAAGGCCGCAATGCGCTGATCATGCGCAACAACCTGGGCGATCTCGTCGCCTCGGTGTCGTTACAACTGAATGGGCCGGTCAAGGATCCGATCATCGAAGGCCGGATCACGGCCACTCGCGGCACGCTGAATTTCCGTAACAATCCTTACGAGATCACGCGCGGGCTAATTTATTTTCCAGCGCGGCTGGGCGCCGATCCGATTTTGAACATTGAAGGACAGGCAGTGATTCGCGGCTATCGCGTAACGGCTTTGTTGGAAGGGCCGCTCTCGCATCCGACCACGAATGTCAGTTCAGAGCCGGCGCTGCCACAGGCCGATGTGGTGTCTTTGATTCTAACCGGCACGCTGAGTTCAACCGACACAGGGACGTCGGTGCTGGCGCAGTCGGGCCTGGGCACGGCCGCCAGCTTACTAACAGATGCGTTGATCAACGCGCCGATCTCAAAGGCGACGAATAAACTGTTCGGCCTTAGCCGGCTGGAAATCAGTCCGGTGATTGGCGGCACCGGGGCGGCGCCGACGGCGCGCCTGACTGCCGCGCGGCGACTTAGTAAAGACGTGACGGTGACCTACTCGACAAACATTGCCTCCGATCCAAACCAGGTGCTGGTAGTCGAATATCGCGTCTCGAACCGATTGTCGTTTGTCGCCGAATACGAACAGGGTTCCACCAGAAATCTCAGCACGCGAAACAATAATTTCAGTTTTGAGATCAGGATGAGAAAACGATTTTGATATTGATGAGGCGAGGCAGAGCCTGAGTGCACTGGAGAGTGGCACAGCCGCTTACGCAATCAAACGGACCAACGTGAGTTCATATCGTCTTTTCATAATTGCGGCCATCATCGTCTGCGCCAACACGCTGACGGTTTTCGCTCAAGTCGGCGACTTTGAAGGGCGTCCAATCTCCAGTGTCGAGGTGATCCTGGAAGGATCGCCACCTGATACTGACGATCAGGCGGAATTCCAAACACTCTTGAAAATCGTCGCCGGCACTGAGTACGCGGCGGTGAATGCCCGGCAGTCGCTGCACGAGCTTTTTGCCTCTGGCCGCATAGCCGCGGCGCGAATTGAAATCGTCGAAGCCCAACCTGGCGGCGGACGAAATAGTCCGATTCGCGTCCGCTTCATTGTTCAGCGCCAGATCGTCATCGCGGGTGTGACGCTTCGAATCGCGCCCACCCCCGGGACGCCAATTGCCAGAGACGAAATCCGCGCGCGTCTGAACTTGCTCGAGCCGGGGCGACGCTTCTCAGTCCAGGCAATCGAACGCAACGCCGACGAGATTCAGGCCTACCTGCGCGACCGTGGTTACTATAACGCCACCGTCGAGCACACCGAGGAACCGGATCAATCGGATGTCACTGGCGCCCGGCGGGTCGTCGTCTACACGATTACTCCGGGGGTTCAGGCACACGTGGGCCAGTTCCTCATAGATATTCCCGGGTTTGATGTTAATACCGTCCGGCCTTCTCTGAAGCTTCAACCCGGAGGGGCCTTCACCCGCGATCTTCTCGGCGAAGATCTCAACGGGATAAAACAGGCCCTCATTGCCGCACATTTCCTGGCCCCTCAGCTTGACGAACCGATCGTGCAAATCGATTCGCCAAAGAACGAGATCAACATTACCTTGAGGGGAAAGCGGGGCCCAACCATTGAGGTTTCCTTTAAGAACTACACCCTAAGCGAGAAAAAGGAGAAGGAGCTGCTGCCTATCATGCGCGAAGGAAACATCGACTATTCCGTGCTTGAAGAAGGCGGCCGCCGCGTGCGCAATCAGCTCCAGGAGCAGGGCTATTTCTTTTCCGAAGTCCATCCGCTTTGCACTGTCACTCCACCGACGCCGGGCACTGTGGAGAACGGCACCGAAGAGACATGCAGGAACCTTAATCCCGCGGAACTGAATGATCGTACGGTTAAGATCGTCTATGACGTTCAGCTCAACCGCCGTCTGAAATTGACCGACATCCGCATCACGGGCACAAACAGGATCACGTTCGCTGATGTGCAGGCCGATTTGAAAACGCAGAAGGCCAGTTCGGTTGGCTTCGTTCCGTTTCTCGGCGGCTACGGGCGTGGTTTCACCAGCACTGCATTGCTCCAGGAGGACATCCGGACCATCACCGCGTACATGCGAAATCTCGGCTACCGGCGCGCGGAGGTGCATGTGCTGCAAGGTATTTCGCCCACCCAGGACAGTCTCATCATCACCTTCGAAGTCACCGAAGGCCCGCTTACGCGCGTAGCTGAAATTGAGATTCGCGGCGAAAAAGCTTTCCCGGAAGATCGCCTGCGCCGTGAAATCAATACAATCAAGGACGGACCTTACTCGCCGGCGCAGGTGCGCGCGGATAACGATCAACTACTTAATCTTTACGCGCGTGCGGGATATATCGAAGCGGAAATACAGCCCTCGACTGATAATCTGCCAAAGAAGGGTGAAGACGAGCAGGTGCGAGTCGTCTTTAATGTGACCAAAGAAGGCGCCAAGGCGATTGTCAACGAGATTGTGATCAACGGCGTGACCGGCACCGCGGACGTGCAACGAAAGAAACGCGAGGCCATCATCCGCGCGATTCCTTTGTCGGCAGGTGACCTGCTGCGCGCGGATCGCATCACTGAAGCCGAGCGGGCGCTGTACGTCACCGATGCTTTTCGCCAGGTGCTGATCAGTCAGCAGCCCGCCGGCGATGCGCCGGGCGGCGCCAAAAAGTACGATGTAATCATCGACGTGGAAGAAAAGCGGCCGCGGGTAATCGAGTACGGCGGCGGCTATTCAACCGACACCGGAGCGCTCGGCCTTTTGGAGCTGACCAACGTCAACTTCATGAACAAGCTGCGCCAGGGCGCAATTCGCATCCGCGCCAGTCAACGCCAGGAACTGATCCGTTTTGAATTCCTCGACCCGCGTTATTTCCATTACGGCAAGAAGCAGTATGCGCCGCTGGCAATCTCGGCCCAGTACCTCCGGGACTCAACTATCACACGCTTCTTCCGCTCGACGATTGACCGCGGCACCTTTGGGGTAGTGCAGCGCCTCGATGCTAAAGGAAATCCGATCGACGTACTGGGAAATAGAGTGGGCCAGCCCACGGTCGACCGGCTAACCTTCGGCATCGAGACCCAGCGGGTGCTCAGTCAAAAGTCGCACAGCATTTTGTTTCTGCGTTACAACTACGAAGACGTGCGCTTGCGCAACATTGAAAGTCTTTTGATTCGGCCGATCCTGCAACCTGACGCGGTGGTGAGGCTTTCGGGCTTTGGCACCTCGCTGGTCGTTGATACGCGCGAGCGTTGCGAGCGCAGACTGCCGGGCAGCGTGGCCGGTGAGGACGAAACGATTCGCTCCGGCGAAGTATGCCGCTACAACCAGACGGATGCGACTCGCGGGCAGTTTCTGTCGGCTGATTTTCGCGTCGCCGCGCGCGCACTGGGCGGCAACACGTCGCTGATGCGGTTCCAGTCGACCTATCACACTTACTATAAAGTGAAGCAGGCGCGGAATACGGTATTCGCCGGCAATCTGACGGTGGGCCTGGCAAGTCTGTTCAATCCTCGCGACCTTAACGGCAACCACCAGATCGACGATTTTGATCTGCTCTTGCCCATCAGCGAACGTTTCTTCTCAGGCGGTTCAACTACCTTGCGCGGTTTCGCCTATGAAGAAGCGGGTCCCCGCCAGGTTGTCGTTCCCGAGGGCCAGTTTCGAGACGCGAAGCATAACCTGATCGGGCTAAATCCTTTTACGGTTCCGATCGGCGGCAATGCAATGGTCGTGATGAACCTGGAAGCGCGCGTGCCGTTCAGCCGAGATTTGCAGCTCGTTCCGTTTTACGATGGCGGCAACGTCTTTCGCAGTATCGGCGACGTGCTTCATCCAAAGCCGATCGTTCCCACCGGAAATTTTATTGACGATGTTAACGCGCAGAATCTGCGAGTGCGTTGGAGTCACACATTGGGGATCGGGTTTCGCATCAAGACGCCGCTGGGCGGCGCGCTGGCAATTGACTATGGTTATCTAATGAACCCTTCGAAGTTCCTGATCCCGCAGAACCTGAATACAACGCCATCGACCGCGATTTACCGGCTGCACCAGGGACAGATTCAGTTTCGTTTCACACAAACATTCTAGAGAGCAGTAAGCAGAAAGCAGAAGGCAGTCGGCAAAAAACGGGGCACACATGATCAATAGCATGACCGAACACACACTAAGGACGCCGTGCAGGATGCGACGCTTTCTACAGCCGGCCTTTTACCTCCTGCCTCCTGCCTTCAGCTTTCTGCTTACTGCCTTCTGCCTCCTGCCTTCTGCTGTTCGTGCCCAGACCGTCGCCGACAAAATGGTCGCGAGTGTCACCAACGGCGCGCGCGCCAACCCTGACTTGATTACCTATTCAGATCTCGCGTGGCAGTTGGCGCTCGAACCCAGCCGGCCGCTGGTTGCCAGACCCAGTTCGGAAGACCTCAATCAGGCTTTGCACCTGTTGGAAGATCAGTTGCTGATTCTGCAGGAAGCGAGGAAACTCCCGATTGCCGACACCGTGCAGGCGCGGGCGGATTTCGACAAAGAAGTGCAGAAGAAACGAGACGAGTTGGCGCAGAGCTTTGGCTCGGCGGCTTTATTGCAGGAGCGCATGGCGCGCGTCGGTCTAAGCAGCGAGCAGTTGGACGCGATCCTGCGCGACCGGCTCACTGAGGAAAAATATCTCGACTTTCGTTTTAAGGCTTTTGTGCTGATCAGCCCGAAGGAAATCACCGACCGCTATAATCAGGAGTACGCGCGTTTACGCAATAGTGGCCGCATCGTTCCTACTCTCGAGCAGGTGAGCACCCGCATCGAACAAGAGCTAACGCAGGAAAAGATCGCATCAGAGATTGACACTTTCATCGACAACCTGCGCGAGCAACCAGGAACCGAGATCGTGATCATCAGCCCGGTCTAATCGTTTAGAGGCGGGCTACTGCCCGCCCACATCGTCATGAAACCGTCGGGCTGTAGCCCGCCGCTAAATATAACCAATGACGCCACCCCAACAGATTAATCGGCCTCGCATCGGGCTGGCGCTTTCCGGCGGCGCGGCGCGCGGCATTGCGCACGTCGGCGTCTTGCGGGCTCTGGAAGAAAATGGCATTCCCATCGACGCCATTGCCGGCGCCTCGGCAGGCGCTCTGATCGGCGGCGCTTACGCGGCTGGGCTTTCGATCGCGCAGCTCGAAGCGATGGCGCTAAAGTTTCGTTGGCGTCACATGGGACGGCCCTCGTTCTCTCGTCTCGGCCTGCAGTCAAACGCGCCCATGGAAAAATTTCTGCGCGGGAACCTGCCCGTTACTCGTTTCGAAGATTTGCGAATTCCCTTTGCTGCAATGGCCACTGACTTGAAAACCGGCACGGCAGTCGTGTTGCGCGATACGGGTGATCTGACCTTTGCGATTCGCGCCAGCACTTGCCTGCCCGCCTTCTATGTTCCCGTGCGCGACCCCGAAGGACGGCTGCTGGTCGATGGCGGACTGGTAGCAAACCTGCCGATTAGCTACACGCGGGAACTCGGCGCCGATATCGTAATCGCAGTTGACGTGGGCGCCGACGGGGCGCGGTTTATGGATCGGCCGCGTACCGCGCTGGGCGTCCTCACCCAGGTCTTCGTCGCGGTTGAGCGGATAGTTACGAATCAGGAGACCGCGAATGCGGATCTGATCATTACGCCGAAGGTCGGCCATATTCGCTGGGACGAAACTCGGCGAACTGCAGAGTTTTTGAAAATTGGTTACGAGACAGCGATGGAATCAATTGCCGGCATCAGGGGCCTCATCGAGCAACACACGCTGGCCAGAGATCGCGTCGAGTTCTTCGTTTAGAGAGTCTGACTTGTTCCCTCTCAACGTCGCGAATATCATCGACGACGCACGCGAACAGCATCATCCTCAAGAATTCAGCCCTCATTCGGCCTTTCTTAAAGACAACGGATTGAACAGATCGATTGCTCGGCGGGTCTTCGGGGTTTCAAGAGATGTCCGACAAACTCCAGTTTGCCGCCCGTGTCCGCAACGGGCGGCGCTTAAACATGCACGGCAAACAGAAACTTGCCGCACGGCGGCGACGATGGCGCACGCTGCTTAGGATCACGATCGTCTCGCTTGCCCTGGCGCTGATTTCACTAAGCGCCTTTTTAATTCATTCATATCGTTCCTACGCAAAGATTGTCGACGGCCGTCTAACTCGTGGTTATCTCACCAGCCGCGCGGGTATCTATGCCGCTCCACGAATACTACGCTCGGGACAAAAACTGTCGCCGGCGGGATTGGCGGCGGCGTTGCGCCGGGCCGGCTATGTCGAAAGCGACGAAGCCAGCGAAGTCTGGAACGGCAGCTTCTCCGTCGCTGATACTGCCGTTGAAATCCGTCCCAACAATACGGGTGGCTCTCCTTCAGTTGTACGAATCACTTTTGATTCCGCGGGCCGCATAGCTGAATTGACGGGAGATGAGATTAGCCTGGATTCCTTTACTCTCGCGCCCGAATCGATGACTAACGATGCGTCGATGAAGAGCGGCGCACGCAGTCAACTGGCTTTCAAAGACCTTCCCCCGGTCCTGGTCCAGGCAATCACCTCGATCGAAGATCGACGTTTCTTCGATCATCATGGTCTCGATATTTTTGGAGTCGGCCGGGCCCTGTTGCGCAACGCCGGCGACGAGCGCATGGGGCAGGGCGGCTCGACCATTACTCAGCAGCTCATCAAGAATACTTACCTGACGCCTGAGCGTACGCTGCGACGAAAGTACGCCGAAGCGATGCTGGCCTTCACGCTGGAGCGGCGACTCTCCAAGGAAGATATTTTCGCGCTCTATTGCAACGAAATTTACCTGGGTCAACGCGGCGTGGTTGCCGTGCGGGGTGTCGACCAGGCGGCCCGCATCTTCTTTGGAAAAGAGTTAAAGGACCTTTCGCTGCCGGAGGCCGCGACTATCGCCGGCATGATCCAGAGTCCGGCGCGCTATTCGCCGGTTCGCCATCGCGACGCGGCGGTCTCGCGGCGCAACACAGTATTCGGCACAATGGTGCGCGACGGTTTCATTTCTTTAGACCAGGCCGCAGTCGCCGCCAAAGAATCTCTGGTCCTCGCGGACTTTGACCCGGCCCGGGAATCAGTTGCGCCTTACTTCGTCGATTATGTGAACCGAGTCTCAGAAGCCCGCGCGTCAGCAAGGGCTACGTCGGAAATAGATCTTCTCTCAAGTCGTAATGAAGTCACCGGCAAGAATGCCGGTGAACCGCAGGCAGGGATGCCTGCGCTCCCCGATTGCGTTCCCACGATCACGACACTCGATCTCGATTTACAGCGTATCGCGTCTCAGGCAATCCAACGTCAACTTGACCACCTCGATGAGATCTACAAACCGCGCGGGCTTACTCCACAGGTCGCGTTGGTTGCGCTTGATCCCCGGACCGGCAATGTTGTGGCAATGGTCGGCGGCAGAGATTACGGCGCCTCGCAACTTAATCGCGCGACTGATGCGCGACGACAGCCGGGTTCGGTCTTCAAGCCTTTTGTGTATGCTGCCGCGCTGGAGAATGGCATGTCGCCGCTGCGGATGTTCAAGGACGCGCCGCAGGAATTCACTTACGCCGGCAAATCAAAATACCGGCCTACAAATTACGGTGGCGGATTTTCGATGCGCGAGGTGACGATGCGCACCGGCCTGATCAAATCGCTCAACGTGGTCACCGTCGATGTCGCGATGCAAACCGGGCTGGCGCGAGTGGCCAATACAGCTCAGCGATTTGGTTTGCCACGTCCGGGTCCTTTCCCGGCCCTGGCTCTGGGAACGACCGAAGCCACACCTCTACAGATCGCCGCAGCCTATGCGGCCTTCGTTAACGGCGGACAGAGTATTCAACCCAAAGTCATAGCCGAATCAGATCAGGCGCCGCAGGCAGATCAAATAATTCAGCCGGCATCGGCGTATGTCATCACGGACATGTTGGCAGGCGTGATCGATCACGGAACTGCCCGCGCCGCGCGCGGTGCGATAAAGAACACTGCTGTAGCAGGTAAGACCGGGACTTCGCGCGATGGCTGGTTTGTGGGTTACACGCCGAACCTGGTGTGCGCGGTTTGGATTGGCTTTGACGACAACAAACAGTTGGGCCTGACGGGCGCGGAAGCTGCACTGCCGGTCTGGACTGACTTCATGAAGAACGCCGTTGATTTGCGTCCTGAATTGGGCGGCAAGTCGTTCGCCCAACCGGACGGCGTGACTATTGTCGAAATCGATCCTGAGACCGAAGAACTAGCGACCGGCAAGTGCCCGCAACATGAACTCATCGCCATCGCGACGTCGCAAGCCCCTTTGTCGGAATGCTTTCGTCACAGCATTTATTTCTCTCTGCCTGATAACGATCTAAAGCAGGAAGGTCCTGTTCTGGCCCGAGCTGCCGCTCCTCGCTCAACAAAACCTCGACAGAAGTATTCATCGGGCGAGTTCGCTCTGCTGCGGGACACGCGCATCGAAACGGACAAGCGAGGGAGAAGTGTGCTGGTGAATGAAATGAGAGTCGGGGGCAGGTAAGCGTTCGCGACTCTGCCGCCTGATGTGCGGAAGTTCTCTGACCTTCCGAAAAGGTTTCTTAAGGTTTAGGGGCCGCCCCTTCCCCGCCTCGATACCTGGGGCGCAGCCCCCAAAGAATAGTAGGAGCACCGGAAGGTCAGAGACCTTCCGCACATCAAGCGGCAGAGCCGCCGCCCGCGTTGAATCCTTTCTGGCATTCACTCCTTCTCTAAAATCACTTCCGCAATCGCGTGCTCAGTCGTGTGCGAGATCGAAATATGCGCTGAGGTGGCGCCGGTTTGTTCATACAGTTCCAGCGCCCGCCCGTGAAATGAAATTACCGGCGCGCCTGATTCCTTAGCAGACACTTCCACGTCCTGCCAGGCAATGCCGCCGCTCCAACCGGTTTGTAGAGCCTTCAGGGCCGCTTCTTTTGCGGCGAAGCGCGCGGCATAATGTTGGGCGGCCACCGCGCCGCGGGATTCACAATAGGCCCGCTCGGCTTCGGTGAACACACGTTCAGCGAACCGCGGCGTGCGCTCGATGGTTTCACGCACGCGGCGCACTTCGATAATGTCGATACCGATTGAAATGATCACGGAAGAAGTTGAACTGAAGCGGCGACAAACCGCCGCCCTACAAAGCTCAGGTTTCTATTGGCGCGAACGCGACGGCGTGCGCGCGTTGATTTGCGCGCAGCTGGAACAAGACGGCTTCACCAATGCTTTTTCAACCCGGTTCGGCGGCGTCAGTCCGATGCCGGAGGCCGCGCTTAACCTGGCCGGCTTTAACGAAGACGACGCTGACAACATCTATGAAAACCGCCGCCGGTTTCTCAAGCTCTTCGACGGCGTCTGGACGCTGGCCGGATGCTGGCAAGTGCACGGCGCCGACGTGCGCATTGTTCACAACCAGCAGGAGGCGCAGCCAAAACCCGGTGTGCTTGGTGACGACGAATATTGTGACGCGCTCGTCAGCAATACTGCCGGGATTCTTCTGGCCGTAAAGACCGCGGACTGTGTCCCGGTGCTGATTGGCGATCCGAAGACCGGCGCGTTTGCCGCGGTGCATGCCGGCTGGCGTGGGACCTCATCGTCGATAGTCATGAAAGCAATCAAGCAACTGGAAAAGGAATACGGAACCAACGCCTCGGACCTGCGCGTCGCGATTGGCCCGGCAGCTAACATCTGCTGTTACGAAGTCGGCAGCGACGTCATCGATAAGTTCAAAGAACTCTTTCCCCAATCGGAACATCTGTTCAAGCCGACGCGAACGGGACATGCGCGGATTGATCTTCACACGGCCAACCGGGATCAACTAGTCGTTGCCGGCGTGCAACCGGAAAGAATTCACGTCGCGCCTTTCTGCACCATGGACCGGAACGATCTGTTCTTTTCCTATCGCCGTGAGAAACATCTTCACGGTCGGGTGGGAAGATTGATGTCGGTAATCGGAACAAAAGCAAAATCCTGAACGCGTCAGGCTTTGATAGGTAGAACTTTTTCAACGCAAGCGTTTCCGCCACTAGCGTCGTCCGCCGAACACCCAACCGTTGGCTCGCTGCACGCGATCGTTCGGGCCGACGACGCCGATCCCAAGGTCTACATCCTGGCTCTTCGGCGGAAAACAAACTTCATCGTTGCAACTCTGGTAACGCAAGCGCCCCTTCAAAACTATTTCGCCCCCGTTGTAGTTCGCGGGCACAGTGACATTGAAGCGTAGAACGGCGCGACCTTCGTAAACCGCCAGCGGTTCGTTGTTGACGGCTTTGAGCTTGCGCACGATCGCGCGCGGGTATGTCACGGGGCCAACTGTGACGCCGCGCGGCGCTTCGATTTTCAAGGTCGTCGGAATCGCGTACTTGCCGAGCGGCCGGTTGGCGTTGACGTGATAACCACCCGGAATATCGATCACGATGGCCGCCTGTACGACCCGTCCGCGTTGCGCTTTATCGTTGGCGTAATAACCGTTGACGCCGATGTTCGGCTGGGGCTCAGGAGCGGAAGTGACACTTAAAGCGGCGCACATAATCAGTAAAAGGGAAACCATAACGAAAGAATGTCGTAATCTGGTCATTGAGTAGCTCCGGTTAAGACGACTTAGATCTTAAGTAGTTGACGAACGCAGAGCAACTTACAAGCATAAACTTTGCGTCCGCGAAATCAAGATTCTCCTCTTCCAACAAAGCGTGGCGAATTCCATCCGCGTCACTTGTATATCCGTAAAGACTGGAGAGAGCTTTTTTGAAGGCCGGATGAATATCAGTCTTCTCTTCCAAAGTCTTTAGAGCTTGTCCGAGAGTAGCTTTCGATCCTGTTATTAGATTACAGGCCGCTTCGACAGCGCTTATAGACTCCTTAATCGAATTTCTATAATCAGGAGATTTTCTGTCGCTTAATAATTCCAACGCGGTTCTTAGGTGCTTTACTACTGGCTTGTTCGCGTCTAAAAGAGCCTGTTCGATTTCACCGATCTCCTCCTCGGACGTAATTTGCGCGATTTTGAAGTCGACAAATCGGTATGCGGCCACTTCGCGTTCAAGAACTCCATCGCAGAAATCAACAAATTGATCAAAATCAAAGTAGTCTCCGAGGCGCAGGTTAGCGATAAACTCTACGAAATCATAAGCAACAAACCAATTGCATCCAAAGAAAAACGATTTCACGTCGCGCAAAGCAGTGTCCCAATGCGAGGGAATCGAATCAACGGTCCTCTTGAAGAAGTCCCTCCAAAGGAAATGCAGCAGCAGCGACAGGCCGTCGTGTGCTTTTACCGACGGGCCCAAGTATGAATTGAATTTACTCCAATAAAATACATCCAGTGCGTTCCATAGCCCGACCCTAAGATCGTCGTCCATTGAGTCGACCTGCATTACGCTCTTAACGGGCATTAATCCTTTTCGCTGCGAAAATAACACTTTGGGCTCCTAACTCAGGCCATTATTTGGCTATAATAACACCGCGATATGAAGAGCTCCGCGCCGCCGCCAATTGTCCACACGCGGCCAGGATGTCGCGGCCGCGCGGCTTTCTGACGAACGCGTGGACGCCCTTCGACTCTAAAATCTCGCGAAACAATTCCACGCGTTCCGGCGGCGACGGCTGAAAAGGCAGGGGCTCTGCCGGATTATGCGGAATCAGATTTACCTTCGCGCTCAGCTCGTAGCGGTTCAAGAGATTAGCCAACTGGCGCGCCTGCTCATCGGAATCATTGACCCCGGCGAGCATCACATATTCAAAAGTGAACCGCTCGTTTGGCTTCAGAGATTTCTCGAACTCCTGGCACGCCGAGAGCAACTCGCGCAGCGGCCACTTCTTATTAATCGGCATCAGCTCATCGCGTAATTCATCAGTCGGCGCGGCCAGCGAGACGGCCAGATGCGGACGATCTGGAATCGTCGCGAGCTCGCGAATGCGCGGCACGACCCCGGCGGTCGAAACGGTTACACGGTTCGGCACGATGTGCAGACCGCTCGGATCTTTCATGACGCGAATCGCCTTCAGCAACTCTTCAAAGTTAAGGAAAGGCTCGCCGGCGCCCATGCCGACGAGGTTTGTGCCGCGCGGCGGCTTTACCGAAACGCCGTAAGCGTCATTCAAGGCGGTGATAATCTGTTCGACAATCTCGCCGGCAGTTAGACTTCGCAGCAGACCTAGCTGAGCCGTCAAACAAAACGTGCATTGCAAAGGACAGCCGGACTGCGAAGAAAAGCAGATGGTGTCGCGCCGGTCTTCAGGAATGAAAACTGTTTCGACTGGAAGATTATCCGCCGTCCTAAACAAGTATCGCCGCGTACCATCGGTCGAGAGATAACGCGACTCGAGCGTCAGGGTCGAGACCACAGCGTGCTTGCTGAGTTTGGCGCGCAGTTCCTTCGGCAGGTCAGTCATCTCTGCGAACGAAAGCAGACGGCGCTGCTGTAGCCCGGCGAAAATCTGCCGCGCACGATACTCCGGCTCACCGAGCGATCCAACAAACTCAGTCAGCTCTGCCTGCGATAAACCCGCGAGATGGATTGGTTGCATTGGTGTTTGAATTCTAACACCGGGTTGAAGTGGGCCGCGAACGCCCGTGCGTTGCTTAGCGCCTGGCGTATTTTCCTTGCGCCATTGCGTGAACCTCACTCAACCAAAACAGTTTCGAGCAAAGGCGCGAAGACAAACAGAAGGCGCAAAGAGAACGTCAGAGCCGGAGCACGGGGCGGGCGAGTTATTGAAGGATTTGATTAAACCGAAACCGGCTCTCGAATTCGAGAGCCGGCCAGGTTTTTGTTATGGAGTGACGGCGAACTTCGCCGTTTGGATCAGGGCCTGGCCGCTGACCCGGTCCTTGACGCGAACTTCCAGAGAGTAATCGCCCGGCGCCAAATTCCGCGAGTCGAGCAGACGCGTGAGGGTCAGCCGCTGTCCGGAGTCGCTGTTGCCTTTCCAGTCTTCCAACTGTTTGCCGAGCTCTTTCCCATCCTTCATCAGGGCGTACTCAACATCGACCGAAGGCCGCAGCGTGGTTTGATCTATTCCAGCGTTGTAGATCTGCATATAGATACCGATGGGCGAGCCGCGGTGGTACGTGCCGGAAACGTTGGGAATAACTTTCACGTTGCCAATCGTGAACATGCCGACGGCAGGTTGATCGCCGAGCCCTTCAAGTTTGACCGCCAAAACCAGCGTGGAAGTGGACAGCTTGGCGGGATCGTATTTAGGCACCTCAAATCCTTTGTGCATCACGCCGGTGGCGCCGGATGCGATATCGCGGACGATGACGTCTACGCGATAACGGCCGGGGGCCAGGGCCACTGCTTTCTGATAAGCAGACTTGCGCTCTTTCGCTTCGGACAATTCCTGCTGCGTGGCGCGGGTGATGACTGGATCTTCAAAGACGCCGGCGCGGCGGCCCGACACGTGAGTAATTTTGCCGAAGATATTCAGTTGTGCCTGCTGTAGTCCGCCGCTGTCCTGAAACACCAGGTTCTGATTGTCGGTCTGAATCGTAAACGCGGTAATCACGCGATCGTCGGACTGCCGGAAAAAGTCTACCCGCACGTCGAAGCTGAGCGGATTGTCTTCGATGACCGGCGTGTTGACGGCGGAAGCCAGTTCGTTGAACTTGATTGCCGGCGGACGGCTTAGATCCGTGATTACCTGCAAGCGGTTGAACGGACTGTCCTGTTCGCGCTGGTAGCTGGGATTGCCGATACCGCCAACATTGGCGATGCGATCTCCTTTATCAGCGAGCCCCATCTCTTCCGCGAGCGTCAGGCCGGCTCCGGGAACGTGGAGCAGCGCATCCTTTTCATCCGGGTTGCGCGCTATGCGGTATTCGCCGCTGCCAGTCGGATCGACAAATTCAATCTCAATGCCCGAACCTACGCCGGGAAGGTAACGATAGAACCAGCGCTCGAACGGATATGTCGAAGTTGAGCCGCCGCCCTCGTAAGATTCGCGGTTGTAGCTGCCGCCCGAGGGATGGCTTTCGACCTCGTCCGGCTTGCCCCAGGTGATATAGATGCGGCCGCGATCGGTCTTCCAGCCGGGAATGCCCGAAGCATAATGTTCGTTGGCATAGGCGATACGTTCGTAGTACTCCTCACGAAATTCGTTTTCATCAGTGTCCGGATCGGGATCGCGGCGGCGCCAGAACTCTTCAATGAATCGCTCGCGCTCATCGTCGGTTTCGAGCTTCTTAAAGGCCTTGCGCTCATCATCGGTGATGAGGTAGGCGACGTCCTTATCCAGCCAGTCCTTATAAGCTTTCTTGAGTTCCGGCTTTACGTTGCGCGGCTTTTCCGATGGATCCTGGCCTTTATCGTTGCTCTTTTTCTGTGCCAGGATGGAAGGCACGGCAAAAGTGAGGGCTAGTACAGCGATGGCCAGGCGGCCGGTTATGCGATATGGCATAGCGAATTGCTCCTAACAAAAGCTTCCGGAAGTTTCAAGATTTCGCGCTAGTCTGGGTTTGAATAGTTACGCGGACTCAATTGAGTATGAATTCTAAGTTTGGCTCGAACCAGAGTCAAGATGAGGTGAAACCGTCCGCAGTTGCCTACAGCAAGGAGGGGCGAGACACCACAAAGACACCAAGGACAGCAGCACAACAGGAATTGAACGTTGCTGCCCGTCTCTCGTACAGTTCCCCGGCAGGGCTAAATCATCCCGACGCATTGACCCTCCTTGTAGGTGGCTTTGTGGCTTAGTGGTTAATGGCTTGCGGTCTTCCTTCGTTCTCGTCCACAGATCCAGGCCACGACAATGGAAATCGCGTAGAGCACAAACATCGGCGCCGCAAAAAGCAACATGTTCGGCACGTCGTTGGTCGGCGACAGCACGGCGGCCACGATCAAAATGATTACCACTGCCATGCGCCAAACCCGCAGCATCCAGCCGGCCGTAACCAGACCGATCCGTGCCAGGACATAAGTTATCGCCGGCATCTGGGCGACCAGTCCCATCCCCAGCATCAACAGAATGATGAAATCGAAATAGTCGTCCGCCTTCAGCAGCAGACGGAAATCCTCGCCCAGCCCGAGCAGGTACTTCGCTGCCGGTGGAAAAATCAGGTAATAGGCGGTGGCTGCACCCAGCACAAAAAAGACGCTCGAGAGAGTAATAAAAGGCGTCACGTATTTTCGCTCGTGCGGATAAAGCCCCGGCGCGACGAAGGCCCAGATTTGCCAGAGCAGGAAAGGCACCGAAAGCCCGATGGCCGCATACAGAGACACCTTTACATAGAGGGCGAACGGTTCGAGCGCTGTGTTCACTACCAGCATGTTGTTAACGTCGGGCAGCGCCTCGTACTTGCGGGAGAGACTATCGACCAACCTGACATCCTTTGGGACCACCTCGTTGCCAACCACCAGAGGCTCGTCGCTGTATAGGCCGACATTGCCCTGACTGTCTTTGTCGACGCGAGCCATGACTGATGACCCAGCGGGAATCGCCGCCGGCCCTAACCTCGTTGCGTCAGGAAAGACGAAACGGATCTTGTCGTTGGGGTTCAGCGAGGTGAGGGGAACAGTTGAGACCTGGCCATTGAGTCCGGTGATGGTGACGACCCGGCGGTTTTGTTGTGCTTCGGCCAAAGCCGTCTGCACCGGCCGCGCCAGAAAATTGTAGATCGGACGGTGGACGAACCAGAGGAGCAGCGCGGCGACAAAAACGAAAACGATCGATCGAATCAGGCGCTTGCGCAGCTCGTCCAGGTGTTCAAGAAAAGACATCTGACCGCCGAGGTCGTCCTCGTGGCCGTCATTCTCTTCGTCTGCGCTTTTTAGATGGAAGCGGGGCATTACTGTCGAGCGGCACGGACCTCAATCTGTCTTCCCTGGATCATAGCCAGTCCTGTTTGCCGCTTGGTTGGTCAGCGGGCGTACTTTCCGGCAGCGCCTTTGTTTCGCGCGGTTGCACGAGGGCAGGGTCAACTGCGGTAACCGACGGCGCGAGGACAGCGACGGCCGGCTCAGACGGATTGGACTCGAGCGCGGCCGCTTCGCGTGCGGCGCGAATTCGTTCCGTCGCCTTGTCGAGAATTGTATTCTCAAAATGCGGCCCAGTTCCCTTATCCACATCTTCCAAATTCACCTCGCGCTCCCAGGTGCGTTTGAAATCTTCGGAGGCGCGGCGGAATTCATGCAAGCTCTTGCCGATCTGGCGGCTGAGCTGCGGCAGACGACGGGGCCCAAAGAAAATCAGGGCCGCGGCCAGAATCAGCAGCAGCTCGGAATTGCCCACGGAATCGAGAATGAACAGAAACACGGCAAGTACCTTTCGACGGATTTGATGCGACGCCGGAAACAGATTGTAGCGCGGACGGCAACCGAGGTACAGAACAGCGACGAAGTAGCGCAAGCTGCCAGCTTGCGCAGACTCGCAGTCCGCGCTATTCAGGAGTGGCGCAAGTTGCCAACTTGCGCTACAAAGATACCGATGCGAATTGTTTCTCTTTTACCTTCGACGACTGAGATTGTGTGCGCGCTGGGCCTGGAAGACGCCCTCGTCGGCATTACACACGAATGCGACTATCCACCTTCAGTGCTGGACAAACCAAGGCTCACTGCCAGCCGCATCTCTCACGAGACGATGTCGAGCGCGGAGATCGATCACGCAGTGCGTTCACAGTTGGCCCAGTTGGACGGCCACGGATCGATATACGACCTTGATGAGGAGAGGCTGCGCGAATTGAATCCTGACTTGATCCTGACTCAGGAGCTCTGTGATGTCTGCGCGGTCAGCTATAAGACGGTCGAGCGGGCCGCGCGCATGTTCGACGCCGGCGTGCGCGTCGTTTCGCTCGAGCCCAACACGATCGGCGACATCTTTGAAAATATTCGCATGGTCGGCGAACTCACCGGGCGCGAAGACGCGGCAGCCAAACTGGTCGATGAATTAAATAGCCGGCTCGATCGCATTAAAGAAGTGACGGCGAGGGTGGATCATCGCCCGCGGACCCTGATGCTCGAATGGCTGGAGCCCGCGTTCGCGCCGGGACATTGGGTGCCCGAACAAGTTGCTATTGCGGGCGGCGATCATGGATTTGGGCGCCCAGGTCAGCCCAGCACGACTACCACCGCGGCGGAGATTCGCGCTTACGCGCCGGAAGTGATCGTGCTGATCCCGTGCGGCTATTACAAAGAAGACATCTTGCGCCAATTGCCCCACGCGAATTTGCCCGAAGGTTGGGAAGATTTACCGGCGGTGAGAAAAGGTGAAGTGTGGGCGACAGACGCGACTTCGTATTTCAGCCGTCCCGGTCCGCGCGTCGTTGACGGTGTAGAGATCCTCGCGCGGATTCTGCACCCTGAAGTATTCGGCCCGCCGGACGATTCACAGGCGGTGCGCGTTTGATCTGTGCAGGTACAGAACCGGGAGCGATAGCGACCGGGTCCTTCATTCAACCAACGTAATAGTCGGTTATTGCGCACGTTACATGCAGTTTGCAGGTTGAATGATGGACCCGCTCGCTACGCTCCCGGTTCTGTACCGAACACCGTTCGCGACTTGCACCCGTACCGCGAGACGCACGGCAAAGAAGATTCGAAGAAACCTATGAGCTCGCTTCCGCCAAACTCGCTTGAAGCCTTCGCCGGAACGGCGGAGGCGGTCGCGGCTACTACCAGGAAACTCGCCAAGGCCGCCCTGCTCGGTGAGTACTTTCAAAAACTCGACGACGATGATTTGCCCCGCGCCGCACGATACTTTGCCGGCCAACAGTTCGCGCTGAACGACGCGCGCACGACGAATGTCGGCGGCAGCATTATCGGTGAAGCGCTTTGCACAGCGACTAATGTTAGTCCGGAAAGTCTGGGTCCGCGTTACGCGCGCTGGGGCGACGGCGGCGACGTCGCGTTCGAAGTTTTCGTTGAAGCAAAACCCGACAACCAGCCGAGCCTCTCGCTGGCCCAAACCGAAAACCTGCTGGCGCATCTGAGCGCCACCCGCGGCAAGAACGCCAAGACCGAGCTCTTGACCGAGGCGTTGTCGCAGGCAACCCCGCTGGAAGCAAAGTATCTGGTCAAGCTGCTCTCGGGCGATCTGCGCATCGGTTTGCGCGAAGGACTGGTCGAAGACGCGATCGCCCGCGCCTTCAAACAACCTTTGGCTGAGGTTTCATTGGCCAACATGCTGCGGGGCGATATTGGTGAAGCGGCTGTCCGCGCTCGCGCCGGGGTTTTACATCAGGTCGAGATGCGGCTGTTTCATCCGTTGAAGTCCATGCTGGCAACGCCAGCTTCCGATCTCGCCGATATCGCCCGCACGATGCCCGGCGAATTTTTTGTAGAAGATAAGTTCGACGGCATTCGCGCGCAGGCCCATGTACAGGACGGACGCGTGGCGATCTTTTCCAGAACGCTTGATGAGGTCTCAAACAGGTTTCCCGAGTTGCACGCGCCCCTCGCCGCTCTTCCAACTGAAGTAATCCTCGATGGTGAAATCATCACCGCTCGCGGCGCAGAGATTCTGCCCTTCAGCGATCTGCAAAAACGTCTGGGTCGAAAAACCGTCAGCGAGGAATTGCTGGCCAGCACGCCCGCGGTATTTGTGGCCTGGGACATTCTGTATGCGGCGGGGCGCGTGCTGATAAACGATCCATTGGCGGTCAGGCGGGCCCGCCTTGAAGAACTAATCAGAAGCACCAGCGGGTACGGAACCACTCGCGATAGAAAGCCGGTCAACGTTGGAACCTTACGACTATCCGAGGCAAAGAGGTTCAGCGACTCAGCGGCGCTCGATGATGAATTTGCCGCGGCCCGGGCCCGCGGGAATGAAGGCTTGATGGTCAAAGATCCCGCGTCATTCTACAAGCCGGGCCGGCGCGGGCGTGAATGGCTCAAGCTGAAACGCGCGCTGGCCACGCTCGATGTCGTGGTCACTACAGTTGAACTCGGACACGGGAAGCGCCGCAACGTACTTTCCGATTACACCTTTGCCGTTCGACGCGCGGAAGATGACGCCGAACTGCTCAACATCGGCAAAGCGTATTCAGGACTAACCGATGTTGAGATCGCCGAGATGACCGAGTGGTTCAAAGCTCATACTGTCCAGGAATTCGCGCACGGCCGTGTGCGCGTGGTCGAGCCTCGCATCGTGATCGAAGTAACTTTCGATCGGGTGCAGGCATCAAAGCGGCACAAAGGCGGCTACGCCCTGCGCTTTCCGCGCATCGTACGTCTGCGGCCCGACAAGACGGTGGAGGAGATAGACACCCTGGCGTCGGTGCGAAAGCTGGCGGGTGGCTAATCGCGCTTGATTAGTTTGCTATCAGTCGGCGGCTGTGCCGCTTGATTTGCGGAAAGGCTCTGCCTCTGCGAGTGTGCGAGGCGCAGCCTCAAGCAATAATTTGAGTTGAATGCCGGAAAGCCAGAGGCTTTCCGCACATCAGGCGGCAAAGCCGCGGAAAGCATCGCTCCAGACAAACGGCGGTGAGTTCTCAATCGCGAGATTTGTGGTCGAAGCCTGCATCAAATATCATCACAACCGCGTTCGTCATTAACCGCATGAAAGATTACAGAATGAATCGTAGAACTGTTATTGCCGCACTAATATTAATGAACCTCCTCAACCTCGCGATGGCTCAAACGCCTCGCCGTCGCACTCCGCCAAAGCCGCCGGCAACGAAACCGGCTGACAACTCGGCTGCGAAGGCGGCCGCCGCGCCGGCCCAACCTTCTCCGGCGCAACCGGCCGAAGTAACGCCGGCGACACTCGCGGTAGTTAACGACGTGACGATTTCGGCGAGCGACATTGAAACTGAAGTTAACGCCGCCATCCTCCGCGATCCGGATCCTTACCTCCGCGCCTACTACGCCGATCCCGAACAGGCGACCAAAGATTCCCGACAGCGCGCCCTCGACGCGCGCCTTAATTCCCTTCTGGTCGCGGCCGAAGCAAAGAAGCGCGGAAAATCTGCGGATGAGATAATCGAGACGGAAATTAACTCGCGCGTTCCGACGCCGACTGAAGCTGAGATTAAGGCTGCCTATGACGCGAACCGCGACCAGATCGGAACGGCTGATCTGGAATCCGTGCGCGCCGAGTTGATCAACTTTATCCGCGGCGAGCGCCGCCAGGAGTTATATGCGGCCCTGGTCAGGCGTCTGAAGATGACCAACGCCATCAACAAGAACGCCGACGTGAATACGCCCAACCTGGCGCCGGGAACCGTCCTGGCTGCAGTCAACGGCGAACCGCTGCGCGTCGATACGATCAACGAACGCACCAAGGCTTACATCTACAAACTGCAAATGCGAATCTATGCGGCGCGCAAAGGTGCGCTCGATCGTCGCATCAACGATCTCCTGATCGTCGCCGAATCCAGCAAGCGCAAAGTCGGTCCCGAAGAGGTCGTACGCACAGAGATTACCGATAAGTTAACGCAACCGACGGAAGCGGAAATCAGTAAGTTTTACGAAGAGCATAAAGCGAACATTAAAGCGGATCTCGCCAGCTCGCGCAACGACATTGTCACCTATCTCCAGCAACAGCAGCAGGAGAAACTCGAGAGTGCGCTGGCGGAAAAGCTGCGCGCCGGATCCCGCGTGCAAGTGCTCTTAAAAGAACCAGACCCGCCCTTGTTGAATGTGGGAATTGCCGGCGGCGCGACACGCGGCGATGCCAACGCCGCAGTCACCGTGATCGAATTTACGGATTTCCAATGTTCGGCTTGCGGAGCGATGTATCCGATGGTGGAGGACGTGCTGAAGTCCTACGGCGCCCGCGTGCGCTTTGTGATTCGGAATTTTCCTTTGATGACAGTTCATCCGAATGCCTTTCACGCCGCGCAGGCCGCCGAAGCCGCCAAAGCCCAGGGCAAGTTTTGGGAATACATCGATTTGATGTTTCGGAATCAGACCGCGCTCGACATGGATTCGCTGAAGAAGTACGCGACGCAAGTGGGACTGGATCGAAAACGGTTCGATGCCGAGCTCGAAGCCGGCAAATACGACCCAGTGATTCATCGCGACATCGAAGATGGCGAGACCTATGGCATCGAAGCCACGCCCACTTTCTTTATCAACGGCGCGATCCTGACGGAATATTCCGCCGATGGCGTGCGTAGGGCGATCGAGAAGGCATTCGCGCGGGCCGGGAAGCGGACGCCTTAGTCGGGTTCAGGGTATCTGCGCCAAGAGCGCGAAATTTAGTACCCTGGGCCATCGGCCCAGGCGGCAACGTTCGAGGGTTTATAGCGCTGAAGGCGCGACATGGGAGTGGAGGCAACGCAACCAATGCTAGTTTCCGCAATCCTTCCCATTTCGCGCCCTTGGCGCTGAGATCCGGAGTTTGATCTCATGGTTTACCGACTTCTCCTGCTAATAGTAATGGCCTCCAGTGTCCTCTCCCGGGCATCCGGCCAGGCGCAAAAACCTACGCCTTCACCGCCACCCGACGACGTTATCCGCATCAACACCGAGCTGGTGCAGACGGATGTGATGGTGTTCGACAAGAAAGGGCGCTTCGTCGATGGCCTGCAACGGGAGCAATTTGAACTAAGCGTCGATGGCAAGCCCCAGCCGATCTCGTCTTTTGAGCAAGTGAGAGCAGGAAGCTTCAAAGAGAGGACGCTGGCAGCGAACGGTAATGCCATCACACCTTCATCTGAAAAGCCGGCGATCAATGAGAGCCTTGCACGCACCATAGTTTTCTTCATCGATGATTTACACCTTTCTTTAGACAGTCTCGGCCGCACACGCAAAACCCTGGCACAGTTCATTGACCACGAGATGAGCGACAATGATCGCGTGGCCATCGCGTCCACCAGCGGGGACATAGGTTTCCTGCAGCAGTTCACCGACAACAAATCAGTCTTGCACGCCGCGGCGGGCCGACTGACTCAGCATCCATACAACGTCCGCGATATGACTGATGTGACCACGCCCATGACCGAGAACATGGCGCTCACCATTGAACGCAAGGATGACCCCGGAGTACTTGATTTCTATATCGAGGAATGTTTGAGGGCGGCTTATCCTCTCAGATACACGCGCGCTGCGTGTGAAGTAGAGGTGAAAAACCGTGCGCGAGCAATTCTGCTACAGGCTGCTTCGGTAATCTCGAATACTTACGGATCGCTGGAAAGCCTGATGCGCTCCTCGGCCCAATTGCCAGGACGAAAACTCGTCTTTTTTATCTCTGACGGTTTCCTATTGGATACCGGGCCACGGAACTCGGACCCGCGCGGCAAACTAAACCAAATTACGGATACGGCGCTGCGGGCCGGTGTGGTGATATATACGATCGATGCGCGTGGGCTGTTTTCCGGGCAACTGGATGCCACGAACAACATCCCGTTTGATAAGCAGAACCGGGTTGAGAGCGCTAATTTGCGAGAGGGGCTGATAATGCAGGACGCTCTCAACGCCCTCGCCGGAGATACGGGTGGGCGAGCCCTGCGCAACCAAAGTTATTTTGACAAGTGGGTTGATAAGGTTCTCGACGAGACTTCAAACTATTACCTGCTGGCGTGGCGTCCCAACAATGAAGCACAGGCCGGCAGCAACTTCAAGAACATAACGGCGCGGGTTATCGACCACCCAGAATTCACTGTACGTTTGCCCACCGGCTTTCTCAGGTCAAACGCCGCTGCGAGTCTGAAGCCGGCAGCTACGGTTCAAGTCGCGACAACTGCGCACCAGGACTTACAACAAGCACTGACTGCGCTTTATCCGAAACACGAAATCTCTTTGGCGCTGTCCGCGATTTTCTTGGACACACCGGATCATGGGCCGGTTCTAACGGCTTCGGTGCAAGTTGCAAATGACCTGCTGGCTTACGAGGGAGTAGAAGGTAAACAAGTCGCGGCTGTCGATGTGGTTGGCGTAGTCGTAAACGACCAAGGCAAACAGGTAGGCACTTTTCAGACTCGGCTGAAAATCAATGCGACAGCTTCAACCGGCACGGGCCACGACAACTCGGCCACGATCTATAATTATCGAGTGCCGATCAAGCCCGGTCTGTATCAGGTGCGGATTGCGACCCGCGATAGTAAGAATGGGCAGGTTGGCAGCGCTCAACAGTGGATTGAGATACCCGACCTCTCGTTACACCGTCTGAGCTTGAGCAGCGTGCTGCTGGGTTTACAGAATGTGAGCGGAGCCAGGGACAATGCCGCAGGGGCCCCGCAAGTCCAATTCAGCACCGACCACCGTTTCACTCGCAACTCGCATCTCAATTTCATGACCTTTATCTACAATGCAGCCCGTGGCCCGGACGGCAAATCGCCGCCGAACATCTGGCTTCAGGCCAGGCTTTTGCGGGGCGGTCAAACGGTTAGGACTACGCCAATGAAAAGCGTACCTATAGCTTCGGAGGATTTTGTGCGCATTCCTTTCGGTGGCGAGATCGCGCTCGACTCAATCCCGTCGGGCGCATACATTCTCGAAATAGTCGTTGATGATCAGCTAGCTAAGACAACCGTTTCGCAGCGGACCAAAATCACGGTTGAGTGAGATGAGGACCCCACTGTCGGCATCATGATGGGCTGTTTCAGCTTGAACATTACAGTGGATTAAGGGTACTCGTGCAGTTTCCTTCAAGATCTGAAAATAACTTTAAACCGCACCAGGTACCGGACTACGACCCAATGTTTATCTCTTCGCGAATTCTGCTTTTCTTCGTATCAGGCGTTCTCTTGCTGACGCCGAAAGTATTCGGTCAACAGCAAACAGCAGCGCCTGCGACGGATGAAGTAGTGCGCGTTAAGACAGAGCTCGTACAAACCGATATGACGGTGGTGGATAAGCAAGGCCGCTTTGTTGGCGGCTTGAAGCCCGAGCAGTTTGAGTTGCGAGTTGACGGCCGGTCACAGCCCCTCGCGTTCTTCGAACAAGTCGTGGCCGGCAGCGCAGCGGAAGAGAAACAACTGGGCGCCGCGGGTGCTGCCAACAAAGCTGGTGCGTATTCGCCGGACAGCAAGGCAAACACCGGACCCGATCGTGGGCGCCTGATTTTCTTCTTCGTTGACGATGTTCATTTGGCGGGGGACAGTATGACGCGCGCTCGCTCGGTCCTATCTCACTTTGTCGAAGACAAGATGACGGCTGAAGATCGGGTGGCAATTGTATCAACCAGCGGGCAGATAGGTTTTCTCCAACAACTAACTGATAACAAGGCCGTGTTGCGTGAGGCGATTGCCCGGCTCAGCTACAAGTACAACCCTGAGACAACCGCCAGCGGAGTCACGATCAGTGAGGTCGATGCGGATTTGATTGCCAACCGGGGGCAGTACGGTTTGTTTGCTTATCTCGTCGAGGCGACGATGAAGGAAATGCAAATGGGCGGTCGAAGCGCCGCGGCCCTGGTGAAGAATCGGGTCCGCCAGATCAATGATCAATCAAAGCTGGTTGAGCTGCAGACCTTGTCTCGACTTGAAAGTTTGATCCGTTCGACGGGACCACTGGCGGGCCGCAAGGTTGTCTTTTTCATTTCAGATGGCTTTGTCATGGACAGCAAACGGTCGAGCGGGCGCGATGTCATGCAAAGCTTGGCCAATGAAGCGGCGCGCGTCGGTGCGGTGATCTATTCGCTCGACACCCGTGCAAATTCTATCGGCGCTAGTGTGGATGTATCCCGTAACGACTATCCGGATTTTAGTTCAAGGACGGCCGGTAGAAGCCTGGCCGAAAGCAAGACCCCGCAGGAGCCGCTGGAGGCTCTCGCTGACGAAACGGGTGGGCGCTCGTACCTTAATTCAAACAGGCTCGCAGATGGGCTGGCGGAGGCCCTGTATGAAAGCTCTTCTTATTACCTGCTGGCCTGGCGACCTGATACAGACACTCAACGTGCCGGTAAGTCACGACTGAATGTCGTCATCAAAGACCGTCCGGACTTGCGAGTCCGCATGAGAAGACATTTCTTTGAACTCAGATCTAATCAAGCCGTGCGCTCTGCCAAGCCTGAAAGTGCCGCGGCAGCTAAAGCCGCGCCGGAAGATGAATTGCGCTCGGCCCTGGGTGCTCTGTATCCGCATCGCGACGTGCCGGTTTCTTTGTCCGCGGGATATTTGCAGACCGTGGACAAAGCCCCGTCGCTAAGTATCGCCATGCAGATTGATACAGAGACTCTGAGTTTTGACGGGCCCGAAGGAAAGCAGGAGGCAGCGGTGGATGTTTTGGGCGTGGCCCTGGATGACCGCGGTAGTTTCTCGAGTTTCAAACAAAGGCTGAAAATTCCCCGAGAGGCCGTACTTTCAAAAACGCAACGCTTCGTGACCTGGAGCCAGACTCTGGCGGTGCCGCCTGGTTTGTATCAGGTGCGAGTGGCGGTGCGCGACAGCCAGACCGGACACACGGGCGGCGCGATTGAATGGATCGAGGTTCCGCGCCTTGAGCCTGGACGCTTCAGCATTAGTAGTCTCTTTCTTACCGAACGCCGGTTTGATTCACAAACGCTTTCCACGGGACCGGAGCGAAGCCGCGACGCTGTAGATCATCGCTTCGCACGCACCTCAGTCCTGCGGTTTCAAACTTACGTTTATAACGCGTCGCGGAATTCCGGCACTCAAGACGTCCGGATTAGCGCGCAGATCTTTCATGGTAATCAACAGGTCATGACGGTCGCTCCGACCAGGATTCCACCTGACGTTTCAAAAGATTCATGGCGGCTCGCCTACTGGTCAGAGATCGCGCTCAAAGAACTGCCGCCCGGCTCTTATACTCTCCAGGTTTCCGCTAGCGACAAGGTCAGCGGCGTCAGCTCTGCCCAGAGAATTAATTTTTCAGTGCAGTGAGCATGCTGCAACATCATTAGGGTACAATCCACTTTTTACTACGAATCGAAAAGGGAGAAGACAAATGAACTTAATCGTGCGCGTGTTACTGACTTTTATTACTTGCTTAATCCTCGTCCCGGCGACATTGGCGAAAAAGCCTGCGGCCCAAAGGACCGCCAGCGTAGCCGGCGTTTACGAAAACTTCACAGTGGGTCGAGGATCAGGGGACCTGGAAGGCATGCGAGTAGTTCTGGTGGCCGCAGGTGACGGCCATTACGCAATCGTGCAGATTGCCCAGGGTGGTGCAGAAGATCCAAAGCCTGAGTGGGTGCCGGTACGGGTGAAAGGTAATACGGTGAATTTCACTGTGGGCGACGAAAAATTCAGCGGCACGGTCACCGCCGCGGGACTGAAGCTCAAGAACTCGTCAGGAGAATCTCATTCATTAATACGAAAGCCCTGCTCGTCCTACTTCAAATAGCATTTGATCCGTCACCCGCTCGCTACCGCAAGCGGTTCGTACCGAACAGCTCCTGCCCCGGCTCTTCACCCGGCTCTCATTGCGACGCTTTCTTATGCGTCAGGATGTTGCAGGCCTCTGCGGCGCTGTTGGGATCCAGAGCCACCCGCCCTTCGTCGATGTGTTGGATGATTCCGTCCTTATCGATTATGAAGGTCGCGCGATTGCCGAAGCCCTGCTCTTCGTTGAAGACTCCATAGTCCTTCACTACGGTTCGTTTGAAATCGCTTAACAATGGGAAGGTAACGCCGATCTGCTTGGCGAACTCTTTGTTGGCGGGAATGCTGTCGACGCTGAGGCCGAAAACCTGGGTGTCGGTGGCTTCGAATTTGGCGATATCAGCCTGATACGCCTTCAATTCCGTCGTTCAACCACCGGTAAAAGCCAGTACATAGATGGCGAGCACCACGTTCTTCTGGCCTTTGAAGTCGCTGAGTTTGTATGTCTTGCCGTCGGTGGCTCGCAGGTTAAAGTCCGGCGCCGCCTGGCCAACTTTCAGGTTCGTATGCGGCGCGGGTGGCGCGGGCCTGGCCGGAGTCGGACTGGGACTCGCGGGTTGGGCGGCGGCAAACACCGTCGCTGTTCCCAGCAGGAAAAGCAGGCCGAGAAATTTCTTAATCATTGGATCGTCTCCTCTGTTCAGGTCTCGGAAGCAGTCAGAGTCTACTCCCGGCCGTTCTGTCTGACAATAATTTTAGATAGTGGCTGAGTTTCAAATCTCTCCCGATTGTTAATGTCTTACTTGGGAAGCGGGCGTACCGAGTATCGACTTCAGCCGGGCCTTTTAACAACGGGGAAAGAACCAGACTAAAGTCGGTACTCCAAACACCTGTCGACTAAAACCTCTCTCCCTTCGATGAACGGACTCTCACGCTCCAAAGATCGATTAATTTCTTAACGTTCTCACCCATTGCAATCAAAACTCAAGAATTCCTCAAGGGGGGTCGCGGATAATTCACCACGTAGAGACAGCGTGCCGGACTCATGGTCCCGGAGCACGACCAAAACCACAGGGACAGATGCCGCGATGCGCGCACTGATTATGAAAAAAGACGAAGAACACCTCATCCACGAGAAGATCGTGGCGCCCGATGCCTTTCCGCGAGTATCACGTCTGCGTTTGCTCAAGCTGCTCGCAGAAAACGTGGTGCGCTGCAACGCAACGATCATTAACGGGCGAGCTGGCACCGGCAAGACTACGCTCGCCGCGGATTTCGCGCGGCATGCAGGCCGGCCGGTGTCCTGGTACAAGGTGGACGCGGCCGACAGCGACTTGCGTTTGTTCTGCGAATATCTCTCGACCACTGTGCGCTTACAGCGACCGTCGATGAACACCGAAAGGTTGTTACAGCTAACGGAAACTGTCGAGAGCGACCGGGCAGAATTGCTGGCCGAGGCGTTCGTCTTTCAGTTGACCGAGGGTAAGTCCGAACCCTTGCTCATCGTTATGGAGGACCTGCACCTGGTTTACGACGCCGATTGGGTCGTTCCTTTCTTTCGCCGTTTGCTGCCGCTGTTGCCGGCGGATGTGCACCTGCTGATTACCTGTCGTTGTTTGCCGCCGGCGCCTTTGTGGCGGCTCCGTTCGAAACAGATGCTCTGTGTCGTCGAAGAAACCGAACTGGCATTTAGTCAGGACGAAGCTTTGGCGCTGTTTGAAACCTATGGCCTAGGTGACGAAGCGGCGAGCATTGCGTGGCACCGGACCAATGGACGAGCGGCCACCATCGCAGAGTTTGCCGCCACGCCGGGGCGCGCGGGGCGGGCCATCGCCGATAGCCTGTTGTCGCTCAAGCGAACGTCGTTCACGTCGCTAACCGGCCAGGCTCCTGATTTCCAAACTTAGTCTTCAGATCCAGCAGGCCATGCCTGAGCTGATTCGATCCCCTCTTCCCGCTGCGGACGCTGACCGGCGCGCAATACTCTCAAACTGTTTGGTTATCAATAGAACTGGCGCTTTCGGCTGTGTTAATCTCCGCAGCAGTCAGGGATCTCCGCTGGGTATACGAATGACCAGTCAGGAACGGCGAACGGGAGCCATGAACTCAGCCCCGCTAAACGCACCGGAATTCTCCGGCGCGTTCTTTTTGCGGACCAAGCTTCTGCCGCCGCGGCCCGCGCCGGAAATTTTGGCGCGACCGCGCCTGATTGAACGTTTACAGGCAAATCTTGCTTTGCCGGTGACCCTGGTCACGGCCAACGCCGGCTCCGGGAAGACAACCCTGATTGCCGATTTTCTGCGCAAGCAGGACCGGCCCTACGTTTGGTATCAACTCGATCACACCGACGCCGATCCGGCAGTCTTCCTCGGCTATCTGGCTTACGGAATTCGGCAGCGAGTCAAAGACTTTGGCGAGACGACATTCGCGTTTCTCCAACAGGCCCAGGAGCTGGCGCAGCAGCCCGAGCGCGCCGCCGACGTACTCTTGAATGAGATTCTGGAGGGCGTCGAGCAACAGATGATTCTGGTCCTCGACGATTATCATCACCTGGGCGCCAACACGCCGGTGCACGCGGTGCTCGATCGTCTGATCGCTTATCTCCCCGATGTGATTCACGTCATTATTATTTCGCGTGACATTCCGCCGTTGACCCTGGCGCGCCTGCGCTCGCAGGATTCGCTTTCGATCATCGATCGCGCCGACCTGCTTTTTACCGACGAAGAGACGCAGGAACTGTTTCGCAAGGTGTTCGGGCTGGCGTTAACTGCCGAGCAGTTGCGCGAATACGGCGAGCGTACGCACGGATGGATCACCGCCCTGCAATTGGTTCGTCAGGTAGCGCAACGACAGGCGAGTTCGGGCGCGACGGACAAAGCGCCGGACCCTTTAGCGGTGCTGCATCAATCAGAGCGCGACATTTTTGAGTATTTCGCCGAGGAAGTTTTCGCCGCTGAGCCCCAGGAAATCCAGCAATACCTGATGCGCATCGCGCTGCTCGACCGGATCGAAGTCGAGACCTGCGCGCGGCTGTACCCGCAGATTATTTCCTCTGCCGTTCTGCCTGCCCTCGTGCGAGCTAATGTGTTTATGACCGTGGCCGGCGATGGCCGGGGCGAAGAATATCGTCTGCATCCGCTCTTTCAAAGTTTTCTGCGCCGCCGACTGCGTGCCGAGACAGGTATGGCGGGTGTTGCCGCCGAGCATGCACGCTACGCTCAATATTTTCTCGAGCGAGCCGCCTGGGAACCGGCCGTGCGGCACCTGCTCGAAGCCGAAGACTTTGAGCGCGCCGCGGAAATCATTGCCGAACACGGCAGCACCTGGATCGCCTCGGGCAAGCTGGGTTCGCTGGCTGCGTTGAGTGAAGCGTTGCCTTCGGCAGCACTTGAGACGCATCCGCGCGCACTGTCTTACCGTGCGGAGGTCGCTCGCCTGCGCGGTGAATTCGAGTCCGCACAAAATCTGTTTCGCCGGGCGATCGCTTCACTTCGTGATCGCGCCGACCGCGAAGGCGAGGCTGAAGCCCTGCACTCGCTGGCCACGATTGCGCGCCGGCGCGGCGACTGTGACGCGGCGTTCGAATATCTCGACCGCGCCGTGGAATTGACCGAAGCAACCTCTGTGGTGCACACAAAGTGTGGCAACACGCGCGGGTTGTGCCTGGTTTCAATGGGCGATTGGACCGCGGCCGAGCGAGAGTTTCGCGTCGCTTTGCAGTCGGCTGAAGAACAGAACGACGAACATCACGTCCGGCTAATCACCCACAACCTGGGTTTGCCGGCGATGATGCGCGGAGATTTTGGCGAAGCTCTCCGTTGGCTGCGCCGCATGCTGCGCACCGAATCCGCCGGGCCGCCGATTCCGCAGGAAGCCTGGGCCCATCTGAACATTGCCCGTTGCCACCTTTATCGCGGAGAGATGGATGATTGCGAGCAGCATCTCGATCGCGCGCTCGAGCGTTGCCAGCTCTTTAATCTGGTAGGACAACTCGGCGAGACGTTTGAAGCGTACGGCAATCTCTATCGCGAGCGTGGGGATTTGGCCCGCGCGGCTGAGTTCTATGAACGCGCCGCCCGGTCCTACGATGAAGCGGGCATCGATCTTAGTCGCGTCGAACTGCTCGAAGAACAGGCGTTCCTCAGTTTGAAGGCGGGTGATGCAGCGCGGGCCCGCGGGCAAATCGATCGACTGGTAGAACGTCGGCCCGCCGACAAGAAGGACATTGGTCACTTCACGGCGCGGCTGGCGCGCGGACGAATTCTCCTGGCGCAGTCTGAATCCGCCGCGGCGCTCAATGATTTAGATCCGGCACACGAATATTTTCATGAGCAGGGACTTTATTACTATGAAGCGCAGGCCGGCATGGCGCTGGCGATCTGCGATTGTGAATCGGCCCGCGAACCGCAAATGCTCGAACATCTCCGTCGTGTGCTCGATCTCGCCGCACGCTATGACTACGAATATTGGCTGCGACAAGAGATCACTTCGCATCCGGCTTTGTTTGCCTCCGAAGATACCCGGGAACTGTTGCCCGCCGACTTGATGACCCAGGTTGTGAATGTTGCGGCGGCTGCGCCGGCAGCCATCGAACCGGTAAAGACGCCAGTCGCGGTGCTGACCAAGCCGCTGGTTGATCTCACCATTAATATGCTCGGGCCAGTCGAAATTGTTCGGGACGTCGCGCGGCCGTTCGCCGCCGACGCGTGGACGACGCGCCGGGCGCGCGACATTCTCTGCTTTATCGCTTCTCGCAGCCATCACCGCACGCCAAAAGACACAATCATCGATACTTTCTGGCGCGATACCGATCTGAAAGCGGTAGAAAAGAATTTTCACCCAACGATGTCGCACATTCGCAAGGCGCTCAACAGCAATCAGCCGCTCAAGCAAAATTTTCTTGTCTATCGCGATGGCGACTACCAGCTTAACCCCGAATTCTCTTACCGCATCGATACGGAGGAATTCGATCGGCTGATCGCCGACGGCGAGACAGCCCGGCGCGAACGCGATCTTGAGCAATGCATTCGTTGTTATGAAAAGGCAGTCGCCCTTTATCGAGGGGAATTCCTGCAGGGCAGTTACGAAGACTGGGTCGATGAACAGCGTTCTTATTATCGCGAGCAGTACCTGCGTCTGCTCGAAGCGCTGGCGGGAGTAGCGGAAAAGAAGGGCGACTGGCCGCGTTCGATGGACCTGGCGCAAAAGATCCTGCACGAAGATCCGTTTCGTGAGGACATACATTGCCTGGTGATGCGATCGCAGGCGGCCCTAGGCAACCGCGTGGCTGTTAAGGAGCAATACACAACTCTGCGGGGGCTCTTGCAAAAGGAATTAGGTGTCGAGCCAGCCATGCAAACTCAGAAGACTTACCACGACCTGGTAGGCAATTAGGGACTCTGGCGAAATGCAGTTATATGCCGGTGATGGTAATCGCGGGCAAACGTCCCCGGTTACCAAGAAGATAAATGCAAGGCGAACGCAACAAAGAACTCGGACCTCGTGGCTTAGAATCCGCCCGTCGTCTCAGTTTGTTTGATAATTACCACCTCGTACGATTCGAACAAGCCGCTGTCTTTGACCCGACCGTGGCGCTGGCTTGTGCTTGATGATTCGCGGACTCTACATATATTTTCAGCGACTGATCGCGCTCGCGCTGGTAGCTTTCTTGAGTTCTGTTCCGGCGATGGCCGGCTTGACGATCGTCGGATCGAACGGCATCACCGCCAGCGGAGCTGACAGCGTTGACTACTACGGCACGAACGGCATCACGGCGTCAGGGGCCGATAGCATTCTCGCCTTTGCACCGAACGGCATTACCGCCAGCGGCGCCGATGGAATCACCGCATCAGGCGCGGATGGCATCACCGCCAGCGGCGCCGACGGTATTACCGCGTCAGGGGCTGACTCAACCACGATAACGCGCGCGGATGGCATCACGGCCAGCGGCGCCGACGGCATTACGATCAGTGGCGCCGACGGCAGCACCTACCATGTCGACTCAGTAATTATCAGAAACCCGACGGGCATTACCGCTAGCGGCGCTGATAATGTAATCGCGACCGGCGTCAACGGCATTACCGCCAGCGGAGCTGATACGCGCTCGCTCAATCACGCAGACGGCATCACCGCCAGTGGCGCCGACAACACCCTGACAATCAACCGGGCCGACGGCATCACTGCCTCTGGCGCAGATGGAATCGCAATCTCGATCACGCCGAACGCCGTGACGATCACCGGCGTCAACGGCATCACAGCCAGCGGCGCGGACGGAATTACGATTAGCGGCGCGGACAATTTTGTGCAGACTGGCGTCAACGCAATTATCTCGGCTCTCGGTAAGGCGGAGACTCAGACTGGTTTGCAAAGCGTCGATCCGGAGCTCGCGGTTTCGCTTAACCGGCTGACCGACGACAGCAATGTCGACGCCGTCATCATCTATCACCATCTGCCCACTGACGCCGACATCGCAGATCTGCAATCGTTTGGCGTTTCGGGCGGCACGCGTTATCGCGCGTTGCCGATAATCGCCGTGACTACGACTAAACGCCGGATCGCGGCCATCTCGCACCTGCCTGCCGTTCGTTCGCTCTACAGCAATCGCACGTTCCAGTGGAACCTGGAACCCGCGGCGCGAAATCTGACCGGCGTTGAACGCGTGCGCCGCAATAACGACCTGACCGGCGCGAACCGAGGCTTGCCCGTCAGCGGTCGCGGCGTCACCGTGGCGGTATTAGATACCGGAGTAGACGGAACGCACGGCGATCTGTCAGGCCGCGTGGTTCAAAATCTAAAGCTTGCCGACACCCAGAGTCTCGGTGTCGGATTCAATTACCCGTTGGCCGCGCCCAGTCTTCCGAACACCGACCAGGCCTATGGCCACGGCACGTTTGTCGCGGGCGTGATCGCCGGCAATGGCCAGCAATCGGCAGGTAAGTACGCCGGAGTCGCGCCGAACGCAAATATTCTGGGCTTGAGCGCAGGCGATGCGAGCCTCGTCTTCGTGCTTTCCGGTCTTGATTACCTTTTGACTAATGGCGCGGCTTTTAACGTACGCGTGGTTAATTGCAGCTTCTCAGCCAATACAGTTTTCGATGTAAACGATCCGGTGAACATCGCCACCAAGATGCTCACCGACAATGGCGTGAACGTGGTTTTCTCGGCAGGAAACACCGGGCCGGGGACGGATTCGTTGAATCCTTACTCAATAGCGCCCTGGGTAATTGGCACGGGAGCGACCGACAATCAGGGACACCTGGCAGGCTTTTCGTCGCGCGGTGATTTTGGCAGCCCGCTGTTCCGTCCAACTCTGGTAGCGCCGGGTGTGAACACTGTCAGCCTGCGCGCCTCAACTCTGGCGGCTGTCACAACTGTGGATGGCCTGGCAGCTAACGACGCCCAGCTAAGTACGACCGAAGTTCCGTATTACACGACGGGGAGTGGCACCAGTTTCTCAGCGCCACAGGTCGCCGGTGTGATCGCCCTGATGCTCGAAGCAAATCCGCGACTGACTCCCGCCCAGATTCGCGACATTCTGCAAAGAACGGCGACGCCTTTACCGCCCTATTATGCGCACGAAGTCGGCGCCGGTATGTTGAATGCCCAGGCCGCGGTCCTGGAAGCGGCTTTCCCGCAGAGGCATTTCGGACAGTGGCGCGGCGTCGCATACCAGGGACAGATTCAATTCGTTAATAGCGCGCCGCAAGTATTCAACGGCACAGTGACGCCGGGTTCTGCCAGCGATTCAGCGATTAACTTCGCTCCCGATGTGCTGCGTGCTTCAGTGCAGATTGCCTGGGGTGGCTTATTAACGACGAACAGCCTTGCGCTGACGATGCTTGATACCCAAGGCGCCAGGCAGACACCTGCGAGTGCTTTGAATTCACCGGGATTGACCGGACGGCGCCAGCGGACTTTGATCGATCGCCCGAGCACCGGCACGTGGAAAGCGCGTGTGGAACAGGCAGTCGGGCCGTTGAGCGCGTCGTCAGGTTCCACCGGCCTCACGCTCGAAACAACCAGTGCCAACGGCCAGCAGGCTTACACTGGAACCGTGCAAACAACGACGGCGCAGTACACGCCGTTGACGGACATCGGAGGGCTCGACACCGCTTCAGTCTCTGAGATCTATCAAAACTTCCGCAGCCTGGTGATGGGGCCGATCGGCCAGCGTTTCCGTCCCGGCTTCGGAATTTCGCGAGCGGATCTGGCTGCGGCTCTCGTGCTCGGCGCGCGCGTGCCGCAATATCTGCCGGGACAGTCGAACTACACCGACGTCCGCGACAGGGCCACCATGCTTTTTGTCGAGAGCGCTCAGGCATCACCCAACGGTGCCCTGTTCGCGACGACCAGTCCGGGCGGGCCTTTCCTGCCCGACAGCGCCGTCGATCGCTTGACTGCCGCCATCGCCCTGGTTCGCGCCGCAGGGTTGCGCCAGCAGGCAGAATCGGGCGCGTACACCCTCACCTACACGGACGCAGCTTCAATTCCGGCTTCGTTGAGGGGTTATGTCGCGGTTGCAGTTCAGAATGGATTGATAAAGACGACCGGCGCCAGCTTTAATCCGCAAGGCTCGTTCACGCGTTTAGATCTTTCCCACGCCATGGCGCGCATCGCCACCCTCGCCACACAGTAAACTTCTCTCTTGGTTTAGAGTTCAATCTTCAGATTGTTTCGGGAGCAAGCTAAAGCTTGAACTCTGAACGCGCCTATCTGGCCGAAAGCTGGCCGTAATAGAGTTCGGTTTCGTAGGCGAAGGTTACTTTGCCGTCCTGCTGATGAGCATCGAACATTTTCCGCACGTCGTTGAGCATCGCTTCATAGTCGACATGATCCGGTTCGGGAGCATATGAAGCTGACAAGAGACGTCCCTTCAGACCCTCATAATCAAAACTCTGTTGAAATTCGAAGTGCGCGCACCTACAACCACCCGGCGCGTAAAATGATTCGACATTGCACCCCTCAACTTCGCGTCTAACCTCTGAATAATCGGTGCCATAGCGCACAACTAAGTCCTGATAGGCGGCCATTAACGGACTGGTTTCGACCCGATACCCATTCCAAACGATCATGACCCAGCCCTCCGGTTTCAGGATCCGGACAAACTCCTGGCGTGCTTGCTCGCGATCGAACCAGTGAAAGGCCTGACCCGCTGTGACCAGATCAATCGAATGTTCAGGAAGCGTCGTTGCCTCGGCAGTGGCATCTATGCTGGTGAACTCGGGATACTTCGCCAAAAAGCTTTCGCCGGCTAAACGCATTTCCAGGTTTGGCTCGACTCCAAAAACCCGGTTGCCGTGCTTTAGAAAAAGCTCAGTCAACAAACCCGTGCCTGAACCCACGTCGGCAATGACGGAGTCTTCGTTCAAGCCACACTCGGATTCAAGCAGAGGAATAATTTCAGGCGGATAGGTAGGGCGATACTTGAGATAGTTTTCTACGCGGTTTGAAAACCGTTTGGTAGGATCAAGCACGAGAGAAAGTTAACAACGATGCGGTTTAAAGGCAATACTTCGGGCGCATCAACGCGGAGGCACAACGCTTGTTGAAACGCGAGGTGGTGGCGCGTAGTACTTCGCAAAAATCCTGAAGCCCAACAGGACCGCCAGCAAAAACGCGAACGTCAGGGGCAGGCGCACGTCAGACTTAACCAGCATGTAGTAATGCAGCACGCCCAGGATGCCAGACAAATAAACTATGCGATGCAGCCGCGTCCAGCGTTTGCCACCCAGACGCTTCACCATTTTGTCGGTTGAGGTGATGGCCAGCGGCACCATCAGGAAGAAGGCCGTCATGCCGATCGCAATGAATG
The DNA here is from genome assembly GCA_033856915.1 of Blastocatellia bacterium. Taxonomy (GTDB): domain Bacteria; phylum Acidobacteriota; class Blastocatellia; order Pyrinomonadales; family Pyrinomonadaceae; genus UBA11740. Next base: position 17,846 of record JAWVEB010000068.1, on the reverse strand, counting down.
GACGCTTTACCACATCACCCGGAACTGTTGTCAGATGAAAGAAGCGATCGAAAGCAACATAGGTCATCAGGTGAAGCGAGCCATAGAAGAAAGCGAAGAGCCCCAGCATCCGGCGAAACCTCGTCAACCAATTGAGCCCGGTAGTCCGTCGTAGCGGGGTCACTGCCAGTGAGATGAGCAGAAAAACCAAAGTCAGGATTCCGGTCGTGCGCGTCACGAACTCCAGAGGATTTGCGCCCACCTGCTTACGATCGACGTCCCACAACAGAAGTGTCAGCGGCACCAGGCCGTTGACCAGCAGAACGAGTTTGGCAAAGCGTGTGTCTTTCATCTTAGTGGCACAGACTTCAGTCTGTGTTCTGACACTTGCGGCCACAGACTTGAGTCTGTGCCACGGTTAGAAGTTCGCTCTTAGATCCATGCCCTGGTAAAGATACCCAACCTGATCGGCATAACCATTGAACAAAAGCGTGTCGCGTGAAGTGAATTCACCAATCCGGTGTTCGGTCTTTTGACTCCAGCGCGGATGATTGACGCCGGGATTCACGTTTGAATAAAAGCCATACTCGTTGGGCGCGGCAATGTTCCAGGTCGCGGGGGGCTGATCGGCAACAAGGGTAATCTTTACGATCGATTTAATGCTCTTGAAACCGTATTTCCACGGCACGACCAGACGAATTGGCGCCCCGTCTTGCGGCGGCATGGTGCCGCCATAAAGCCCGGTCGCCAGAATTGCCAAAGGGTTCATCGCCTCGTCGAGACGCAAGCCTTCAACGTAAGGCCAATCAAGCACACTCGTGTTTTGATTCGGCAGACGCTTTGGATCAAGCAGCGTCTGGAATGCCACAAAGCGCGCGGACGATAGGGGTTCGACCTGTTTCAACAACCCGGCAAGTGGGAATCCGGCCCAAGGGATCACCATCGACCAGCCTTCGACACAACGATGACGATAGATTCGCTCTTCCTGCGGCGCCAGCTTCAATAAATCATCCAGGTCGTAGGTCCTAGGCTTATTCACCAAGCCTGTGACCTCGACAGTCCACGGACGTGTGACAAAGCCACGGGCCGCGTCGGCGACAGCGCGCTTTTCCGTCGAGAACTCATAAAAATTGTTGTAGTTCGTGATGTCTTCAAAGCTGGTCAGCGGCTCGTTTACTTTGAAACCTTGCCGCATGGCCTCGTTGGAGGGCGGCGTCACCAGGCCTGCTATCCTGGGGCGCTCCTCTACAACCGCGGCGGGTGGATTCAGTTTGCGATACAACAAGCCGGTCACCGTCACCGAGCCGGCGAGAATCGCGCCGCGCACGAACAGGCGCCGGTTTAGGTAAACCTTCTGGTCGGTGATTTCGCTCGATTTAATGTCGGCGGGCTTCTTAATTAACATTCCGGTTCGTCGTCCCTAACTTCCTTACCTTCAATCTACGCGCGAAACTTCTGTACGGTTTGTTGAGATCGAGCCCGTCGATTCATCCAGGGCACTCTTAATAAACCCCTTGAACGCAACGGCTGCAAAATATTAGTATCGCCGCGTTTTCTTGCTCGTCAAGTCAGACCGCCGAGGGCTTTGCAAAAATGAAGCAGGCAGAGGACGTACCCGAGGGGCATCGCGCTGCGCTCCTGGCCGGATTTCTTGGATGGACACTGGACGCCTTCGATTTCTTTCTGGTCGGACTATCCCTAACCGCCATCGGGGCTGAGTTTCACAAGACTGATCCCGAAATTGCTTTTTCAATCGCGCTGACGCTCGGCTTTCGTCCCGTGGGGGCGTTCATCTTCGGGCTGCTCGCGGACCGCTATGGTCGCCGTCTGCCTCTCATGCTCGATCTGGTCTTCTTTTCGGTGATTGAAGTCCTGTCCGGGTTGGCTCCCAACTACACGACCTTTTTGGTGCTGCGCGCACTGTTCGGCATCGGTATGGGCGGCGAATGGGGCGTGGGCGCCTCGCTGGCAATGGAGAAAGTGCCGCCAAAGTCGAGGGGTGTGCTGTCGGGATTGCTCCAGGAAGGGTACGCCGCGGGCTATTTACTGGCGGCCGTCTGTTATTTCTTTGTGTTTCCGCGTTGGGGCTGGCGACCAATGTTCTTTATCGGCGGATTGCCCGCGTTGCTGGCCATCTTCGTTCGCTTTCGCGTGAAGGAATCGAAGGTCTGGGAGAAGACTCGACACGAAAACTGGAGCCAACTAGGTCGCTCAATTGCCTCTCACTGGAAGCTTTTCATCTACCTCGTGCTCATGATGATGATGATGAACTTCGTGTCGCACGGAACCCAGGACATGTATCCGACACTTTTGAAGCGTGCGTGGCACTTCGCTCCGCAGAAGGTCGCGGCAGTCACCGCGTTTACGATGGTGGGAGCCATTGCCGGAGGAATCCTGTTCGGGCTGCTTTCGGATCGATTCGGCCGCCGGCGTTCAATGATCGTGGCGCTTTTGTGCGCGGTGCTCGTCATTCCACTCTGGGCGTTGTCGCCTTCGCTGTCGCTCTTATTGACTGGTGGTTTCCTGATGCAGTTTATGGTGCAGGGAGCATGGGGAATCATTCCAGCTCATCTCTCTGAGCTTTCGCCGGATTCTGTGCGCGGGTTCTTGCCGGGATTTGCGTACCAGTGCGGCGTGCTGTTGGCGGGCTTTGTGGGGTTCATACAAGCAATCTTCGCCGCGAAGACGAGTTATCCAACGACGATGGCTCTGACTACGGTCACTGTGTTGGTGGGCGCTGCGATCGTGATTGCGTTGGGACGCGAAAAGCGCGGAATACAGTTCGGTGGCGAAGTATCGATCAGCGAGTGACGTAACGTGAAGAGCAAACAGCATTGATAAGGGTTTGCAAACCTCGCGCACGACGGCGCAGCCGCTATGTTCGTCGCAAGTGAATAAAATCTCGCATGGCTGGTTATTCCGGAACACCGCTCGTCAAGAAGTTGGGTATCAAGCCCGGGTTCAATGTCGCCTTTGTAGGTTCCCCTGTGGGTTATGCGAGCGAACTTGATCTGCCGGCAGATGTGATTATTAACTCACGATCAGGCAAACCACTCGACTTTGTTCAGTTGTTTGTTAAGAGTGAAAAAGATCTTACTACAAAGTTTTCCGAATACGCGCGGCGTCTCAATCCTTCCGGCATGCTGTGGGTATCGTGGCCGAAAAAGAGTTCCGGTGTGTCCACGGATCTTTCCGAGAACGTTGTCCGCGACATTGGTCTTGCGGCCGGCCTGGTCGACGTCAAAATCTGTGCGGTGAATGAAGTCTGGTCAGGACTTAAGTTCGTTTTCCGGCTCAGGGATCGAGCGAAAGTGAACGCTTATAAGCACTCCGATCAATAAAAATTTTCGTCATCCATGTTTCCACAGAAGCTGTTGAAAAGCTGTGGATAGCCCTCTTTGAGTCCCGGCCAAGTCCCTCTGAAGAAAGCGCTTTCCGCGTTTTGCACAACTAAGCGGCATCCACAGATTCGACGACCAGCTAAACATTCGCAGTGAGCTGCCGCGACATTCACAAATTCCTAAGGCTTGTTTAGTGTCCACTCGTTTTAGCGGCTTTAACTGCAACCGTTCGATGTGAACCTGTTGCACCCTAGGATTCAACATAGTTGTCGTTAGCAACGCCGGACATAGGCGTTCGTTGCCAGAACGTTCTCGTCCGATTGAGACTTTATGATGGCACGGCAAAATTTTTCCTTCAATTTGCGATCACGATTTTGTGCCATGCGATTCGGCGCGGGACAAATCAACTAATAGTTGGACCATGATCGCGTTCATCGAAGGTTTAGCGCGAAACATACGGCGAACGCTTTCTGGCTCGATCATGAATGCGCGTTTTTATTGGATCATTTCGCAACTCGTCGCACTGGTTATTTCGCCTAAGTCATCATTCGAAATTCCGTGGCCTCAACTATCAGACGTTGTATCTTGCTTCCTTAAAGACGTTGCGAAAGAGAATTCATTTCCAGAAAATATTTTAGAGCGGAAATCATCGCGTGCGCGAGTTGGACCATGTCAATGTGAGAAAGAGGTTGCAAAAAAAATCTTCCTAAATATAATGCCAGTCCCTTACTAGTTTAGAGGTGAGCGCACTGGCGATCGAGTTGGCGAGTCCATTAAGTTGAATCAGAAGCAATTATTTATCCCTCGCAAAGATCACCGTCAGCCATCCCTGCGACCAACCTCGATACGCATTGAATTTCACATGCGTTGATGTGGGGGCGTCGTCACGCAATGACTAAATCAGCGTGACCATCGACGGCGGATTTTTTCCGGCTCACATCCGGAGTACATCGCCAACATTAGTCACAGAGGGTTCGAGCGGACCAGGGTGCAAGGCGGCTTGTCTGTCCTGCAGGGCGGTGCTTTTGTCCCGAACTCGCTAGCAAATCATTTTAGTGGAGCGCAAAGAGTGACTAGACCAGCGGAAGTAAGCGTAGTTGACGTGAAAAGATGCCCCCGGTGCGAAGAGTCGCTGCCGCTGTCAGAGTTCGGCGTGTGCCGAGCACGCAAAGACGGTTTCAACCTCTACTGTAAGCGCTGTATTCGGCAGAAGATTGCCCAGAGCCGCCAAGCCCTGCGCGAATATAAGAACGCACGCATTAAGCATGGCGCGACTGTGACGCCGGAGAGGTCCCGAGTCGCTATCGATGCCAAGTCGGGCTTCTCGCCGCGGCGCATTGCGCGCATGCTCAGGAAACTCTCGCCCGCAGACCGCGTGCGCGAAGCCATTCGCTGCGGCGCTGAAACTCAAACAGAGATTGCCCAGGTCACCAGGCTTCCGAAAGACGAGGTTTGCGATGCCCTGGCCAATCTTCTCCTTTGGACACGCGAGATTCGCACTCAGGTCATTAACCACACGCGAAGGTACTTTGTTAATGAAGCTTCGGAAGAGCTGACCAAGGCCCGCCAAGCGGTGGAAGCTAGACGGAAACGCGGCTTTGATCCTTCACTTAGTTCGGCGGCCGTGCTGATGCCGGACCGTAAGCCATCGGCCAAAGGCACGAAGCGCTTAGGGAAAACCGATGCGGTCGCCAAGGGAAAAGAAAAGAGTGCTTGAAGACGACCGGACCGCCGAGCTAGTCATTCGTCAAAAGCGGCCAGAACCTCTTCCGCGTGGTCTTCCGGCTTAACCTTTTCAAAGATCTTCTTGATTTTTCCCTTCTCGTCGATCAGGAAAGTCACCCGGTGAATTCCCATGTAGGTCCGCCCCATAAATTTTTTCTCGCCGTAGGTGCCAAAGGCTTCGGCAATTGTTCGGTCAGTGTCCGCCAGCAAGCGAAAGGGCAAATCGTACTTTTGGGCAAATTTTTGGTGTTTGGCTTCGCTATCGAATGAAACACCCAGCACTTCGATGCCCCGCTTTCTGAATTTTGCGAATGAATCGCGGAAGGAACAGGCTTCTTTGGTACAGCCGGGTGTGTCGTCCTTGGGGTAAAAGTACAGCACGACCTTTTTGCCGCGAAGATCTTTCAGGCGCACGATCCGGCCTTCGCCGTCGGATGCTTTGAAATCCGGGGCCTTGTCACCTTCTTTTAGTTTTGCCATAAGTTTTGTCCTGCATTTTGGAATGAACGAACGCATTGGATTCTAACGATTTCAATTAAGGACCTGCAACGACTGATGATCAAGAAGAAAACAGCGGCAAAGAAAAGTAGCTCGAAAGCGAGCGGTACGAAACCGTCCGGCCTGTGGTTGGTTAAGCAGGAGCCGGAGACCTATTCATGGGACGATTTTGTGCGCGACGGCCGCACAGACTGGACGGGAGTGAGAAACTTTCAGGCCCGGAACAATCTGCGCCAAATGAAAGTCGGCGAGCGCGTGCTGTTTTATCATTCCGGCACCGGCAAGTGTGTCGTGGGAATCGCGGAAGTAGCCAAAGCCGCTTACCCCGATCCGACGGCTGACGATCCGCAATGGGTCGCCGTAGATCTCAAACCAGTGAAGCCCCTGAATGAACCGGTGCCGCTGGCTTCGATTCGCTATCATGCGAAGTTGGCCAACCTGCCGCTAATTCGCCAGTCGCAACTGTCGGTGATGCCGCTTACTAAAGAGGAGTTCGAGACGATTTTGGTAATGGGCAAGGGGAAGAAGGGCAGGAAGTAGTAAGTGAGATCTCCGCAGTTCCGTCCGAGTTACGCTTAATAACGGTAATCGACCGCGGCTTGCCGCCTGATGTGCGGAAAGGCTTTGCCTTTCCGGCCCGGAGCCAGCAGTAGGTGGAGGCTGCGCCTCCAAGCGAGCCCGCTTAAAGCGACAGAAGGCGGAGGCGCAGCCTCCTGAAACAAAATCAAATCCACGGTAAGGCTTAGCCTTACCGCACATCAGGCGGGAAGCCGCGGAAGAGAAACCAACTTAAATTCGAAGTTCTCTTGAAATATAGCTGAAGCCTCGTAAGTCATCGTCAGGCTCGTCGAATAAACTTCGCGGCGATCCAACCCAACGGGATCAGCACGACCATGTGAATCCAATCGTAACCGCCGGTGGTATTTCCGCCGTAATGATTGCTGATCATAAGGAAAACCAGCGGCACGGCTATGAAAGTGTTCTGCTTCGAACGCAGCTTGGCCTGGGCCGCGAGTCTTTCGTCAGGCTTTTGCCCGGCCTTAATCGCTTCGATCATCTTTCGTTGTGCCGGTAGAATGCGCATCCACACATTGGCCGCCATGATCGTGCCGAAGATTGCACCCACATGAATGTAAACGGCGCGACCGCTGAGGACACGCGATAATCCGTAAGCGGCGCCCACCACCAGCACGTAAGCCACCACGGCAAATAACTTTTCATTTCGTCCCAACGGCGAAATCATGAGCAGGTCATAAATCAGCCAGCCAAAGACGATTGCTCCGACTCCCACACCAACCGCCGCGCCTATGCTGATGTCTGACACATCGCGATCGACCAGGGCCCCGCCGCCGAGGTAGTAAACGATGATCAGCAGCGCCATGCCGCTCAACCAGGTAGTGCCGGCCTCCCAGCGGAACCAATGGAGCTTTCGTGAAAGCTCATCCGGCTTTTTGCGCTTCTCGACCATATAAAAGCCGCCGCTATGAACCATCCAGAGTTGAGCGGCGCCGCCAGTCGCGCGCACAGCTTTTTCTTCTTCAGTCAGCCGCGCATCCAGCCAGGTGAAGTAATAGGTTGTGCCGACCCACATGATCCCGGCAAATACATGGACCCATCTCGCGATTAGGCTGAGCCATTCGTGAACTGTTGGATTGATGTTCATTTTGGAGTGGTTTTTTTGGAGTGCGCTGACTAGTCAGCGCTTTGGAAAGCGGCGACTAGTCGCCGCACTCCAAATCAGCTTCCCCGGTAAGTTGAATAGCCAAACGGGCTGAGCAACAAGGGCACATGATAATGCTGTGCCGGATCGCTCAGCTTGAAAATGATGTTCACCTGAGGATAGAAGCCTTCGACCTCACGAGCGCTAAAATACCTGGCCGTATCAAACATCAGCCGGTAAACGCCGGCCTCCAGCATCATTTCTTCTGGCACCAGATCAGAGACCCGGCCATCCTTGTCAGTGGTTCCTTTGCCGACCAGCTCCCAGCCGCCGGCTGCTTCAACTTCCAGAGTGACCGGGATCCCTGCGGCCGGCCGCCCTCGGGATATGTCGAGCACATGGGTGGTGATTGCACTCACTGGTTAATCAGTTTCTCCAGTCTTAGTCGCATGATCTTTCGCTGTTCTCCAGCAGCGGCGCGCAACTCTGTGCCGGGGTCGTTCCGCAATCGTCGATTCAAAATCGCGAGCATCTCTGCCGACGTTTTCCCCGTTGCGCAAACAATAAAAATAAAGCCGAAGCGTTCTTCATATTCGCGATTACCGGCGGCGAGCGCGGCTTTCGCTTCTGTGTCTGCCCCTGCGACGCCCGACTGTTCCTGAGCCGACCAACTGCGGGATTGCTCTGATTGAACCGCGGCTGCTTTTTGCTCACCGATCTTAGGATGAGCACGAAAGGCTTCCAACCAGTCTTCCTCAGACAAAGACCACCAAACGTTATTGGCCTTATGAAAGAGCGCGTCGGCGTCGCTAAACGGCCGCGCGTCCGAAAGGGCGTTCGCCCAGTTTCGACAGCCGCAGCATTTCAAGAATTCTGCCTTCGCCTGCTCCGACGGAAGCCCGTTCAGTTGTTCAAGAGCGCTATTCAAAGCATCAAGTAACCACAAAGTCACGAAGACACAAAACTAATTTACGGTCTTTGGGCACGTGGTGTGGTTATCTTCTAAATCTCTCCAAAGACACGCAACCGGCTTACGCCGCCATCCGGAAAAATGTTGAAGCGCACGTGCGAAACGGCGCCGGTGTTCATTACCTCGTCAAAGAGGTGCCGCGTGTGGGCCTGCAACTTCGTGCGCGCCAGCACCGGCTTCCAGACGAACTCCGGATCCTGCAAAGTCTCGAGCGGCACATCCGCAGCGTTGCAGCTTTCCAGCGAACAGCTTTCGGGAAAATTTCCTTTGAAGTAGGAAGTGTCCACTTCCAAACGGCGAATATGACCCGGCGCGCCTAACTTTATGATCGTCCAGTCGTGCCCGGGACCCCGGCGACGTTTCGTTTCCCAACCGTCGCTCATATTCGCCGCGCGTCCCGGCATGATCAGATTGTGCCGGTGACCAAAGAACATGTCGCTGCACGAGAGCACGATGCCGCCATTTTCTACCGCCGCGAGATCGACCTCGCCGCCGATCTGTTTCAGACGATCCCAATCAGGCGCGACCTCACCATACACCCGCAGCCGCGCCACGCCTCCGTCGGGAAAGATTTTGAAGCGCAGATGTGTCCACCGCCGGTCGCTGTTAATCTCGAACGGATTAAGCGAGTCGCCGTTAAGACGCGCCTGCGGCAGAATCTCTGTCCACGGCACTGACTCGTTCATTAGCTCTTCCGTCGTCGGGAAGCCGTCCATCGTGCAAGCCTCGAGCGAACATTGCTCAGGATAGTTGCCTTTGAAATGGCTGGTGTCGACCACCACGCCGCGAATCAATCCGGGCAAGCCCAGCCGCACGAGGCACCAATCGAATCCCGGCGTGCGCCGCCGTCGCGACTCCCAACCATCCATCCACTTTCCGAGATCAGTGTATTTGCCTTCGACAAAAACAGGCGCGGAGGGCTTCAGCAGATTTTCCTTAGGCGCAAAGAACTCGTCGTTGGCGAACAGCACTGCGCCGCCGAGGCGTTCGGATGCGAGCTCTATTAGTTCAGTGAAATCCATAAGAACATCAGCCACAAAAAGGCACAGAAAGCACAAGAGGGAAAGTCATGATTGTGTGTCCCTACTGAGAATGTACTTCTTGATTTGGAGTTTTGGACCACCAAAATTGATCAGAAGTCCGTGCTCGATTCGCGAAGCGCGGAGGTAACCTAATAACTGCGCGACGTGCTCATCAACCAAACTGCGGCATGCCTTCACCTCAACGACGAGTTTACCCGCCACGAACAGGTCCGCACAAAGATGTCCTAACAAAGCTCCGTCTTCATCGAACACGCTTAGTGGGTGCTGTTGGATGACTTCAATTCCAAGCTTCGTCAGCCGATGAGCCAGGGCATTTTCATAAATCTTCTCGAGATGACCACTTCGAAAGTACTTGTGAATACCAAAGCTCGTTTCGCGAATCATGTCACAAAGCTTATTAATCTCGGCCTGATCTCGAACGTTTCCCGGTCGGAGAATCTTTTCGACCAGGGGGCTTTGATAATTGTTGTCTGGCATTCCTTTGTGCTTTTTGTGCCTTTTTGCGGCTAGTCATTCGTTCGAAGCAGAATCTCTCCTATCTGGTCGCTAAACGCGCCGACATCATAAACCATCTGGCCGCGTAGAAAAGTCTTTTCTACTACTCCCCGCAGAACTTCACCTGCATAAGGTGTCAACTTGTGACGATGATGAATGATGTCGGGCTCGACGCGAAACTCGCGTTGCGGATTCCAGATCACAACATCGGCATCGTTGCCGACACTGATCGAACCCTTACGTTTAGCCAGGCCCACCTGCCGCGCCGGCGCGCCGCAAAGCCACTCTGCCATTTGAGCGATCGTGAAGCCGCGCGCGCTTGCCTCAGTCCACATCACCGGCAAGCGCAACTGCAGGGAAGAAATTCCTCCCCAGGCCTTCATGAAATCGCCGTGCTCGCGCAGCTTCATATCCGGCGGACACGGCGAGTGATCCGACACCACCATGTCGATCGTGCCGTCGCCGAGCGCCTGCCAAAGCCGCTCCCGGTTTTCGCGTTCGCGGATCGGCGGACAGCACTTGAATTCGGTCGCCCCATCCGGAATATCTTCAGCAGCAAAGTGCAGATAGTGCGGGCATGTCTCGATCGTGATTTGTGCTCCGGACTCCCTGGCCGCGCGCAACATCGACAAGGCATCCGACGATGAATGGTGGACGATGTGAATGCGACAGCCGGTCTCGCGGCCCAAACGAATCATCAATTCGACTGCTTCATTCTCAGCCGCGCGTGGACGTGAGCGCAGAAAATTCTCATAAGATCGATCGACCTCGCCGCCTTCATCTGACGTCAGGCAGCAGGCAGATTCGATCGGCCCGGGCACTTCGGCGTGCACAATCAGAATCGCGCCCAGGCGGGCGAGCTCTGGCATTGCCTCACGCAGATTGCTTTCCAAAACGTTGGGAAATTCGTCCACGCCGGAATGAACCAGGAAGCACTTGAAGCCAACCACGCCCGCAGCCCAGAGGCTCGCCAACTCACCCGTGTTGCCTGGCACTACGCCGCCCCAGAAGGCTGTATCGACCGACAACTGGCCTTGCGCGGCGGCCACCTTCGCATTCAAAGCATCGAGCGTAGTCGTGGCCGGGATGCAGTTGAGCGGCATGTCAACGATCGTGGTCACTCCGGCGGCGGCGGCCGCGCGCGTGGCGGTGGCAAAGCCTTCCCACTCTGTCCGGCCGGGTTCGTTTACGTGCACGTGACTGTCGACCAGGCCCGGCATCACGACCGAGTCTTCGCCCGCTTCGACTAAATCGCAATCGGAAGGAATCTCTTCAAAGGGAGTGACGGCGCTGATGCGGCCAGCGCTGAAATGAATGGACGCCGGGACCAATGCGTTTGGTAACACGACCCGGCGTCCACGAATGACTAGATCGGATTGAGGCATGCGCTAAGCGGCCCAATTCGCCGGCGGCGGCGGCGGCGAGGCGAAGTTTTGCGAGACTTCAGGAAAGACTCGACGATATGCGACGGCATATGACGCGAGCGAAACTGGCATTAAGAAGAACACGCCGACATAGCAGGCCAGGACGCCCACAATCCCCAACGCAACATTCAATAGAAGCAATCCAAGGATCCCGGTAAAGTTTGCTTTACCCGCTTTGATGCTGAGCTTGGTTGCTTCAAGCCCGGAGAGACCACGATCGGCAATCAGAGGGAAAGCGAACATGAAAAATATATTGACGACGATGCCGACGGTCACCATGACCACTATGAATACCAACTCAAAACCGAAAAACGTAAATATAAACCTGGACGATGCATCCGGATCCATGCTGCCGCGCGGCATTGACGTCATCATCAAAACGAACATGATGATGTAAGCCGGCACCATTACCACGACCATTGGAATCATTTGAATCAGCGCCGCGATCAGGCTCTCTGCGAAGTAGTCGAACCCCTTGAACAGGTTGCCGAACTCGACTGGTTCGCCGCGCATCCTGCGGAAAACGCACATATAAATTCCCACCATCATCGGTCCGATTAGGACGAGGGGAACCGCGCCTCCAATGAGCACACCGACAACAACAATTCCCAAAAACAGCCAGTACTGATCTTTGATTAGGGCCCAACCTTGCTTTAAGCATTCCACGGGTTGGATGACGCCGGTGCGAAACTGAACGTTGTCGGGTGTCATAAGGACTTCTCCTGTTAGTTTTAGTCGTGTGTCATGGCATGGTGTTGCCCGGCACGGTGATCGCGCCCACGCTCCGCAGCCATCCGGGTCTGCTGATCAGTAATGCCAGTTGCCTGTTGATCGCGTCCGCATACATCTGCGCGCCTTTGCGATTCGGGTGCCCAATTGCCGCCAGCCGGCAAAGCATGATCCGGTTTTCTCTGGCTTCCTTTTGCGCCTTAGTCTCCCCGGCCGGCGCACTAAAGGTTTTCTTGCAACTGGCGCCACGTTGGTTGCGCTGCTCGTCATTGGTTTTCAAGGTCACTCTGCCCAGCGTCAGGATCACCAGAAGTTTTCTGAGTGTCGAAGCATCGAAACCCCACAGACGCGACTGGGGAGCTGCGAACGAATGCTCGGACATAAAACCCACTTCGGCGAACAATGCTCTTTGGCGCGAGCCCTTTGCTACCAACTGCGCGTCGACCTTCGCGGCGGCGTCGGCCAGCATCTGATTCGAACCCTCGTACCACTCGCGGGAGATTTCGATCAGTCTTGCCCGCAACTCCTTGTCGCTCATCCGCGCCGCGCCCGAATAGAATCGTTTCGCCAGCGCCCTCATGAAAAGATCGCTCGAAGTCTTCTCAGTGAGAATCGGATAATAGCCGGTAACGATCACATGGGCGTTCGGAAACGATCCGGTAATCCTACTCAGCAGAGCTTCGACCGGCGGTCCGCATTTTTGACGCGCCAGTTCATGTATTTCCTTTGGAGTATTCACAGCGTTGAGCAGCCGGCGAGCGTCGAGGTCGTTGATACAGCCGTCAACGATTACCAAATCAACTTTGGCCGGATCAGCGTAAAAGCGAAGCGCGCTGTCTATCTGATCGTGGATACTCGGCAGCCCTTGGTTCACTTCGCCATCCAAAGGCGGCAACGGATTCGCACCTGCATCTCCCACCGCACCGATTACGGCTCCAGAGTGGGCTTCGATCATTTCGCGCACGGGCCGTGTGCTATTGGTTTCCAGCCAACTCTTCACCAGATACCAGGCTTTGTGCTCCTCCCTCAAACCCTGGCCCCACGCAATCGAATCGCCCAGGACCAGCAGGTTGAACTGCCGCTCTGACGCCGACGGCTGCGCACTCTGCCCGTAAACCGGAAGCGAGGAAACGAAGATAATTACCGCGAGGGCGGCGAGGAGCGAACACTGTGCTGAGTAAGGGATGCGCTTCATCAGGAACTAGCTGCCGATTCTAACGCATGCCCGGGTGCAGGTCACGAGGTTGCGCGGGCTGGCAGCTTGCGCCTACGACATTGGATGGGCGCAGGGAAGCTAACGATCTGCCGACGCAACCTGCTGCACAAAATCTTCCAGCAGGTTGAGGGCAACCCTCAATCGGTAATCTCTGGTCGATCGCAGATCGTCTATCGGAGCAATCTCGGCCGTGAGAGCGGACCTTGCGGCATTGATGGTTTCAGCAGTGACTCGTTGGTTGCGCAGAGCGCTTTCGGTTTGCACACAGCGGATCGGAATTGGCGCGACACTGCCCAGCGCAATTCGCACGTGAGAGATCTGATCCCCATCCATCCGGGCCAGGCCCGCAAAACAAATTTTCGAAATCGCCTGGGCCTTGCGCGTGCCGACCTTGCGGTAATAATGCGTCAACGCTTCCGGGTTGCTCACACGGGGCAGGCGAATCGCGCGTAGCAGTTCATCCGGGCGAATGTCCATCTGCTTATAGCCCTTGGGAAAAGAATGATAGGGAATTGTGCGCGACCCTTTGACTGAGACGAGCTCAAGCTCGGCGTCGTAAACCAGCAATGCCGGCGGGGAATCAGCCGCTGGTGAAGCGTTGACGATGTTGCCGCCGAGGGTGCCGCGATTCTGAATTGCCAGCCCACCGGTTTCACTCGCAGCCTGGCAGAGCATGGGAAACTCTGTGCGCAACGTTTCGTTGCCCTGGATCTCTGTGTAGGTGGTCAGCGCGCCGAGCGTAACCTGGCTGTCGGTTACTTCAAGGCCACGGAGTTCGGACAGGTTCCAGATGTTCAGGTAGTTCTTGTGCGGCAGCTTGCCGGCTTCAAGCAGAACCATCAGATCGGTGCCGCCGGCGAAGGGCTGCCACACGCCTTCATCGCGCGCGAGTGTGTCGAGAGCGTCGCGCAGACTTGCCGGCGAGATCAATTGATAAGATGGAATGAAAGCTCTCACTGAAAATCTGAATAACTCAGCCTTCGGTCGATCGAGACCGGACAGCTCAATGAGCCGCGAAGCGGCGACAGAATGTAGCCCCTGGCGTAAGCCCGGGGATAGACAACGAAATAAGCCGGCCAGCCCGCGAAGCGGGCGGCAGATGTTTGTCAATCGATACCATCTCGGTCATCGGATTACTTGATGATCTTTCGCCCCTTCCGGGGCTCCGATTTATTAGATACGTGGACCCCGGGCTTACGCCCGGGGCTACACTCTTGCCGCCGCTTCGCGGCTCAATCATGGTTCGATCCCAACTCGAATCCGCGCCAGCTTCTGCTTCTCATTGGAAGTCTATTTCTCACAAGCCCGCACCACTGACTCGAAAATCTTCATGTAGCCGGTGCAGCGACAGAGATTGCCGGCCAGGCCATTGCGAATCTCCGATTCACTCGGATGGGAATTTCTTTCCAGCAAGTTCACTGCGGCCAGAACCATCCCCGGCGTACAGATCCCGCATTGCGCGCCACCGCAATCAATGAAAGCCTGCTGCACCGCGTGCAGTTGATCGTCCGTCGCAATCCCTTCGATGGTTTGAATCGACGCACCGGCAACCTGGGCGACCGGCACCAGACAACTGTTGACGATCCGGCCATCGATCATAACCGAGCACGCGCCGCACTCGCCTTCGCCACAACCTTCTTTGGTTCCAGTCAAACGCAACTGCTCGCGCAGCACGTCGAGCAGACGCTCCATGGGATAAGCATGGAGTGTCTGCGGCTTGCCGTTAACCGCGCAGTTGATTGTGGTTTTTCTCGGCGATTTGTTCACTCTCATCTCCGGTCAGCGTGATTATGGTGTAAGGCAAGGGTCAGGCACCACATCGCCGGGCTCAATCGCGACCTTCCCACATCTCAGATAATAGAGACCCCATTTCACCTCGAGGCCCCTGACGCCGGAACGAAGCCAGGCACGCTTCTCACGGATTTGAGAACTCACGAGCTTGGCATTGACAAGCGAGACCCGATCGAGGTTCGGCTGTGATGCAGTTATCCGCGTCCCGCCGTTATATTCTCTACTCACGACGGTAATGGCAGGCTCGATCTTATCCAGCAACGTCGGCAGGAAAGTCCCCGTCGCGTCTTCCACAGCGCCTTTAACCGCGCCGCAATCAGTATGGCCGAGGACCAGAATCAGCCTCACCCCATAGACCCTTAAGGCAAATTCCAGTGATGCTAATTCGTCGTTATTCAACACCGGCCCCGCTACGCGAATGACGAAGAGATCACCCAGACCCTGATCGAAAATTAATTCCGGTGGCACTCTGGAATCCATGCACGAAAGGACAACCGCAAACGGGTGTTGCTTGTTTGTGGCGGGCGGTGGGGCAGTTTCTCTCCGCTGTTCGGGCCAATTCCGTGGCATCATCTGGGTCTGCCCCGAGCATCTTCCATCTGAGCAAAGAGCAGTTTTCTGCCAACGCAGATTTCCATCTTTCAGGCACTGCAATGCCTTGGCGGCATCGCCAGGCGCGGAACAGGGCGCAGCTGACGGCGTGGCATTGTCAGGTTGAAGTTCAATTACTTGCGCCGGCGCGCTGATAATCCGCGAGTCGGCAGTCGACTGTGCGCCGGACACACCGAGCGAACTCAGCGCAAGTCCCAGCGTGATGACGATGATCAAAGATCTCAATGCACTGTGCTTCATAGTGTTACTCCTTCTATTAAGGTCAAGGTCTTCGATATTGAGCTACCGCTTGCCCGATTCTAAGCGCGGAGCATATCATGTTCAGCATGTTGGATTGGGCCGATTGTCCGGAAGTCGAATGGGCCGAAGACAAGGTAAGCGGCGCTTGGGTTTTTCGGGGAACACGCGTACCCGTGCGAGCACTTTTCGAAAACCTGGAAACGGGCGCCACCATCGGACAGTTTCTAGAATGGTTTCCTGGCGCGACTCCAGAGCAGGTCGTCGCTGTTCTTGAGCATGCCGAGCAAAGCCTCGCTGAAGTCTAACTAGAACAGATCACTTAACGAACTCTCCCATCATCTCTTCCGGCATCAGAGGAACCTGCTTGAAGCTCTCGCCCGTCGCATTCTCAATCGCATTCAGGATCGCTGGCGCGGGACCGTCCATCGGCAATTCACCGATGCCTTTCGCTCCGGCCGGCCCATACGCGTAAGGGTTTTCTTCAAAGTAAACACGAATCGGTGGAATGTCCGCCGCGGTCGGCATGATGTAGTTTGTCATCTGGCCGTTCTTCATCCGACCGTTTTCCCAGACGACTTTTTCGTAAAGCGTCATGCCGATCGCTTGAGCCACGCCACCTTCAATTTGCCCGGCGGCGAGCACCGGATTGATTACCCGGCCAACTTCCTGCACGGCGATAAAGTCATCGACGTGCGCTTCATAGGTCAACGTGTCTACCGAAACTTCCGCCACGTAAACCGCCCAGGCAAATGCTCCGTAAGCATCACCCTGGTATTTCTCGTCGTCCCAGAAAACATTCGGCGGCGGTTGATACCGGCTAAAGGTTTTCAGCGAACCGAACTTTTCGATGTAGGCGCCGCAAGCTTTTTGAAATTCCGCCTGAGTGAATTGATCAGTTAGCAGTCCGCTGCCAACCAGCGTCTGTTTCAAACCGAGCACAGCGGATTCGACCAGCTTACCGACGATCATGCAGGTGCGCGAGGCGACCGTGGGTCCGCTGTTGGGAACCTGAGCCGTGTCCGGCTGTGCGACTTCAAACAGATCGTAATCAAGACCGAGCGCTTCGGCGGCAATCTGCGCAAAGATTGTATTGGTGCCCTGGCCAATCTCTGTGCTGGCCGCCAGAATTCTGATCAGCCCTTCCGGTGTCGCTTCCGCGCCGACGATTGATTGCAGATAGACCTCGCCCGAACCGGTAAAGCCCGCGCCATGCATGAACGAAGCGAAGCCGATGCCTTTCTTGATCCGTGGAGCCCCGACATCTTGTCGGCGGTTCGCGGGCATCCTGCCCGCATCGCTGCGATTCTCCTTCGCGAAGCGTGCGCGCTTAGCGTGATAGTCGCTCAACTCGAAGGCTCGATTCAGCAGGCCATCCATGTCGACTTTCTCGTGGATCACCTGGTTGGTGGCCGTGGTCTCGCCTTCCTTTATGAAGTTGCGCCGACGAAATTCTTCAGGAGTCAGGCCGAGAGCACCAGCGACTTTATCCAGATGCCGCTCCAAGGCGAAGATGCTCTGCGGCGCCCCAAATCCTCGAAACGCGCCGTGCGGCGGCATATTCGTCGCCACGGCCGTGCTCTTGATCCGCACGCTGGGACAGAAGTAAGGGCCGGCGGCATGAATCGTTCCCCGTGATAACACCACCGGCGACAACGTGCAGTACGCGCCGCCATCGATAACGAAATCGATCTCCATCGCGACGAGCTTTCCATCTTTCGTGACGGCGGTCTTGTGTCTGGTTCGCGAAGGATGACGCTTCGTCGTGGCGACCATGTCTTCCGCGCGGTCGTAGATCATCTTGACCGGCTTCCCTGATTTCCACGCCAGCAGCGCCGCGTGCCCGGCAATCATCGAAGGGTATTCTTCCTTACCGCCAAAGCCCCCGCCGGTTTCAGTCTGAATCACGCGAATTTTTTCTTCGGGCAAGCCGAACAATTTAATCAGCGCCTTGTGCACATAGTAGGGGCACTGCATAGAACCCCAGACAGTCACGCCCTCGTCGGCATTCGCCACCGCAATCGCGCCGTTGTTCTCGATATAGAGTTGTTCCTGCGCGCCGGTTTCATACTCGCCTTCGACGATGAAATCCGCTTTCGACCACGCGTCATCAACGTTTCCCTTGT
>JAWVEB010000067.1:0-73505 GCA_033856915.1 Blastocatellia bacterium | reverse complement strand
CCGTGACGGGTCGAAGACCCGAATGAAAAAGAAGGTTCGTCGCCGGCAAGTCGCAGACTTGCCGCGCATCAGAGTGGCAGAGCCATTGCCGTAATGAGTCAAGTATATTAGTGCCTTTGAAACGGTTTCCAGTCCGACACGACCACTCATCATCGGGCTAAAGCCACGGTGCTAATGGGAAGGCTGCGCAGGATTCATTTTCCAAATGGGCTTCTCAGCAATCGACTACGTAGTTCTGCTCGTTTATCTCGCCGGCATCACGATCTTCGGCGTGATGTTTCGGCGATCGCAGCGCACCGTCAAAGATTATTTTCTCGGCGACAAGAACACCTCATGGATTGTTATCAGCCTTTCGATCGTCGCGACTGAGACCAGCACCCTCACCCTCATCGGCGTACCGGCGCTGGCTTATGCAAACTACGCGCGGCCTGAGCAGGGAGGCAACTTCACTTACCTGCAGGTGGTGCTCGGCTATATTGTGGCCCGGATCATTATTAGCCTGGTTTTCATTCCCGCTTATTTTCGCGGCAACCTGCTGACCGCCTACGAACTGCTGAAGAACCGCTTCGGTACCAAGACCAAGAACTTTGCCGCGTCGCTATTTCTGGTGATGCGGGCCCTGGCGGAAGGCGTGCGCGTGTTCGCGGCCTCCCTGGTTTTGAGTGCGGTACTCAGCGCGAGCCTGCCGGGTCTGCCTTACCTATGGCTCTGGTCGATCATTATCGTGGGCGTGCTAACGTTGGTCTACACGTTCGAAGGCGGCATCGCAGCGGTCATCTGGACGGACCTGATCCAATTAGTAATCTACATTGGCGGGTCGCTGCTGGCCGCGTACGAGTTACTTCATCTGGTTCCGGGCGGCTGGAGCTCCATCGCTGCACATGCCCAGGCCGCCAATAAATTTCAGCTCGTCTCGTTCAAGTTTGATTTAACCGTGCCCTTTACTTTCTGGGCCGGACTGTTTGGCGGGACGTTTTTGACGATGGCGTCGCATGGAACCGATCAACTGCTGGTGCAGAGGCTGTTGACCTGTCGCAACAAACGCGAAAGTCAGAAGGCTCTAATCCTCAGCGGCTTTGTGGTGCTGTTTCAGTTCGCGTTGTTCCTGACGATCGGCGTGATGCTCTACGCCTATTACAAGTTCTATCCGCTGACGACAAAGCTCGCGAGCAACGACGAAATCTTTCCCATGTTCATTGTGCAACGCTTGCCGCATGGAATTGCCGGCCTGGTGATTGCCGCGATCTTCGCCGCCGCGATGTCTAACCTTAGCGGCTCGCTCAATTCACTTTCGTCGAGCACCGTGCTGGATCTTTACAAGCCATTGTTCCGGCCTGACGCCAGCGACGAACATCTTTTAAAACTATCGCGCTGGCTGACCGCGGCATGGGGAGTCGTGCTGATTGGCATTGCGGTCCTGGCCAGCAGTTGGGGATCTGTTTTCACCACCGGGCTGACGATCGCGTCGTTGGTTTATGGTCCAATGCTGGGCGCTTTCCTGCTGGGAGTATTAACGAAACGCGCCAATCAAACCGGCGTCATGGTCGGCATGGCCGTGACCCTCGCGGTAATGATTTTCATCAAGTTCAATGGCCCGGTCCTGCAATGGCTCGCAAACAAATTTCAATCGCCGTCCACAGCCTGGATGGATTGGCTGGCTGCTCATACCAACATTGCCTGGACCTGGTACGTGCTGATTGGAACGACCATCTGCTGCACTGTGGGATACGCGACCAGCATCCTAACCCGCACCACGAACGCCGGCGCGGCTGAGATTTGATTTGCTGATAAGGCTCAACATAGAAATGACCAAACGTCCGAATGGAAAAGTAATACAGGTCACGACGCTGTTGCTCGTGTTTCTGTTCATCGTTCCCAACGGAATGGGACGGGTCACTAGACCCAGCACGGCCGGTAGTGCGACTCTCGAAACCTCCACCAAACCGTATTCGCGTCATCCCTCAAGCGAGGCCCAAAAATGGGCCGATAAGCAAATAAGGAAAATGTCGCTGGACGAGAAGATTGGTCAACTTTTCGCGGTGGGTCTGAACGCGACCTACCTCAACCAGAACAGTGAAGCCTTCAAGGAGCTGCGGCATCAGGTGGTCGATAATCACGTCGGGGGCATCGTGCTTTTTCGCGGCCCGGTGTACGAATCGGTGATGCTCGTTAATCGCATGCAGCAACTCGCAAAATATCCGTTGTTGATTTCGGCGGATTTGGAAGCCGGGCCCGGCATGCGCTTCGACGACACGGTTAATTTCCCCTGGAACATGGCAGTGGGCGCGACCGCCAATGCGGACTATGCACGGCGGCAGGGCGAATTGACCGCGCGCGAAGCCCGCGCCCTCGGCATTCAACAGATTTACGCGCCGGTCGCCGACGTTAACAACAACGCCGCCAACCCGGTCATCAATGTTCGTTCATATGGCGAAGACCCTGCCTCAGTCGCCCAACTGGTCGCCGCGTTCGTCCAGGGCGCGCAACATGGCGGCGTGATTGCGACGGCCAAACATTTTCCCGGCCACGGCGACACGGCCACCGATTCGCATCGCGGCCTGCCGGAGATCAATGTTACGCGCGAGCGTTTGAACTCAGTCGAGCTGGTTCCCTTTCGCGCGGCAATCAACGCCGGCGTCGGCGCCGTAATGGATGGCCACATCGGCCTCCCCTTGATCGATCCGACCGCGATTACGCCGCTGCCTCGTGATATTAAGCTGAAAGCGATCGAGACTGACGAGGCCGGTGAAATTCCAGTTGAGAAAGGAACGATGCCCACGACACTCTCGCCGGTAATGAACGGCATCCTTCGTAACGAGCTGAGTTTTGACGGACTGATTGTGACCGACGCGATGAGCATGAGCGGCCTCACGATCTACTTCACTCAGGAAGAAGCTTCGGTGCGTGCACTCGAGGCGGGCGCCGACTTGCTTTTGAAGCCTGCCGACACGGACGCAGCTATTCGCGGAGTGAGGAACGCGGTAAAGCAGGGACGACTAACCGAGAAACGCATCGAAGTGTCCGCCCGCAAAGCGCTGGCGGCAAAGTATGATTTGGGCTTGGCGCAACAACGCCTCACGCCTCTGGAGGAAATCGATCAAATCGTCGGCGGCGAGGAAACTCTGAAACTGGGCCGAGAGATCGCCGAGCATGCCATCACGCTGGTGCGCAACGATGCAAATCTTCTGCCGCTGAATCTCTCTGCCGGCGCTACGATTTTCAATCTGGCCATTACCAACGGCGACGATCGTCTGGTAGTCACTCAGCCATTCGTTTCCGCCCTGGCGCGCTCAGGTCGGAAAGTAATAACGATCGTGCTGGACGATCGGTCGTCTGACGCGGAAGTGAAAAAGGCCCTTGATCTGGCCGGCCACGCAGACATGGTGATTGCCTCGCTCTATGGCCGCGTGCGCACTGGTCAGGCCCGCAGTGTCGCATTGCCGGAACCGGGCGCGAAGGTTTTAACGACCCTGATTGATCGCCAGACCCCGATGATTGGAATCAGCTTT
Source organism: Blastocatellia bacterium (assembly GCA_033856915.1). GTDB lineage: Bacteria > Acidobacteriota > Blastocatellia > Pyrinomonadales > Pyrinomonadaceae > UBA11740. The sequence goes on along the minus strand of JAWVEB010000067.1, from coordinate 69,996 downwards.
GGCAATCCTTACCTGCTGAGCAGTTTTCCAAAACTGAAAACTTATCTGGTGGCGTACGGTGACATGCCGAGCCTGCAGGAAGCGGCGGCGCAGGCTTTGTTGGGACAGAGTAATATCACCGGCCGCTTGCCGATTTCGCTTCCCGGTCTGTATCCTCGCGGCACTGGGATCCAGTTGGCTGGAAGCAAGAAATAGCGTCTTAATTGTTTTCCCTTTGCGCCTTCAGAAGCGCTCCGCGCCTTTGCGTGAAACTAAGTTGAACTAAATGAATTTCGCGCAAAGGCGCAGAGGAAATCGAAAGGCGCAAAGCCATTATTCACACAATGACTGCCGTCACTCTTCGCTGCCGCATTCTTGTCTTTCTCGCGATTCTCACCTTTGCGTCCCAGGCAATTTCGATCCAGTTACCGTCAGCTCCGCCCGCCGCCGTCGGGATGTCCGCGGAACGTCTCGGCCGAATGGATCAAATCATTCAGGCCTCACTTGCCAGGAAAGAACTGCCCGGCGCCGTGGTGCTTGTGGCTCGACACGGGCGCGTCGCTTGGCGCAAGGCTTACGGCTCGCGGGCTGTCGAGCCGCAGCGCGAAGCAATGACGGCCGATACGATTTTTGATCTTGCCAGTCTCACCAAGATCGTCGCCACCGCAACCAGCATCATGATTTTGGTCGAGCAAGGCAAAGTGCGCCTCGGCGATCCAGTGGTGCAATTTATTCCCGAGATGAAAGGCGGCGGGCGCGACGCGATCACTATCGAGCAGTTGCTGACTCACACCGCCGGCTTCGCTCCTGATTTCGATTTGCGGGAGCGCTGGACAGGGTATGACGAAGCGATCAAGAGGCTGTATCGCGAGCCGCTGCGCAATCAACCCGGCGCGCGCTTTGTCTATAGCGACATTAACTACATCGCTTTGGGTGAAGTCGTGCATCGGGTGAGCGGACAAATGCTCGATGAGTTCGCCCGGCGAAATATTTTTGTGCCGCTTGGCATGCGCGACACGAGCTTTAATCCCGGCGCCGCGCTGATACCAAGAATCGCGCCGACCGAAAAGCGGCGCGGCCAAATGAACTATCTCGGCGATAGCGGCGAGAACGCGGGAGCGCAGGGTGAGCAATGGCTGCGCGGGCAGGTTCACGACCCCACCTCGTTCCGCATGAGCGGCGTTGCCGGGCATGCCGGCTTGTTTTCCACAGTGGATGATCTGGCGATCTTCTGTCAGATGATCTTAAACGGCGGCACGTACCACGGCGCGCGAATACTTAGCCCGATGGGGGTGGCAACCATGACGCGGCCGCGGGCAATTGCCGACAATGGATCGGCCCGAGGATTGGGTTGGGACATTGCTACCAGCTTCTCGAGCAACAAGGGCGATCTGTTTCCCCTCGGCTCGTTCGGCCACACCGGCTTCACCGGGACATCGATGTGGATCGATCCCGCCAGCGACTCCTTTGTGATTTTTCTCAGCAATCGCGTGCATCCCGACGGTAAAGGTGACGTCGGACCGTTGCGCGGTCGCCTGGCGTCGATAGTCGCCGGTTCGATCATGGACGCGACGGTTACCAGGGCGCGCGAGGAGTCAGCGCAGGCCGCGGCTGAGCTGCTCGCCGACATCGCGCGATTGAGCTCAGACAGAGCGCGGGTGAGCAACGCGATGCCGGTGGCCGACGCGCAGGTGTTGACGGGTATCGATGTGCTCGAGCGCGACGGTTTCAAACAACTCGCCGGCTTGCGAATTGGTTTGATCACCAATCAAACCGGACGCGATCGCGCCGGTCGATCGACGATCGATATTCTTTTCAAGGCGCCGGGCGTGAAACTGGTCGCGCTCTTTTCACCTGAACATGGAATTCGCGGACTCGCCGACGAAAAGGTTTCAGACACAAAGGACGAGCCGACGGGCTTGCCGATATTCTCGCTTTACGGCGAATCGCGCCGGCCGAAGGCTGAACAGCTAAAAAATATCGACGCGATCGTCTTTGACATTCAGGACGTCGGAGTTCGTTTCTACACCTACATCACGACGTTGGGTTACGTGATGGAGGAAGCTGGTAAAGCGAAGCTGCCGATCTTTGTACTCGACCGACCGAATCCGATTAACGGCAACGACGTCGAAGGTCCCATCGCCGATGCCGATAAACTTTCTTTCACTTCGTATCACACTCTGCCGGTGCGGCACGGATTGACGATGGGCGAGTTGGCTCGTCTCTATAACGAAGAGCGCCACATCAACGCCGACCTGCACGTAATAAAGATGGAAGGCTGGCGGCGCGCGATGTGGTTCGACGCGACGGGGCAGACCTGGATCAATCCTTCGCCTAACATGCGCAGCTTGACCGAGGCGGCCCTGTATCCTGGTATTGGTTTGCTGGAAACGACCAACGTCTCGGTCGGGCGCGGCACCGACACGCCCTTCGAATTGATCGGCGCGCCCTGGTTGGACGGGCAGAGGCTGGCGAGCTATTTGAACGCGAAAAGAATTGCGGGTGTGCGCTTTATTCCGGCGCGCTTCACGCCCAGGTCATCGGTCTTCAAGAACGAGGAGTGCGGCGGAGTCAATCTCTTGATCACGAATCGGGCGCAGTTTCAATCCGTTCTTACCGGCATCGAGATCGCCGTAGCGCTGCACCGTCTGTTTCCTTCCGACTGGAAGATCGAGAGCTATTCCCGCTTGCTGGTTAACGCGGACACGCTGGAACGCTTGCAGCGTGGCGACTCCACGGAAGATATTATGAAATCGTGGACAAGCAAGATGGAGAGCTTTCGCGCAGCCCGGCTGAAATACTTGCTTTATGAGTAAGGCGGCGTTAGCGAAAAAGAATTCCACAACGGGGAACCGAATGTTCTATAATCCGGCCCGCTCGTTTGATCCCAGTTCGGCGGCTTTCTCAAAATAGGAGTGAATGATGGCGCGACAACACTTATTACAACAGGAAATCGATAAATCAATTGGCGAATATGCGATGCTCAACCATCCGTTTTATCAATTGTGGGCGGAAGGAAAGCTCAGCCAGGCGACGCTCGCCGAGTATGCCAAGCAATATTACGCGCACGTGGCTGCCTTCCCCACGTACGTTAGCGCGGTCCATTCTCGCTGCGACGATCTGGAAGTCCGACAGTTGCTACTCGAAAACTTGATCGAAGAAGAGCGCGGCGCGGACAATCATCCGGAGCTGTGGCTGCGTTTTGCCGAAGGTCTGGGCGTTGCTCGCGACGAGGTTAGAAGCGCGGAGTTGCTACCATCGACCGTGGATACAGTGGCGCGGCTCAAGTCTCTGACGGCGAGCGCTGATTTCCGACTCGGCGTAGCCGCGCTATATGCCTACGAGTCCCAAATCCCGGAAGTCGCCGCCACAAAGCGCGCCGGCCTAAAAACTTTCTATGGCATCGACGACCCAAGAACGGTCTCATTCTTCACCGCCCATGAAGTTGCCGATCAGGTTCACCGCCAGATCGAAATGAAAATCCTGAGCGACCGCTGCGATACTGAATCAGAGCGTGAAGAGACGGTAGCAGCGGCCCGCGAGGCCGCAAGATCGCTTTGGGATTTTTTGACCGGCATTCATGACTCCTATGTCTGCTGAGCGGAGTTCGAATTAGCTGCGAAAGCGGCCGTCAGGCTGATCCAGTAATAGCTGAAAGGATTAGTCGGACCTGATCGATCGCGCCTTACTGCCAACCCGATGGAATAATCTCGCCCTGCCTACACCAGAATCGTTATCGAATTGAGTTATCGATTTGATGTGAATCAACGCTGTGTTAAGCCTTGCGGCCGCATTCCTGTTCCCAACTCGACTACAGTCGTGATCCAACGTCAACGAGATCTCACGTTCATAAGGTCGCGAGTCAATTAGTTATTCGATCACCTTGTCAGGATTCAGTCGTATGAATTTTGGCTGCACGGTAATTGCCTACAGTAAATTCTCTACGCGCGTGATCGTTGGCTGCTTCCGGACTATACCCTGAGATTTCAGAGTCTCGCGCCATTATTCCTTTACCGAGCAAGTACTCAGCGCCAGGAATCCAATTGACGGCATGATGGATCAGAAAGCGTTCGTCCGAAAATCTGAAGAAAGCATCCATTATTCTGAAAAGTCGCGCCCCGCGCTCTTACCAACAATTCGACGCCCGTCTTGGGCATCTCTGATCCATCAGACTCGGTTATCAGCTTGATAAGTTCTTTTAGTTTTGATTGTGACTGCCGCCCTACTAGAATCACTGGCCTTCCCGCAAGTTTTCGGCAAGGCCGTGGACAACGGTCCAAACAGTTGATCTAAATCGTCTTCCAGTAAAGAGGAAAAATCATGAGACATCACCTTCAGTTTATCCGCGTTTTGTTCGTTGCCCTGACGCTTTGTGGTTTCACCGCAAGCGCGATGGCACAAGAGATTAACGGCTCTCTGGCCGGTACCGTAAGAGACGCCAACGGCGGCGCCGTCAAGGGCGCCACAGTGACGATCACCGATAGCGACAAGAAGGTGGTTGTGCGCACCGTAACAACGGATGAGAACGGAGACTTCTCAGCGCCGGCTCTGCTTGTTGCCTTCTACGACATCACCGTAGAAGCGGCAAGTTTTAAGAAGTCCCTAAGCAACCGCGTAAAGGTTAACGTGAACGAGCGGCGTACGCTGGACGTAAGCTTAGAAGCGGGCAACATTGCCGAAACGGTCACCGTTACCTCAGACCTTTTGCAGGTAAATACTCAGTCCGCTGCGGCCGGTAACGTGATCAGCGGCGATCAGGTGCGCGAGCTCTCCTTGAATAATCGCAACTTTGTTCAACTCATAACACTGTCCCCAGGGGTTTCGGCAAACATCGCCGACCAAATCTACGTCGGTACCACCAACCCGAACGGGGTGTCGAACGCGTTACAGATCGCTGTGAACGGCGTCAGACCTAACTCCAACACCTATGCGGTAGATGGCGCGGACACAACGGACAGAGGAGCTAATCTAACAGTTCAAACCTACCCGTCGATAGATGCGATCGCCGAGTTCACGGTTCTTCGTAGCCTCTATCCAGCCGAGTCGGGCAGGAGTTCTGGCGGTCAGGTTAACGTGGTTACGAAAAGCGGATCGAGCAGTTTTCACGGAGATGCTTACGAGTTTTTCCGCAACGATTGGTTGAATGCTAATTCGTTTTTAACCAACCGAACGTTTCCGCTGGGTAGAGACGCTGATGGGAGAGCGAAACGCGTTCCTTTCAGGTACAACGACTTCGGGGGCACGTTAGGCGGGCCGGTCTATATCCCCAAGCTTTACAAACATAAAGACAAGACGTTCTTTTTCTTCTCTGAAGAGGCGCGACGAGTTATCACCTATCCCACCTTCAACTCGACGGTTCCAACGGCGACGCTCCGCCAGGGCATTTTTCCGCAAGACGTTTGCATCGGCCCGGCGGCTACGCCTTGCACCGTGGTCCTGCCGGCCGGCACGTCACTTCCGCAAAACCTCAGAAGTCCGCTGGCGGCGGCGTATGTTCAAGACATTTACAGTAAGCTGCCCTTGCCTTCTGATGCCGCAGGCACTCTGTTTTTTCCGACGAGAGGTATCTTTAATTTCAGGCAAGAACTCATTAAGATCGATCACAAGTTTAGCAGCAAGCTTTCGGCCTACTACAGATTTGAAAACGATTCGATCCCAACGGTCGAGCCCATCGGCCTGTTTAGCGGGGGAGGCGGACAGCCATTGGTTTCGACGACGCAAAGTAACTCACCCGGTCGCACACATGTCGGTCGAGCTACATGGGTGCAATCGGCTACCACGGTCTGGGAGTTCGGCGGCTCGTATTCCTTCGGCGACGTGCCTAGCAAAGTAACGGGCCTTCTGGCGAACGAGAATTCCCCAGACATCGTCGCAAAGTTGCCGGCGTTCCCTTTTGCCGTCACCAGGGGAAGGGTGCCGACGATCACCGGAGGTACAACTTCTGGTAACGGCTTCTCGGGTCTGAGCACATTCGGACCATACAGTGATTTCTCAAACAACAAGACATTCACTGCAACGCTCTCGAAAGTCTTCGGGGCGCACACGACGAAATACGGTTTCAATTTCTCTAGAATCAGAAAGCATGAGAACTCGCTGGGTGGAACCAATGAGGTTACCTACGGCTCCGCGTCTTCGACAAGGCCGACTGGGACGAGTGCTACTAATCAGCTTTGGGCTAATTTCCTGATGGGCGTAAATCAGACCTTCACCCAAAACCAGTTTGACCTGACTGCTGACTTGAGCGCCAGCAGTATTGAGGCTTACGCGCAGGATGAGTGGCGCTATCGTCCCAACATTACTCTCTACTACGGAGCACGGTTCTCTCGTTACGGCCAGCCCACCGATAGGAATGGCCGTCTCACAAGCTTTGACCCGGCGCGTTTCGATCCCACTCAGGCCTTCCAGGTCCTGGCAAATGGTGTTCGCGTGGCCGGCACCGGCAACCCGCTGAACGGAATCATCGTGAACACCCAGGCGAACGTTCCAGGTGCGATCGCTTCACCCTGGGGCAAGGCTGTCGCGCCGACCCGCACTAACTTCGCGCCTCGGGTAGGAATTGCGTGGGATCCTTTCAAGAAGGGAACCACTTCGGTCAGAGCTGGATACGGCTTCTACTATGATCAAGTGTCTTTCAGTTTCTACGAGACGGGACTGGTTGGCACTAACCCTCCGTTTCAAGCGCAAGCAACCCTTAATCCCGTTACGCTCGACAATCCGCTGGCCGGGAATCCAACCGTTAGTCTTACGGTTCCGACTGTCGCCGGGATCGATCAGAACTTTAAGACCCCTTACGTGCAAAGCTGGTCACTCGATTTTCAACACCAACTCGGCTCAAAGACGCTCGTGACGGCCGGGTACTTCGGTTCAAAGGGCACTCATTTGACGGGGCTCATCGACCTGAATAATTTGCCTGCGGGGTTCGCGCTTACCCAGACCTGCCGAACTAATAATGTAAATCCGCCTACATTCGGCCCTTGCCAGAATGCGGGGCAATTCACTAGCACAGCGCAGGAGCTGATTCTTAACCAGATTAGACCCTTCAGAGGCCTTGGACCTGTCCGCATGCTACAGACGAGGTTCAACTCGAACTACCACAGTCTTCAGGTCACCGCGCAACGAAGATTTTCGCGCAGCAGCCAGATCAATGTTGCTTACACCTGGGCAAGAAATCTGACTAACAGCCAGAACGAATTCGCGACTGCGCCGCAGAATACCTATAACCTTCAGGACGAATACGCGCGCGCCAACCTCGATCGGCGTCACGTACTAAGCGTCAACTATATTTACGAGTTGCCGTTTCATCAGAGCCAGAAAGACGCCATCGGAAAGCTTCTGGGTGGATGGCAGATTTCGGGGATTACCTACTACCAGACGGGGTTGGGTTTCACGGCCACCACGAACATTGATCCTGCCGGCCTTGGAGTGCTGAGCGCGACCCCTTCAGGTTTTAGACCAGATGTGACTTGCAACCCAAATCAAGGTGGGGCAAGAACATTCGCACAGTGGTTCAATACTACCTGCTTCGCCAGCCCCACAGTATCCAGTCGTGGCGGCAATGAGTCTCGGAACGTCATCACCGGTCCACCGACGACGCGCTTCGACGCCACCCTGGCAAAGAGTATTCGATTTGGCGAATCAAAATCGCTGCAACTGCGGTGGGAGGTTTACAATATCTTCAACCACACAAACTTCACGACCCTGGCACTTGCCTTTTCCACTCCCGCCACGTTCGGGACTGTGACTGGGGTGCGTGATCCGCGGACCATGCAACTCGGTGCGAAGTTCATCTTCTAGCTGACGGCATGTTTGTGAATTAACCGAATGCCCGTGGCGAAGTCGCTGCGGGCATCTTTTTTGGGATTGAGACCTCACGACTTCAAGGCATCTGCAAGATTCATCGCATCACCATTGCAAGATTAGTATCATTGAACAGGCACCACTCAGCAACGTTTCGGGACGATGCTACGAATGTACCTAGGCGTTGGATCCTGCGTCGTCTGGTTGGGGCTTTACCTTTAGCCTTCCAATCTGATCGTTTAGACTCCCGGCCGTCGACACTCACAGCGCTTCCGTAAAACCGTAAACTAACTACCCCCCAATCCAACTGAGCGTGTGCGTTCAGTCTGGCGCAACGACTGCGGCGCTGTCCTAACCGGGGCGCGACTCAGCCGCCGGGTTCGAGACGAGTTCTAACCAACTTAAGGAGGAGTTATGAGGAAGCTTTTCATATCGCTGTGGATTACGCTTGCATTGATCGGCCAGGTGATCAGTCAATCAGGGACTACCAACCGATTGTCGCAGTCATCGGCGGACCGCCGGGAACAGGCTGTCGCTCGCATGGAATCCTTTAGGTCGGCGCGTGATTTACTGCTGAAGGAGCAGGTCCCTTTTGAGCCTAATGTTCTGCTGGGAAAGCGGTGGCGCGAGATGTTAGCTGGGACACTCGCCAAGATGCCGCAAATGAAAACTGTTCGAGCTGAGTCTGCGTTTTTAAGCGGCGCTTACCTCGCCGATCGCTTGTACTTGCCCGATCGTATCACTCTCACAGGTGATACAGTGATTCTCGCGAACAAGATAATCTTCGCCAGCAACAACGTGCTTATCAAAGGCACCCATAACCTTTACATCCGCCCGGTTGACCCGGTAGCCAGTCCCGGAAATCTCGCGGGATCGGCTGAAAATGAACGGGAGTGGGCGTTTCTGAAAACCAACTTTAGCAAACAGCCAGATGTCCTTCGCAGTTCGCAAGGGGCGGTCATGCACATAACAATCGATGTCAGCCGAGGAGGGAACAATAGAACGCTCCAAAGTTTTACCTCTAAGGGCCAACGCAATCGCTTCGAGATCTTACCCGCCGTGTGGAAAGGCACTCCTATCCGATCAGCAATTTCCAACGTTCAAGACGTCAGCGGTGGTGTCGGCTCCACAGGTGCGACCGGCGCCAACGGTGATAACGGGACCAATGGCAGAGATGGGGACGATGGCAGAAACGGCAATTGCGGGGAGGCTGGCGGCAACGGCGGTAATGCGCTGGGAGCTCCAGCTCCCGAAACGGTGGACGCGAAACCCGGTGCAACTGGCAACATTGGTGGAATCGGCGGAAATGGCGGCACCATTGACCTCGACATTGCATGGGGTGACTCTACGGCATACACGCTCATCGCAAATGGAGGCACTGGCGGGATGGGTGGCAGCGGTGGAAACGGTGGAGATGGCGGCAACGGCGGTAAAGGTGGAAACGGCGGTAGCGCTTCCAGGCAGTGTGACTGCACATTCCAAGTTAAGAACGGTGGCAACGGTGGCAACGGTGGTAATGCCGGCAAAGGAGGCGACGGCGGGACTGGAGGCCCAGGAGGACCGGGCGGTCCCGGCGGGAGCATTACCGTAAGCTACTATCCCAGTTATTCTAATTTCATAACCGAGGCCTCTGGAGGCGACGGAGGCGACGGCGGATCCGGTGGTTCTGGAGGAAGTGCGGGCAGCCCGGGAGGCGCTGGCGCCGGAGGTAGCGCCGGTGAACTTCTCGATTCTTGCGCAGAGCCAAGAGTCGGTCGAGAAGGCAACTCCGGTGATGGAGGATTGACTGCCGTCAGCGGCTTCAGCGGATCTTCCGGATCAACCGGCACGTCTGGCTCGGGCGGCAATGTAACTCTGACTGAAAAGAGTGAGTCGTGTGACAATCCGGACGACGAGTGGGTATGTAATCAGGATCACGCTGTTTGGGTAGACTTCCCCGAGTGTACTTGTTACGGAGACACGCCAATTATCGTCGATATCGCTGGAAACGGACTTGACCTTACAGACGCGGCCAATGGAGTCCATTTTGATTTGAACCGCGATGGCACTCCGGAGCTCATCTCATGGACGAGAGCGAACTCTGACGACGCTTGGCTTGCGCTTGATTTGAATGGAAACGGTCTCATCGACAGCGGCAAGGAACTCTTCGGAAATAGTAAGGAGTTCGCGAATGGCTTCCTTGCTTTGGCCGACTACGACAAGCCAGAAAACGGTGGCAACGGCGATGGCGTAGTCGATAAACGAGACTCCATCTATTCCAAGCTGAGGCTCTGGCAGGATATGAATCACAACGGAATCTCGGAGTCCGGGGAACTCCATACACTCCGGGAACTAGGTGTCGCCTCAATCTCGCTCGACTACAAGTTATCAAAGCGGACCGATCAAAACGGTAATCTGTTCCGCTATCGGGCCAAAGTAGACGATGCCCGTCATTCGCATATTGGACGGTGGGCTTTTGACGTGATCTTGGTCAGAAGTCATTGACAGGGAGTTCTCGTCGGGACTTATGTCGCCAATGTGCGATCTAATAAATGCCCGCGGCGATGGCGCTGCGGGCATTCTTATTTTTCAAAGCCCGGAAAGCATCTGGCATCCGAGATCGAAAATGCTACAATGTCGCCCCCAAGCTACCGGCACCGCAAAGCAGAGGTGAGTCATGACTAACGAAGAAATGCAGAGGGCGATGGAATTCATCGTCGAGATGGCGGCGAAGTCGAGCGCCAAGATTGATGCGATGGCCGACGCACAGAAGCAAGGTCAGAAGGAAGCCGAGGAACGACGGGCCGCCGCCGACGAACGATGGGCGCGGGCGGATGAAAGGTGGGCGCGGACCGAAGAAAGTATTCGCGCATTGCTTTCCATTGCCGAACTGCACGAACGAGAAATTCAAGCCAATACGCAGCTGATTTTGAGCTTAGGTGAGCAAACGCGCACCACAGATGAACGTCTAAACGCGCTCATTAATGTCGTCGAACGCCAAATCAGCGAAGGTCGCAACGGAAAGCAGTGACACATCCCGACGGCCAGCCCGTGCTCCTTCGCAATGCCCGCCTGGTCCTGCCGGACCGAGTCGCCGAGAACTCCAGCCTGCTCGTCGAAGCAGGCCGCATCGTCAGGGTCTTAGATTCGAAAACAGATCAGCTACCGTCAGTTGATTCTGTCCTTGATCTTAACGGCCTCACGCTCTTCCCCGGATTTATCGACATCCATATTCATGGCGCCGCCGGCGTGGATACGATGGCAGCAACCGCGGCCGACCTTCGTCGAGTCGCGGAATTTCTGGCGCGCCACGGCGTGACCGCCTGGGTGCCGACACTCGTGCCCGCCTCTAATGAAGAATACGAACGCTCGATTGGCGTGATTGAGCAAGCAGTGGCACAGACTTCAGTCTGTGATTTCCTTGACGCTGCGGCTAATCACAGACTGAAGTCTGTGCCACTCGCACGCGTTCTTGGCGTTCATTACGAAGGCCCTTTCGTTAACAGCGAACAATGCGGCGCGCTTCACCGCGAACATTTCAGGACGTTCAAAGCTGCCGCCGATCTTGATTCCCTTCCCCGGATCAAACACGAAGGCGCTGTCCACCTCATGACGCTCGCGCCGGAAATCGAGGGCGGGATCGCTCTGATCAAAGAACTGCATCGGCAGGGATGGATAGTTTCAATTGGTCACACACGCGCCACCCCAGAGGTTCTGGACGAGGCGTTACAAAACGGCGCCCGCCACATGACGCATTTCATGAATGCGATGACGCCATTACATCACCGCGCGCCTGGGCCGGTCGGCTGGGGCCTGATTAACGATGAGGTAACCTGCGACGTGATCGCAGACGGAGTGCATCTCGATCCTTCAATCCTCAAACTGATCCTGCGCAGCAAAACCGCCGAACGCATTTCCTTGATCAGCGATGCCGTCTCGCCCACCGGGTTGGGCGACGGCGAGTATCAGATCTGGGGCGAGACAATCCGCGTCCGCAGTGGCCGGACCGAAAACGCGCGCGGGAGCATTGCCGGTTCAGTCATCACGATGCTGGACGCCGTGCGCCTGATGCTCTCGCTGGGCGCGTCGGAATCCGCGGTAGCGCGCATGGCTTCATTGAATCCGGCGCGCCTGCTGGGAATCGATAAAGACTGCGGCTCGATTGAAGAGGGAAAACGGGCGGATCTGGTGGCGCTGGATCGGGACGGCCAGGTGCGAACGATTGTCATCGGTGGAGTCGCGGCAGGGGAACTCTAAGATGGAAAACGATTTTCCATTTGTCATTTCTCACTTTTCATTTCGTCACTTTGATGAAGGCGGATCCCTCTTCCTCATACAACCCAGCCCGCTGATACGACTCATCAAGGAGTTCAACCGGGTGACAAACTCGTAAAGGAATCCCCGCCAGGCGCGCGCCCGCGGCAATCTGCATATGACAGCCGGCGTTACCGGTGGCCAAAACCGTCGCGCCGCTATCCTGGATATTTTTCAACTTCTCTGCCAGCACCTCCTCCGAAAGTTCAGGTTCCAGCAAGTTGTAAACGCCCGCGCCGCCACAGCAGACCTCACTATCTCTAAGAATGGCAAAGTTGAGATTCGGAATTGCCCAAAGCATCTGTAGAGATGCTGCCGACGCATGCTGTCCGTGGAGCAAGTGACAGGAAGCGTCGTAGGTCGTGCGCTCGACTCCAATCGCCGCGCCATTACGAAAGCCGGACGCTTCAAGCTGCTGCCCGATGTCGCGCACCCGCGCACTGAAGCCCCGCGCCCGGCCAGCGTATTTCTCATCGTCAGCCAGCAAATGCCCGTAAGACGCGAGCATCGCGCCACAACCACCGGCGTTCGTGATAACGGCTTCATTACCATCACCAAACGCATCGATGTTTTGTCGCGCCAGAATGCGCGCGCCCTCGAGTTCGCCGGCATGCGCATGCAGCGCGCCACAACAAACCTGGCCTGCCGGCGACTGTGTCTGGCATCCGTTGGCGGCCAACACCCGCGTCGTGGCCGCATTGACTCTCTGAAACAGTCCTTCAGTAACACAAGCTTTAAAGAGCAGAACGGGAGCACCCGCATCCTGCGCCGGAGCGCCCGCACCCATTGGAGCGCCCGCATCCTGCGGGCGGTGCGCGGGCATCCTGCCCGCTCTTCCCACTTCCCCCGACGAGCTATCAAGCAGCGCTAACCCAAACTCAAATTCAGACGACATCTCCCCCGCGAATCCCGTGCGTAGTAAAAGTCTCGCCAAACCTGAATCACGGATGAAGCGAGCAAGACCGAATGCCGCTCGCAAACGCTTCGGCTTTAGCCAAACATACTTGAGCACAAATTTTAGAACTGAATAGATGCCCCCAGGCTTGTGTGGCGATCGAGCAATCTCTGCGCGCGCGGCTTCCAGCAGTTGGCCATACTCGACGCCGGCCGGGCATGCCGATTCACACGCGCGGCAACCAAGACAGCGATCGATGTGACTTTGAAACGCCGGCGATTCAACCGCCAGCCGGCCCTCTTCGACGGCACGCATAAGATAAATGCGCCCGCGCGGCCCGTCATTCTCATCGCCGGTAGCAACGTAGGTCGGACAGGCCTCCAGACACAGCCCGCAATGTACGCAGGCCAGAATTTTTTCCTGTTCGCCGGCGAAGGCTTTGGTCAGTACAGAGGTCTGTGGATCCGGCAAAATAAATCCGTTTTGATACTGGTTTCCTTCCACGGCATCGGCATCCTCCTCCTTGCCGACGCAATGTAAACCATGTGCCCGGTTCATTCTGTAAACTATGTTACCGGTTTGTACCGGCCCTTCTCCCAAAGGAAGAAGCGAGAAAAACTCAATCCTTGTTTCACCCTTTCAATACCCCACCGCCAATCCATCACTACGCCGCGGATCGGTCGCCCCCAAACGCATGCCCGTCTTCTCTTCAATCATGATCCCTTCGGCATCGCCGAGGTAGCGCGGCTTGGCAAGCTTGTGGCCGCGCGCGGTCAGAGCGGTCTGTGTGTCGCCTGACAATCCGTAGGGCTCGAAGACCAGTTCGTCGGGTAGCCATTGATGATGAATGCGCGGGGCGTCGATGGCTTGTTGGATGTTCATGCCGTAGTCGACGACGTTCGTGATCACATCCAGCACGGTGTTGATGATCGTCGGACCGCCCGGGCTGCCGACTGTGAACCAGAGGCTGCCGTCTTTGCGCAGCACGAAAGTTGGCGTCATCGCCGACAGCGGGCGTTTGTGCGGCGCCACGGCGTTGCGCTCGCCCTGGATCAAGCCGTAGAGGTTTGCCGTGCCCGGCTTAGCCGCGAAGTCGTCCATCTCGTCGTTCATGATCAGGCCGGTGCCCTTCGCCACTACCGCCGAGCCGAACGAATTATTAAGTGTGTAGGTGTTCGCAACCGCATTGCCTTCGCCATCGACGACGGTGAAGTGCGTCGTCTCTTCCGATTCATAACCCAAAGGTTTACCGGCCTTCACCTGTTCACTCGAAGAAGCGCGTTCCGGATTGATCTCGCTGCGCAATTTCGCGGCGTATTTCTTATCGATTAAGCCGGCGATCGGAACCTTCGCAAAGTCTGTGTCGCCCATGTATTCGGCGCGGTCGGCAAACGCGCGGCGCATCGCTTCGGTCATCAGGTGATAGCGATCGGAAGAGGCCCAGTCCATCTTCTTGAAGTCATAGCCTTCCAGAATGTTCAGCATTTCGATAAGCACGGCGCCGCCGGACGAGGGCGGCGGCATCGAGATCACTTCGTAACCACGATAGTTGCCGCGCAAAGGCTGACGCTCTTTGGCGACGTAACCGTGCAGATCGTCCATCGTCAGCAGGCCGTTGTGGCGTTTCATGTCCGCCGCGATCAACTGCGCCGTCTGTCCCTCGTAAAATTCATTGGGCCCGCGCTGCTGCAAGCGTGCGAAGGTGTTTGCTAGATCAGGCTGCACAAACATGTCACCTTCGTTGTAGAACTTGCCGTTGTTTAGATAGATTCGTTTCGTCTCCGCGTACTTTGAAAGGTATTCGCGGCTGCCGCGCAGTCCGCGCGCGAGCGTGTAGTTCACAGTGAAACCATTCGCCGCCAAACGGCGCGCGGGTTCGATCAACTGCGACCAGCTCAAACGCCCTGAGCCGTACTTCTTCAAAGCCAGCTCCATTCCGCGCACGGTTCCGGGAACGCCGGCGGCGCGATAGCCTTCGATCGAGCCGCCTTCGCCTTCGATCACGTTGCCGTCTTTATCGAGATAGATGTTGCGGGTCGCTGCGGCGGGCGCCATCTCGCGATAGTCGATCGCGGTCGTGCGTCCGTCTTTCAAACGGATCATCATGAAACCGCCGCCACCCAGATTGCCGGCCGCCGGATGCGTCACCGCCAGCGCGAAGGCGACTGCGATGGCCGCGTCAACCGCGTTGCCGCCCCGCTTCATAATGTCCACTCCGACGTTCGAGGCGATTTCATTCGTCGAGGCAACAATGCCGTGACGCGCGCGCACCGGTTCGCGCGAAGCGGCGAGAGTTGTGATATTCGAATGCGTTTGAAGAATTAATGAGGCCGCAATGGCTAATGAAAGAAAAGCTGCGATCTTCCGTCCAGTCCCGCAGGTTGTTCCCACTTTCATAATATGAAACTCCTCAAGATTCATTTGGGAATGCTTAACCGCACGTCGTGCGGAAAGCGTATGGCTTCGCTCCGTTAAGGAGCGAGATGTTTATAGCACCCTGTCTCGCCGAAGTTTAGCTCCTTTAGGAGCGCAATGTTTTTGACAACCCATTGCGCTCCTAAAGGAGCCGACCCATTCATAACGCGCTCAGGTGCTATAAACATTTCGTCCCTCCGGGACGAATCTCCGAGGCCCTCCGCACCGTGAAGCGGCGCTAAACGATCTAAATGCCCGATGTGAATCGCCCGGGTGATAGGGAATCCCGCGGATCGAGTTGAGCCTTCACTCGCTTCATCAATTCCGCCGCCGAACCAAAACCGCCCCAGGCGTCAAACTCATTTCTGATCTCGTCCGGCGCGCTTTCCACGACCAGGCTACCGCTCAGCCTCTCCACTTTCTCTCGGAGTCCGGTTAAGGCGCGGACGGCTTCGCGATGATACACCGGAGTGCGGGCAATTGCGCGCAGCCGGCCGTCGCCCACGCCGGCATGCCAGCGCAGTCCGGGGTGCGACGCTTCATCCTTCTCCAACTCACCCAGGTCGCCCAAAAACGCTGCCAGATCGCTGGGCCGTAACGCTACCCGCCATTTCAATTCGGCAGAGGGTGCTAAAGGGGCCGCGCTCAGCTTGCTCCACGCCTGAGCGTCTGCTTCAAGCGTTTCACATCGATTGCCGTCCTCACGCAAGAGCTTGAGAGCTTGCGCAGTCTGCGTAATGACCGACCGCGACGATCCCACAAATCGCATCAGCAACGCGCACTCAGCTCCTTTTGTGATCTGCAGATCCCGCGCGAGGCGACGAGAAAGTAATTCAATGGCCACCGGAGAAAGCCGGCTAGAGGCTTTGCGTCCGGCTTCAATCAACGAAGGCAGCGATCCCGAAGCCAGGACGGTGCGGCTCTCGGCCGGCAGCGGACGGAGCTTGAACGTCACTTCAGTGATCAGACCGAGCGTGCCGTAGCTTCCGGTGAAGAGCTTACATAGATCGTAACCGGCAACATTTTTGACGACTCTCCCTCCGGCCTTAATCGCGCGACCATCGGCCAGCACGATCTTCATGCCAATCACAAATGATCTGGGCCTGCCAAAACCGAAACTGTGTGGGCCGCCCAAGCCGGTCGCGACCACGCCGCCCAGCGTCGCACGTCCGTCATCGGGTGGATCGATCGGGAGCCACTGCCCCGCTTGGGCCAACTGCTTCTGAAAGGCGGCCAGGGTTAAGCCGGCCTCCGCGGTGGCCACTAGATCGGCCGGCTCGTGATGAATCAGCCGCGTCATGCGCCGCGTGCTGACGATCAAATCGGCACGGACGAGAGAATTGCCGGAATCGATCCAGGTCGCGGCTCCGGCGGGAACTACGGCCATGTCTTCGTTCATCGCCAGGCACATCACCTGGACCGCGGCCTCACTCGATTGCGGCGCTACTTCAAGCGCTCGCCGGTTCGTATTGCTCGGCGATATCTCAATTGCATCCGAAAGGCGGCGCACACTTTGATCGCCAACGATAAGCGAGAAATCGCGGGCAATTCGTGCTTCAGTAAGCTTGGTGGAAATTAAGGCCTGCTTCTTTGCGGTTCGATTATGCGGTTTGTCTGGTGAACTAGAGTTTGTCGCAAGTTCGGTAATTTCATCTTGGTGAAGAGACCCGGTCGCATCCACCACCCCACGCGAGCTGCCGGCGTGGGGACCCCGGTCTGCTCCCGGTTCTGACAGATCCGTGGTGGCTATGGCGCGGGCTTCGCCGCAGCCGCGCGGCAACGGAATGATCTTTCCGGGATTGCAGAGGCCGGACGGATCGAATGCAGCGCGCACTTGCAGCATGGCGTCCATGTCGTCGTCGCTGAAAATCAAAGGCAGGTAGCTGCTCTTGTCCAGGCCGACGCCGTGCTCCCCGGTGATCGAACCGCCGGCCTGTACGCACGTTTCCATAATCTCGCGCCCGGCTTGTCGCACCCGTTCGAGATCGTCACCGCGACGCAGGTCAAAACAGATCAGCGGATGAAGATTGCCGTCACCGGCATGAAACACGTTCGCCAGTTGCAGGTGGTGACGCGCGCTGATGCGATACGTTTCAGCCAGCACTTCCGGCAGACGCGAACGCGGCACCACGGCATCCTGAATCATGATGTCGGGACTTAAACGACCGACGGCGCCAAACGCGCCTTTGCGCGCGGCCCACAGTTTTTTTCTCTCGTTCGCATCCGTCGCGCGATGAACCGAACGCGCGCCGTGCTCTTTGAGAATGCTGTCGGCCTGCGCCGCGTCATCGTCGATGCCGGCTTCGATGCCGTCCAACTCAACGATCAGCACAGCCTGGGCATCGATTGGCAGGCCGGCGGTGAAAACGCTGGCTTCAACCGCACGGATGATCAGGTTGTCCATCATCTCGAGCGCGGCCGGCAGCATGCCCGCGGAGATAATCGCTGAGACAGCGCGGCTGGCATCGTTCACGTCCATGAAGTCAGCCAACAGTGTACGCACGGCTGGCGGAATCGGCAGCAGCCTCACTGTCGCTTCGGTCGCGATGCCGAACGTCCCTTCCGAACCGACGAAGACACCTAGCAGATCGTACCCCGGCGTTGCTCCGCCCAGATCGACGATCGCGCCGTCCGCCAGGACGACCCGAGCGCCCACTACATGATCGGTTGTAGTGCCGTATTTCAAGCAGTGAATACCGCCGGCATTCTCGGCAATGTTGCCGCCGATAGTGCACGTGGGCTGGCTGGACGGATCGGGCACATAGTAAAGGCCGTACGGAGCGACGGCGCGCGAAAGGTGCGCGTTGACCAATCCAGTCTGCACTATCGCGAGACGATTGTCTGGATCGATCTTCAAAATCTGCCGCATGCGGGCGAGTTCAATCACCACGCCGCGATCGATTGCCAGTGCGCCACCCGAAAGGCCCGTGCCGGCCCCACGCGGCGCGAAACTCACACCTTCCTGCGACAGCAGTTGCAGGACCTCGGAAGTTTCTTCGGTTGAGGTGGGAAAAACTACGGCACGCGGCGGGTGTTTGTGCTGCGGCAGACCGTCGCATTCATAGACGAGCAACTCTTCAGGCTCGCTGATAACGTTCTCGCGGCCGACGATCGCGCGAAGATTTTTGATGAGTTGATCCACTGCTGAGCACCAGAGTAGCCGGAACCGGATGCAGCTTCAATGTGCGAGTGATCCGAAAGCTATTGGGTGGTCCGGGCCTCTGCAAGGATGGCGTCCAATCTGCGGTGGGCCTCTGGATATTCAGCCCGATTGCGTTGCCGAAACGCCTCGTAATCTTTATTAGACTCCTGAAGATAACGATCAATTTCAGCGCGGTTAGTAAGGTAGTAAGAGATCGCGCCGTAGACTTGATCGAGAGTAAGCGTAGGAAAACAGTCGGCCTGAATGGTTTCCGGGGACAAGCCTTCGAGGAAACGATAGACAATCGAATCGAGAGAGACACGAGTGCCCAGAATCCAATAACCTTTATCCCGCTGTTCGATGTAATCAGGTTGGGTCATTACGCTTCTCCAGTTGCCGGCCATTATACCGCACGATCCGATAAGCCGAATAGATTGCCATTCCCACCGCCGCCGCAATCACTGCCGTGACCGCTTCTCTTAACGTGCTGTTCGCCAAAAGCCAAACAGCGAGGATCAGCGCGGCCACCGCGATGATCGGCCCCCCGCGCACTTTGAACATCGCCACCGGCACTCCTGCTCTCAGGCGCAGCACTGGCAGCGCGGCGCACGTCACCGCATAAGTCACCAAACGCGCGATTGCACTGATCGTCAAAGCCGCTACAAAGGAACTTCTCAGCGTCAAGACCAGCATGACGCCGGCCGTCACGAGGATCGCGATGTGCGGAGTAAAAAAGCGTCGGTGAATGGCGGCGAAGATTGCCGGCAGTTGCTTCTGCTCGGCAATAGCGAAGGGCACGCGCGAACCGGAAAGCAAAACGATATTCAAGTTCCCGGCAATCGAAATGATCGCGCCCGCGGAAATGATCGCCGCGCCCGTCGTCCCCATGAATTGCCGCCCGGCGTCGGCGAGCGGCTTTTGCGAACTCGCTAACTCAGGCAAGGTTCCGATGCAAACTACCTGGATCAAAATGTAGGTAACGGCGACTACGGCGATCGAGATCAGCAGAGCTCGCGGCAGATGTCTTTGCGGATTGCGAATTTCACCGGCCGGAATCGCCGCCATCTCAAATCCGGTAAAGGCATAGATCAGCAGCAGCACCGATTGGGAGAACGCGCCAGCAGACGGGCGCGCGCCCAAAGCGAAGGCGTGCGGGTTGAGAAAGAACAGGCCCGCCGCGACAAAGATGAGCATTGGGATTAGCTTGCCGACGGTGAACAAGTTGCTCGCGATAGCGGCTTGACGCACGCCGAACACATTCAGCGCGGTTAACGAGAGGACCACGCCCGTGATGATTAGGGCCCTTGGGATTGTCGAGTTTGCCGGCGCCCAAAAGAACGCCAGATAGCTGACCATCAGATTACAGTTAGCGGCGAATGCTGTCAGTCGTGCCAGCCAGATCAGCCAACCGACTTCGAACGCGATGGTTGGTCCAAATGCTTCGCGAGCGTAGAGGTAAGGTCCGCCGGTTTCGTCGAAGCGGCTGCCAACTTCGGCAAAGCAAAGCACAATCAGAATCACGATCAGCGCGCAGGCGACAAAAGCGATGAGGCTGTACGATCCAATCAGCGCGAACACCTTCGACGGCAAGCCAAAGATCCCAGCGCCGATCACGGCGTTGATCGTCACCGCGACCAGGTCCCACTTGCGAATGCCTCGGATCAGGCCTTCTGTTGGGGTTTTTGACGGTCCTGGTGATAGGGATTTCATCAAGGATTGGCAGCGGCTGTGCCGCCTGATGTGCGGAAAGGCTCTGCCTTTCCGATACTCTTATTCGAAGACTCGGCGAGGCTATGCCTCGCTTTGGAGGCATTAGCTCATAACTTCTTGAGCTTTGGCGGAAGCCTCACATCGAGCGAGATTCCGGTACAGAACCGCGAGCGGTAGCGAGCGGGATCAAGACGCAAGCTGGGTCGCCTCCTGGTTCCGGTCGCTACCGCTCCCGGTTCTGTAACTGTGCCGTTCGCTAACGCAAACTCGATCCCTCGATCACTTGTTCAGCCGCGCTCAGCCAGCGCTTCGCGCGCGACTTCCTTGTCGTCAAAGTGAAAAACTTCGCGGCCGACGATCTGATAATCCTCGTGACCCTTGCCTGCGATCAAAACCAAATCATCCGTTCGCGCCTGGGCAATCGCGTGATTGATTGCTTCCCGGCGGTCGGCGATCTTTTCATAAGGCTTGCCCGTCTTTTGAATTCCCACTTCCGCGTCAGCCAGGATTTTATTTGGGTCTTCGGTGCGCGGGTTGTCCGAAGTAAGAATCACGACGTCACTCAAAGAGCCGGCCGCTTCCCCCATCGGCGCGCGCTTTGATCCGTCTCGATCACCGCCGCACCCAAACACCGTAATGATTCTTCCTTTGGTTACCTCGCGCGCCGTGCGCAGCACATTCAACAGCGCATCGTCGCTGTGCGCGTAATCAACGACCACGGCAAAGTCGCCGTCGTGCGGCACGCGCTCAAAGCGTCCCGGCGCGCCGGTACACGTCTCCAATGCTTTCGTGATTACATCGAGGTCATAACCAAGCGCGAGCCCGCTCGCCACCGCCGTCAAAGTGTTGTAGATATGCGGCGGCCCGACCAGAGGCGAATGAAAATCACGCTCGCCCGCCGGCGTCCGCAAACGAAAACGCATGCCGTCTAAAGAGAATTCCGGATCGGCGGCAGTGACGTCGGCGTCTGCGTTTACCGCATAGCGAATCACGCGCAGCCCTTCGCCATCGAGCCGGTTTGCCAGCTCGACTCCGTAAGAATCATCGACATTGATGACCGAAGTCTTCGGCCTTGATCCGAGCCGCCCATCGAAAAGTCGCTGCTTCGCGTACCAGTAGTTTTCCATCGTCTTGTGATAATCCAGATGGTCGCGCGTCAGGTTCGTGAAAGCCGCGACGGCGAAATCGAGTTCGTCGCAACGATGAAAATCCATCGCTTGTGAAGACGCTTCCATCACCGCGGTGCGGCAACCAAGATCGACTGCCTGGCGCAGCAGCCGCTGCATGTCGGTCGCTTCCGGCGTGGTGCGCCCGGCTTTCTTTCGTTCTTTGCCGAGCCGGTATTCGACCGTGCCAGTCATGGCGACCGGCTCGCCCGCTGCCTCCGGAATCGAGGCTATCAGGTAAGCCGTGGTCGTCTTGCCGTTCGTTCCGGTGATTCCGACCAGTTGCAGTTCGCGCGACGGATGATGATGGACCGCGGCCGCAGCGAAGGCCATCGCGCGCCGGACATCGCTGACTTTGATCCAGGCGGCGGGGGCAAGCCCCCTTCCTGACTGCAATTCTGGTGGGGGATCGAGCTCCGATAAGATTCCCGCCGCGCCTTGTGCGATCACCTGCGGCACAAACTTGTGCGCATCGAATAACTCGCCGCGGACGGCCACGAACAACGCGCCATTTCGCGCTTGACGCGAGTCATGCGTGACATCGGTTACCAGGATTCGCTCGTCGCCATTCAGCTTGCCGTCAACTGCTCTGGCAACTTCCCCGAGTGTTACCCCTTGAAACTTTTCAGTCATGTTTTCATTGCTCATGAATTTGAGTTTGAATTCTACGTAGGCAATCGTGAAAAGTCATCCACGATGTTCTTAATGGCAGTTACAGAACCGGGAGCGATAGCGACCGGATCTAACACTCAACCGGCGAGTAATGATAGAAGGAAACCCTCCGGGCAGGTTGAGTGCCGGAACCCGGTCGCTACCGCTCCCGGTTCTGTAATAAGCGCGTTTGCGTCGAAATCAATCTAATGCTGGACACGCCACAAGCGAACGATTAGGATTCCCGGGCACTAAGATCTTGAGCCCTAAACTGGCTGAATTATGACAAGCAAAATCTCGATCACATTAGTTTTGTTAACGATGCTCCAGGTTTCTTCGTTGCCGTCCGTAAGCAGCGCCGCGCCGCCGGAATACGACCTCATCATCCGCAACGGCCGCTTGGTTGACGGTTCGGGCCGCGCCGGCTTCAATGCCGACGTCGCCATCAAAGGCGATCGCATTGCGCGCATCGGCAACCTGCGCGGCGCGTCTGCCAAGCGAACAATTGACGCGCGAGGGCAAGTCGTGGCCCCCGGCTTCATCGACATGCTTGGCCAGTCAGAAACATATCTCTTAATCGATCCGCGCGGGATGAGCAAAGTCATGATGGGCGTGACCACCGAGATCACCGGCGAAGGCGAATCGATTGCGCCGATTAACGAACGACAAATTAAGGAGCAGGAAGATTTCAACCGCCGCTTCCATCTCAACATCGATTGGCGGACGCTGAGCGAATATTTCCAGCGCCTGGAGAGACAGCGCACAGGTCTCAACCTCGGCACGTTCGTGGGCGCGACTCAGGTGCGCGAGTACGTCGTCGGTTATGACGATCGCCCACCTACGCCCGCCGAGTTGACTCAAATGAAAAGGCTGGTTGCAGACGCGATGAAGGACGGCGCCCTCGGACTGTCGACTTCGCTCCAGTATGTCCCGGCACGCTTTGCCAAGACCGACGAGATCGTCGAGCTGGCCAAAGTAGCGAGCCAGTACGGCGGCATCTACATTACGCACCAGCGCAGCGAGGCGAATGCGATCGATGACTCGATGAAAGAAGTCTTCGAGATCGCCCGCCGCGCAAACATCCCCGCCGAAATCTGGCACTTCAAGACTGCCTATCAAAAAAACTGGGGGCGCATGCCGGAGATGCTGCGCCGGGTCGCCGCCGCCAGAAGAACGGGCCTGAAGATTACCGCCGACGTCTATCCTTACGTTGCCGGCAGTACCTCGCTGAGCGCGTGTCTGCCGCCGTGGGCGCTCGAGGGCGGAACTGATCGGATGATTGCTCGCTTGAAGGACTCGGAAACGCGCAAGCGCTTGAAGTGGGAGATCAGCGTCGACTCGAAAACCTGGGAAAACATTTACCTGGGCAGTGGCGGGCCCAGCGGAATCCTGATCGCATCGGTTGTAAATCGCAGTCTCGATAGTTCGCAGGGCAAGCGGCTGTCAGAGATCGCAAGCGAACAAAACAAAGATCCGCTCGATGCACTTTTTGATTTCATCATCGCGGACCACGGCCAGACGGGCGCCATCTTTTTCATGATGAAGGAAAGCGACATGCAAGCGGCTTTGAAATCGCCTTTCGTCAGCATCTGCACCGACAATGGCGCGCGCGCTACTGATGGACCGCTGGCCGGATCTAAATCGCATCCGCGCGGTTGGGGCACGTACCCGCGCATTCTCGGCCGCTACGTGCGCGACCAACATCTGATGCCGCTGGAGTTCGCGGTACATAAGATGACCGGGCTGCCGGCGGGAAATTTGAAGTTGTCGAGGCGCGGCTTAATTCGTGAAGGCTACTTTGCGGACATTACGATCTTCGATCCGAAGACGGTAATCGATCGGGCGACGTTTGAAGAGCCGAATCAATACCCAGTGGGGATCAACTTTGTGATCGTCAACGGCGAGATCGAAGTGGATAACGGCCAACGCACGCCAGTTCTGGCAGGGCGAGTTCTGCGCGGTCCGGGATACAGACAGCTGACTGAGCGCGGACATCCCTGTCCGCATTGAGCGCGAAGCGCGAGCCTGCTAAGGCCACCAGTTACCTTGATGCGGCTCTGCCGCCCGATGTGCGGTAAGGCTCCGCCTTACCGATCGCGGCTGTTCTTCTTCTCTCGTCGCGGCGAGAGGATGAGCCTCGCCGCGTTATGCGGTTCGCTCCGCTAGGAGCGAGATGTTTACATCTGAGTCACGCGAGAAAGGATCCCTGGCTCCGTTAGGAGTGGCACATCTGTCGCCCATAAATGGGCTTGTGGATTTTGAATGATTCTAACAGTCTATAAATATTTCGTGCCTACGGCACTCAGAACGTCACCCGGCGTTGGACTTTGGCTGGCTAGCGCTAAATGTTCGTCATCTCGCCATAAATATTGGCTGCCCCCGTATGAATCTACGCGGCCCTTCGATACATCTTTGCTGCTGCGTGATAAATATTGGCTAGTGAGCGCTAAATATTGGTAGCTGCAATATAAACAATGGCAGCATATCCATGAATGTTGGCTGCCGCATCATAAATGTTGGCTGCCTGGTAATACTTGCTTCGAATCGGCGTAATCTTCTAACTGCGGATCGTCTTAATTATCGATTCTGCACCGGTGCGATTGGCGGCCGCGTCCCCAATCCAAACTCTTCCGGACTCGGCAAAGTCGAGCTCGCTTCGTATTTTCGCATCGCGTCATCCATCGCCCGGCTTTTGGTCAGCCAGATCGAAATCATTTGATCGTACCGAGCGGAAACACTGTCCAGCCAGTAAGGGCGATTCTCCGCCAGCCACTGCACGCGGTAACCCTCTTTGAGAAGGGAAAGCTCTTCAGCCATCTCGCGCAGGTTGTTGTAGACCGCCCCGGTGTAACGACGGAGCTTGCGCGCTTTCACGCGGTCGCCGAGGTTCAGATAGGCGTCCCAATACTGATCGCTGAATCCCTGCATCACCTCCATGCGCCGGCCCAGGTGATCCAATCGCCGCGCCGCAAACTTCATCGCCGCGATGGCGGTGACGTTGCGATGGGCGCGGCCTTCGTTGCGCATTAACGATTCAGCCACGTCTTCGACCTTCAGCCGCATTTGTCGAATTCGATCTGCCAAGGTGCGGGCCTGATTCTGAAACTGGGTCGTGAAGGGATCGCGCCAGAAAAGATCGTCGGTGGTGCCGCCGGCGCCGAGCAGCGGTCCGGCGCTTCCCAGAGATCTTTCAGCCTTCACGAACTGATCGCCATCGTTGCGAAAGAACGCCCAATCAAAACTCTGATCGAACTTATCCAAATCGACTGTGCCTTCCTGCCACGAAGCAGCCGCCCCCAGAACGATTGAGTACCAGGTGGTTTCGAACAGCGATTCGCCGTCATCGTCCCAGGTCGTATTCATCATTCCAATCGCGCCGGCTTGCTGGCCGTCGCGCACAAAGTTCACGATGTTCTTCCTGCCTGCCTCAAGGTTCGGAAAAATCTGGTTCCAGTTCTGAGCGCCGGGACAGACGAACTGCTCCAAGCCTGCGTCCTTGAACGGTCGAATGGAAGACCAGAAATCATCGCGCGCGCC
Source organism: Blastocatellia bacterium (assembly GCA_033856915.1). GTDB lineage: Bacteria > Acidobacteriota > Blastocatellia > Pyrinomonadales > Pyrinomonadaceae > UBA11740. Next base: position 44,411 of record JAWVEB010000067.1, on the reverse strand, counting down.
ATACTGCCAATTCATCACGATCATGTCTTTCGGAATTTTGCCGATAAGATCCGGATGGTGCAGAGCGATGTCGCCCCAAAACATCAGCCGGCGGTTGTAAGGCTTCAGCACGTCACGCACGCGATTAAGATGCTCGAAGTAGATCGCTCCAACGCCGCGCGTCCTGGCCGCTTCCCTGCTCTGTCCTTCGCCCAGCTCAAACGTCTCATCCTCGCCGATATGAAAGAACTGGCCGGGAAATAATTCGTTCAGCTCCTTATACCAATCAGCGATGAGCTTGTAAGTGCCCTCCTGCTGCGGCGAAAGCACGTCGCCGTAAGGCGTCTCAGCCAGCTCGGCATATTTTTCCAGCCGCAGGGCTTTGTGCAGATGACCGAAGGTTTGTTGTTCCGGAACCAGCTCAACGTGATAGCTGCGAGCGTAGACGACGAGTTCGCGAATTTCCGCGGGTGTTAGAGATCCACCGGCCGGCCCGATCAGCGGATGCGACTCGCTGGCGAAGGTGTGCTCCATATAAAAGGAGTGCATGTTGAGTTTGAAGAAAGCTTCGGTGCGAATCTGTCGTTTGATGTAATCGACGGTCGGCACTGGTCCGCGACTGATGTCATCGGACACGGCGCGCCAACGCATGGTGGGCCAGTCGATAACTTTAACGCCGGGAATAAAGGCGTCGGCGCCTTCGCCGCGGACGAGTTGCTTGAGCGTCTGGACGCCATAGAAAGTTCCGGTGGACGTTTTTCCGGCCACGACGACTTCGTCCGAGCCGACCGTCAGGACGTACCCTTCATCAGTCAACTTCTGACCGGCATCTGCGCCTGCTCGTTTCAGTGCCTGTTGAATTCTCGGTAAGTCTGTCTGCCCGATTAGTATTTCGCGGCGCGCGCTATTTCCGCCAAACTTCAAATTCACGCCAGCCGCTTGCTTCAAGTCATCGACGAAGTCCTGCGCGGCGAAATGATCTTCGACTGACCTGCGGTCGGCGAGGACGATGCGAGCTTCCGGCCCGAGGACAAACCTTCCTTCGCCCTGGCTCAATTGTTTTGGCGCGGGAATAATTTGTACGCTGGTCGACTGCGCTGCGGTCAGAACAAACGTGAACGCGATCGAGCAGATAATTGCGACACTGAAGTTTAGGGTTCGTGTTAGAGTTGAAGTCATTGGTCGGATCTCTTTATGACGTCTATAAATTTTTATTGATCGAGCCGTGATGGCCGGACGACTATTTACCTGATATTGATTGCGAATACAATCAACGACTGGCTCTACGTCGACATACAGGCGAACAAGTCCGCCTTTCAAACAACGCGATATCGTTTGGAGTCGGCACTTGTGCCGACACAGCGGCGGACCGTAACGAGTCGCATAGACTTCAGTCTGTGATTATTTGTTATGATGACCCAATCACAGACTGAAGTCTGTGCCACCCCAAGACATGACATTAATGCTTCAGGAGATCGCCGAGCAACCAGCCGCTCTGGCGAAAACAATCAGCGAAGAGCGCGCTAAAGTTGCGCGGCTCGGACAATCGTTACGACGGCGCGAGATCGATCTAATCGTGCTGGTGGCGCGCGGCAGCTCGGATAACGCGGCACTGTTTGGCCGCTACCTGTTGGAGATCACTACGGGTATTCCTGTCTCGCTCTCGGCCCCTTCGATTTATACGCTTTATCAGGCGAAGCTGAATCTCAGGCGCGCGCTCGTCATCGGAGTGTCTCAATCAGGCGAAGGCGAAGATATTAACCAGGTCCTGGAAACCGCCCGCGAGTCTGGCGCTTTCACGATCGGCGTAACCAACGAGCCGGCCTCGTCGATGACCGGTGTGGTTGACGAAACACTTTTGTTGCATGGCGGCAAGGAACGTTCAGTAGCCGCCACCAAAACCTTCACCGGCCAGATGCTCATCTTTTACCTGTTGGCCGCAGCGCTCGCGAAAGATGGACGCACTATTGATTACCAGTTGATTCCAGATCTGGCCGCGCGCGCGCTGGAACAGCAGCCGGCAATAGTCGAACTGGTCCAACGTTATGTCTTCATGGAAAACTGCGTCGTGGTTGGGCGCGGCCTTGCTTATGGAAACGCATACGAGTTTGCTTTAAAGCTGATGGAGACTTGCTACGTCGTGGCTGAGCGATTTTCGTCGGCGGACTTTCTGCACGGTCCGGTCGCGATGATCGAACGGCACTTTCCGGTAATTCTTTTCGCGCCGCCCGGCGTCATGTTGGAAGGCACAAAGGATCTAATCCGGCGCTTACGCGAGCTGCGCGCCGATACCCTCGCAATCACCGGCGACCTCGAAGCCGCGGCGAGTTGTTCGCGCTCGATCATCATGCCGCGTGAGATCGATGAATTTCTCGCGCCCATTCCTTACATCATTCCCGCGCAACTGTTTGCGGCGCTGCTCGCCGAAGCCAAAGGCCTGAATCCCGACGCACCGCGATCTCTATCGAAAGTTACCCGAACGCTGTAACAAGATTACCTGTGCCGGGTATTGCAAAGGACCTTAACCTCCTACGTGCGAACGGCTCAGCGGGATTTAATTTTGCGCTTGATAGTTATTTGAATCGGGTCGATAATTGAGCCTTCAATGAACGAAGAGACCACCAAAGAACTTCCCAATAAGCTCTCATTCGAAGAGCGGGTATTCGCGCGCTTCGATGCGATGGACGCGCGGTTCGATACCGTTGACGCGCGGTTCGATGCCGTTGACGCGCGGTTCAATGCCGTTGATGTGCGGTTCAATACTGTTGAGGCGCGCCTGGAGAAGCTTGAGGCACGCGCCTATGACACGAAACCAATCTGGGAAAAAGCTCTCGCGGCAATCATGCAAACGGGTCTGGAAGTCGGTGAAATAAAGGCGAAAGTTGCAGGGATCGAAACCAAGGTTGCAGGGATCGAAACCGAAGTTGCCGGGATGAAAACCGACTATGCGGGGATCAGAAACGAACTCACGGAAATGAAGCGGGATCTAAAGTATAAGGTAAACAAAAGCATCGATCTGATCCTGGAATTTCTTGTAGAAGGTCGCACCGACCTCCGCGATGCCGAAGACAGAATCAAGCAACTCGAAACAAAGTTGGCCTAGCACATGATCACGGTTACACTCTGACCTCGTGACTCCTGTCAATCCAACAGATCTCAATCCGTCCTCTCAATCAAACAATCAGTCATCGGCCTCAGACGGCGGCAAGCTCTTGCGCATTCTCGGAGTTGGTTTCGGTTTGGCCGTAACGATCGGCGGCACGATCGGAATGGGTATCCTGCGTACTCCCGGGGAAATCGCGAAACAACTTCCTACTCCAACGCTCTTCATTGGCGTCTGGATCCTCGGTGGTCTCTACGCCTTACTCGGCGCGCTTACGGTCGCCGAACTGGGTACGATGATTCCCCGCTCGGGTGGTTGGTATGTCTTCGTTCATCGCGCGCTGGGGAACTATCCGGGCTTTGTCGTGGGCTGGAGCGACTGGCTTTCCACCTGCGGGACCCTCGCGGTCATCGCGATGGTTGTCGGCGAATACACGGCGGTATTGATTCCCCGGCTGGCCGGCCGCGACAAATCGATCGCCCTCGCAGTCACTCTGGCATTCGCCGCCCTGCAATGGCGCGGCATTCGTTGGGGCAGCTTCACACAAAATGTGACCAGCCTGCTGAAGACTTTGATCTTTGCCGTGATCGCGATAGCCGCATTTACTTTCGGGGGGAACAAAAGCGCTGGCACAACTTTGCCTACGCCTCATGGCTTTGCTTTATTCGGGGCTCTAATCATCGCGTTGCAAGGCGTGCTCTACACCTATGATGGTTGGTACGGCGTGATCTATTTCGGTGAAGAAGTGCGCGATCCCAAACGCGACGTGGTCCGTTCGATGCTGGGCGGCGTGCTCCTGATAATAGCGATCTATCTCGTCGTCAACCTTGCTTACGTCTATGTGCTGCCGATGTCGCAACTCGCCGGCGAAAACTTTGCGGCGGGCGCGGTTGCGAACAGGATTTTTGGCGCCTATGGCGACAAGACCATTCGCGTGTTGGCAATTCTTTCCCTGCTAAGCACGATCAATGCCTACACTTTAACGGCGCCGCGGATTCTGTATGCGATGAGCTGTGACGAACTTTTCGCGCGCCGCGCTAATAGAGTTAACAAAGGTGGCACTCCGACCGTAACTCTCCTCATCAGCACAGTCGCAGCCGTACTATTCATCTCGTTCCGTAGTTTTGAGCAGGTGTTGGCGGCGCTGGCCTTCTTCTTTGTGGCGAATTACACGATGGCCTACCTCTCGTTAATCGTGCTGCGCCGGCGCGAACCTAACCTGCCGCGGCCGTATCGTGCCTGGGGCTATCCGTGGACGACGGGAATAGTTCTGCTGGGCTCGGTAGCCTTTCTCTTGGGCGCCGTGCTTAGCGACAAACGCGACAGTCTCTTTGCGTTGGCGATTCTGGCGATCAGCGTTCCCATCTATCTCGTCGTGCGCCTCATGTCTTCAAAGTACGACTATTGAAGCGTCGGATGCGCACGCTTTGGAGTGTGTGTTATTCTCGGTTTCGGTTTGAATGAATTGCGAAAGTGGCGGAATTGGCAGACGCGCCAGACTTAGGATCTGGTACCGAAAGGTGTGGGGGTTCGAGTCCCCCCTTTCGCACCATAAGAACCAGGCAGTAGGCAGTAAGCAGTAAGCAGTAAGCAAAATTCCCGAATAGTAGTTCAGAGTTCAAGCCTTAGCTTGTGCTACGAAATCAAAACCTGAAGGTTGAACTCTGAACTTCTCTTTTTATGAAAACTGAAATCAAAGACATATCACCAACCCGCAAACAGATTGACGTTGAGATCGACGCTGAAGCTGTTCGCACCGTGTACGATCAAATCAGTGACAACTATGCCAAGTCGGCCAATGTTCCCGGGTTTCGTCCCGGACATGCGCCGCGCGCGGTCGTCCGCACTCGTTTCAAAGATCAGATTCGCACTGAGGTCCTGCGGGAATTGCTTCCGGACGCCGTGCAGAAGGCAGTCGAGGAATACAAGCTCGAACCGCTCGGCGAGCCTGAACTTAATCTCGAGAACTCTGCCGGGCTCGATCACCTTGGCCAACAATCGATTTCGTTCACCGTCAATGTCGAGGTGTTGCCGGAAATCAAACTAGGCGAGTACAAGGGCCTCGAAGTCAGTCGCAGCACGCGCCCGTTAAAAGACGAAGACGTCGATCAGGTTATTAAAGATCTGCGGGAAAACTCAGCTACGCTCGAACCGGTGGAAGATCGTGGAGCGCAGCTAAACGACACCGTTACGGCCAGCTTTTTGGGCAAGTTCCTTGCAGAACCGGAGGCCGAACCCATCAAGGTCGAGGACGTCGACGTCATTTTGGGGGGCCACGGCGTAGTCCCGGTAATTACGGATCAACTTACCGGCGTAAAGCCTGACGATGAAAAGACTTTCACGGTGGACTATCCGGCTGATTTTACCGCGAAGGGGCTCGCGGGAAAGCAGGTCGAATACGCAGTCAAGATCAGTGCGGTCCGGATTAAGGAACTGCCTGAAGTCGACGACGAGTGGGCCCAAAGTCTAAGTGAAGAGGTTGAATCGCTCGAGCAGTTGCGCGCCAAGATCCGCAGCGACATGGACCAACAGGTCAAGAACGAAGCCGACAATAAAATGCGCGGGACCTTGATGCGGCAACTGGTCGAAGCGCACCAGTTCGAATTGCCGGAGCGCCTGGTCGAACACCAGACTGAGCATCGTCTGGAATCCGTCGTGCGCGACATGGTTGCCCAGGGCATCGATCCGCGCAATCCGGAACTTCAATGGGACAAGGCGCGCGAGTCTATGAGGGAACAAGCGAGCTATGATCTACGCAGTTCGCTACTGCTCGAACGAATCGCAACGGCAGAGAAAATCGAGGTGAGCGATCAGGAAGTTAATGATGAGATCAACGCGATCGCTGATGCCTCCAGACAGTCACCAGATCAGGTGCGTGCTATCTTGACAAAGCAAGGGGGCGAACGTAGCATCGCTGGCAGGCTGCGCAATCGTAAAGCGCTCGACTTGTTAGTAGAAAATGCGCGCGTGGCTGACGAAGAATGGAAAGAAGAAGCAGCCGAGTCCGAAGACGGCGCGCAGAAGCAGGAATAGATTTTTCCCATTTCTCATCTGACATTATTTACGCCAACGGGCCGCTGAGTTTTAATTTCAATCTCAAATTGAAGAGCTGATATGGCACTAATTCCCATGGTGGTGGAGCAAACGTCCCGCGGCGAGCGGGCGTTTGACATCTACTCGAGACTTCTTAAAGACAACATCATTTTTCTCGGCACGCCGATTGACGATCAGATCGCTAACCTGATCGTGGCGCAACTGCTCTTCCTCGAGGCCGAGGATCCTGAGAAAGACATCAACGTCTATATCAACTCCCCCGGCGGGTCAGTGACCGCGGGTCTGGCAATCTATGACACGATGCAATTCATTCGCCCGGATGTGACGACGATTTGCGTCGGCATGTGCGCGTCCATGGGCGCGTTGTTGCTGACGGCCGGAGCCAAAGGGAAACGATTTGCTTTGCCGAATTCTCGCATACTCATTCACCAGCCGTCCGGCGGCATGCAGGGCCAGGCCACCGATGTGCGCATTCACGCGGAAGAATTGATACGCATACGCGAATTAACATCCGAGATCCTTGCCAAGCATACCGGTCAGAGCATGGAACAGATCGAGCGCGACGTAGAACGCGACCGATATTTATCTGCTGTTCAAGCCAAAGAATATGGTTTAATAGACGAGGTGATCGCGCACCGCGAGTAGGTGTAGCGCAAGTTGTTAACTTGCGAAGTCCCCGGCGAAGCTAATCGCAACTTAACAAGTTGCGTTAAAAACTCTTACAGTCTCAACGGAGTTCCCCAAGACTATGGTAAGACGAACCGACGACACGCTGCGCTGCTCGTTCTGTGGTAAGTCGCAGAACGAAGTGAAGAAGCTCATTGCGGGCCCAACTGTCTACATCTGCAATGAGTGCATCGACATCTGCAATGAGATAATCACCGACGACCAACAAGCTGAGTCGGTAGCCTCTCGTCCTCCTCTGCCCAAGCCTGGGGAAATCAGGGCCTTTCTCGATGAATACGTAATCGGCCAGGAAGAAACAAAGAAGCAACTCGCCGTCGCGGTCTATCAACATTACAAACGTATCGAGCTCGCCCGCCGTCGCGCCGACGTCGAGATTCAGAAATCCAATATCGTCTTGATTGGTCCCACCGGCACGGGCAAGACGCTGCTGGCGCAGACGCTCGCTCGCATGCTCAGCGTTCCGTTTACGATCGTGGACGCGACGACCCTGACCGAAGCCGGTTACGTCGGCGAAGATGTCGAGAACATCATTCTCAAACTCCTACAGGCAGCCAACGGCGACGTCGAGCGTGCCCAACAAGGCATTATCTACATCGACGAGATCGATAAGATCTGTCGCAAGGACGAAAACCCCTCGATCACTCGCGACGTTTCGGGTGAAGGCGTGCAACAGGCTCTCTTAAAAATCCTGGAAGGAACCGTTGCCAACGTTCCGCCCCAGGGCGGCCGCAAGCATCCGCACCAGGAATTCTTCCCCGTCGACACGACCAATATTCTCTTCATTTGCGGCGGCGCGTTCGTCGGCCTGGAGAAAGTGGTCGAGCGCCGTTTGCGAAACAAGTCACTTGGCTTCCATGCCGAAGTAAAGTCCGGGTCGCAACGTCAGGCTGAAGCGCTGGCCCACGTGCAACCGGAAGATCTGATTCGCTATGGGCTGATTCCGGAATTCGTAGGGCGTTTACCAGTCTGTGGTGTGCTGCAAGAGCTTGATGAAAGCGCCCTGGTCCAGATTCTCACCGAGCCAAAAAATGCTCTCGTACGGCAGTATCAAAAGAAGTTCGAGTTTGACAACGTCAAGCTGCGCTTCACCGACGACGCGCTGAAAGCAGTTGCCGGACAGGCCCTGCAACGCAAGGTCGGCGCGCGCGGTCTGATGATGATCCTGGAAGAGCTGCTGCTCGAGGCGATGTACACGCTGCCTTCGCAAAAACGCATCAAAGAATTCGTAATCACCAGCGAGATGGTTGAGCGCCGCCGCGCCGTTCCCGGCGAAGGCCTGGCGGGCGTGGACGACGCCGCCGCGTAGTCAGGCAAGCCGTCAACTCATTTCACCTGCTAAGTCGAATCTTTGTTCCTGCTCGCCAATTCAGCCTTGATAAGCTTGCCTTTCCACGCTAAGGCTGGCACGAAATTCATTATCACTCGACTTTGTTCACGCAAAGGCGCAAAGCAAAGGCGGAAGGCGCCAAGAAACGAAAAACCAGGCATTAGTGGTAGCTTTTGCTGGTAGCGCACAACAGAAAGATCGTTTACAATCACCGCAGTTGCAAAAGGGGCGAGACGACAAAGTGGCTCGCCCTTATTTGCAGCCATGGCGACGATGAAGCCAATCTTCGAGAGCAGCCCTATTCGTCGTTTTAATTGGAAGTCCCCGACGACTTTTCAGGAGCTTCATTCTCAGCGTTCACGCCCGCAGTAAAAATCATGGAAGAATATTCAGACCGTAGTCCTGCAGACATCGCCCGTTATCCGATGGTGCCGATTCGCGATGTCGTGATCTTTCCGTTCACCAAAGTGGCCTTCAAAATCGGCCGGCCCGGTTCGGTGCGGGCGCTGGAGATGGCCCTGGCCTCTGATCGGACGATTTTTTTGTCAACCCAGCACGACGCTACGGTGGACGAACCCGCGCCGGAGCAGATTTACGGCGTCGGCACGATCGCGCGCATTCTGCAATCACAAAGACAGGACAACGGCCAGATCAAGGTCGTGGTCGAAGGCCGCGAACGCGCGACGACTGTACGAGTAGAAAACAACAACGGCGCGTTCACCGCGCTGGTCCGGCGCGCACCGGCGGTGAATGAAGAAGGCGTCCGCACCGATGCCCTGGTACAGAAGATCGCGCAGCTCGTCGAACAGCATTTGCGCCTGGCGCCCGACGTCCAGCCGGATGCTTTGCAGACCGCAATGCGGAATGCCGATCCATCGCATATGGCCGACGCGCTCGCCTCGCAACTGCGGATTTCAGTCGAAGACAAACAGGGGCTGCTCGAGCTGTTCTCAGCTCAGGCGCGCCTGGCTCGCTTGATCGAGATTCTGGAAATTGAGCTCGAAAAACGGCAGCTCGATCGCACCATCCAGACGCGCGTGAAGCGCCAGATGGAGAAGGCCCAGAAAGAGTATTACCTCAACGAGCAAATCAAGGCGATCCATAAGGAGCTTGGCCGCAAGGACGAGCGGGCTGAAATGGACGAACTCAAAAAGAAAATCGAAGAAGCCGGCATGACCGAAGAGGCCAAGGAAAAGGCCCTGCAGGAATTGCACCGGCTGGAAGCCATGCCGCCAATGTCCGCGGAAGGCACCGTCTCTCGTACTTATATTGACTGGCTGGTTAGCGTGCCCTGGAAGCAAAAGTCGAAAGAGATCCGGGACCTGACCAAGGCTGAAGACGTCCTGAACGAAGATCATTTCGGTTTGGAAAAGATTAAAGAACGAATTCTTGAGTACCTGGCCGTGCGGCAACTGGTGAAAAATCCGAAAGGATCGATCCTCTGCTTCGTGGGCCCGCCGGGAGTTGGTAAAACCAGCCTGGGCAAATCGATTGCCCGCGCTACGGGGCGCAAGTTTGTGCGCCTCAGTCTCGGAGGTGTGCGCGATGAAGCTGAGATTCGCGGCCACCGGCGCACTTACATTGGCGCTCTGCCGGGACAGATTATTCAGATGATGAAAAAGGCGGGGACAGTAAACCCGGTGCTGCTGCTTGATGAAGTCGACAAATTGGGAACCGATTTTCGCGGCGACCCCAGCGCGGCACTTCTGGAAGTACTCGATCCGGAACAGAACCACATGTTTCAGGATCACTATCTGGATGTTGAATACGATCTGACCAAAGTTTTCTTTATTGCGACGGCGAATGTCCTGCACACGATTCCGCCGGCGCTGCAGGATCGGCTGGAGGTTCTGCGCCTTTCCGGATACACCGAACGCGAGAAGCTCGAGATCGCTAAGCGCCATCTCGTGCCCAAACAAGCGGAAGCCAACGGCCTAAAAACAGAGCAGTTTGAATTCACCGACGAAGGCATTTCGGAGATAATCCGCCACTATACCCGCGAAGCCGGCGTGCGCAACCTCGAGCGCGAGATTGGCTCGTGCTGCCGCAAAGTCGCACGCAAGTTCGTAGGTGAGAGTGTGGCTGCGGACTTCAAAGACGAAATCGGCGCTGCGCGCGTACGCGAAATGCTGGGACCGATCAAGTTTCGGCAGCAGGTGGTCGCGGCCGAGAGCGAAATTGGACTGGCGACTGGTTTGGCATGGACAGAGGTCGGCGGTGAAGTGCTGCAGATCGAGGCCACGCTTACCAAGGGCCGTGGCGCGGTAACGCTGACTGGGAAACTCGGCGACGTAATGCAAGAGTCCGCCCAGGCGGCCTTGACCTGCATTAAATCCCGGGCTGAACGCCTTGGCATTAATCTGGATTTCATCCGTAAACGAGACCTGCACATTCACGTTCCCGAAGGCGCGATTCCCAAAGATGGGCCGTCCGCGGGTATCACGATGGCGGCCGCGATGGCCTCAGCGCTGATGCGCGTGCCGGTGCGCAAGAACGTGGCGATGACCGGAGAGATAACGCTGCGAGGAAAGGTCCTGCCCATCGGCGGGGTAAAGGACAAACTTCTGGCGGCGCACCGCTTTGGTATCGACACGATTATTCTGCCTAAAGAAAACGAAAAGGATCTGCCTGAAGTGCCGGAAGAGGTTCGCAACCTTTTGACCATCAACCTGGTCGAAACGATTGACGAAGTCATCGCCCTGGCCCTCGAAGACGCGCCACCCGCAACCCCGGTCGGCGTCGGATCCGCACCTTTATGGACGACTGAACCGCCGCCGCAGGGTTTACAGACGCCCGCTGAACAGTGAGTTAGTAAATCACGCATAGGTCCGTCGGGTCGAATAGGTTTCTATTCGATTCGGCCGAACTATCTTTAATCTAAGGAGAGCAACAAATGAGTAAGCAGGAAGATGCAAATCTGATTTTGAAACTGTACGACCTCCGACGTGAACCGGTGATGCGTGAAGCGCGCAATTGGTTCTTTACCTTCAACCCGACCAGCGCGGCCGAATACCTTGATTCAATGTTTGGCGAGCACAGTGGACATGTCCGCATGGTCATCTCTTACTGGGACATGGCGGCATCGCTGGTGAACAATGGCGCGATTGACGAGCAACTATTCAATGACGCCAACGGCGAGCACTTTTTCGTCTTCGCCAAGATCGAGCCAATCCTTGAAGAGATTCGCACGACTTCGAACCAGCCCGAGTTTCTGAAACACTTTGAAACATTGATTCGGCGGGCGCCGAACAGTGCCGAACGCCTGGCCGGAATTCGCGAACGGATCAAGATGATCCAGACCATGATTGCTGAGCGCGCGGCGAAGGCACAGGCTGCAACCGCCTAGACTTAACCGTTGTCTCAGAGCCAGGGAGATCGAGGCTGGGAGAAAGCGCCTGCCTCGATTTCTCTGCTTCGTTTCAGAATGAAAGTCACCAGCGCCGTATTCCTCAAGAGCGCGTTCCAGGAAACCGATTGGCCCCAGGATGCGCGGCCGGAAGTCGCCTTTCTTGGCCGTTCAAACGTAGGCAAATCAAGCTTAATCAATTCATTGCTCGGCGTTCGCGGGTTGGCCCGTACCTCAAATACGCCTGGCCGCACGCAGTCGCTGAATTTCTATTTGATTAATGATCGCTTTCGCCTCGTTGATTTACCCGGCTATGGCTATGCGAAGGCGCCGAAAGCAGTGAAAGCGGAATGGGGCGTGTCGGCTGAGAACTACCTTGCCAAACGCGAGCAGCTTGTGCTATCAATTCACCTCGTCGATTCGCGTCACGAACCCTCGAAACAGGACTTGCAACTTCACGAGTGGCTCAAGCACAATCAAAAGCCACACTTGATCGTCGCTACGAAATCCGACAAGCTTTCGAATAATGAATTGCGCAAGAATATCGTTCGCGCCGAGCGCGCGTTCAACTCCGGCAAAGTTCTGATTTACTCAGCGCCGGAAAAACGTGGCCGAGAAGACGTTTGGAGAGCAATAGAAAAGTCACTTAAAAGATAGGGAGGCCGCGGGCTTCCGTAAGTTCGTCCTTGCGATTTTCCAGCTTTCGTTTAGAATTAGAAATCCAAAATCGAAAAGCAGAGACGAAAGAGAAAATCCAGGTAAATCGTCCGACCTCGGCTGGACCTGAAATCTGACCTGAGACCACGCAATCCCCGTCAACCGGCATCCAAATCGAGCGCTCCTTTGGAACCCGACCTCTGGCGGTGAGGTTGTTAAGAAACTCAGTTATCGCGGCGGCTAGCCCCCACACGAGCTTGCCCATAACCCGCGAGGAAACTTTCCTTTAACCGGCATACTTGAAATCAATTGATAGGATCGTAAAACCAGGAACGAAGGCACGGCAAGATATTGCCGTGCACGAAAGAGCTAAATATGGCAAACAAAAGACGCACTAACAACGACGGTGGCAGCGAAAACGGCGGCGGCCTCGCCACGGTTGAAGCACCGGATGAAAGCGCCGTTAACCGGGACGGCGGTCCATCCGTATTCAATCTCTCGGACTTGAAGGAGATGTCCATCTCCGCGCTCACGGGCGTGGCGAAAGGCATGGATGTGCCCGGCGCTACCGGGATGCGCAAGCAGGAACTGATTTTCAAGGTGCTGGCGGCGCAGACCGAAAAGAGCGGCCTCATCTTTTCCGAGGGCGTGCTGGAAACTCTGCCGGACGGCTTTGGGTTCCTGCGCGCGCCGGAATACAACTACTTGCCGGGCCCGGATGACATCTACGTCTCGCCGTCGCAGATTCGTAAGTTCGACTTGCGGACTGGGGACACTATCAGCGGTCAGATTCGTCCACCGAAAGAGGGCGAGCGCTACTTCGCGCTCATTAAGGTAGAGGCGATCAATTTCGAATCGCCTGATCAGGCCCGCGAGAAGGTTTTCTTCGACAACCTGACGCCGCTCTATCCCGACGAAATGCTCAAGATGGAAGTCGGCCCTGAGAATCTCTCGGCGCGGGTTATCGATCTCGTCACGCCGTTGGGCAAAGGCCAGCGGGCATTAATTGTCTCGCCGCCGCGCACTGGTAAGACCATGCTGTTGCAGGCCATCGCCAATTCGGTCACGCAGAACCACCCGGAAGTAACCTTGATTGTCCTGCTCATCGATGAGCGACCGGAAGAGGTCACAGACATGCAGCGTTCGGTTCAGGGAGAGGTTATCTCTTCAACCTTCGACGAACCGCCCACGCGCCACGTGCAGGTTGCTGACATGGTGATCGAAAAGGCCAAGCGCCTGGTCGAACACAAACGCGACGTCGTAATCCTCCTGGATTCCATCACCCGCCTGGCGCGCGCGCACAACGCAGTGGTTCCGCCCAGCGGCAAGATTCTCTCAGGTGGTATCGACTCGAACGCCTTGCAGCGTCCGAAGCGTTTCTTTGGCGCCGCCCGCAACATTGAAGAAGGCGGCTCGCTAACAATCATCGCGACCGCGCTCATCGATACCGGATCGCGCATGGATGACGTGATCTTCGAAGAGTTCAAGGGCACCGGCAATTCCGAAATCCATCTCGACCGCAGGCTCAGCGACAAGCGGCTCTTCCCCGCTATCGACTTGCAGAGATCGGGAACGCGCAAGGAAGAATTGCTCATCAGCAAGGAAGACCTCAGCCGCGTCTGGGTCATGCGCCGCGTGCTGAATCCGCTTTCACCTACTGAGCAGATGGAAGTCGTGCTCGAACGACTTGAGAAGACTAAGTCGAACGCTGAGTTCCTGGCGTCGATGCAAACGTAGAATATGAACCAGACATCCGGCGAACAAAACGAACCTAAAAAGAAAAAGGCGATGAAGATCGTCGGTGGCAGGAACCTGCCCCCGTTTTGGGAAAGGTTTAATCGCCTGCAGAGAACCACACACCTCCTTTTCGGCAGAAGCGTTAGTCCGAAAGGTGTTTTCCGTTTCAAGAGCTTTGAGGAGTTTGAGGAATGGAAGCAACAGTACCGCCTCCAAGAAGCCCCGAAGACGACGACCTAGTACGACTCTGCGCAGCTCTAAATGCTGAAGAAGCTCGCTATCTTGTCGTAGGCGGAATGGCCATGAACCAACACGGCATGTTAAGAGCCACGGCGGATATAGATCTGCTTCTGGAGGCCTCTCGCGACAACCAGGAAAGAGTTTTTAAGGCATTAGAGATTCTGCCTGATAAGGCAGTGCGCGAAGTGAAAGAAAACGATCTCGATGACTACACGGTTGTCCGAGTTGCGGACGAAATAGTCGTGGATCTCATGCTGGCAGCCTGCGGAGTAACGTATGACGACGCTGCTAATGAGATTGAAACGAGAGAGGTTCAGGGCGTCGCGATTCCCTTCGCTTCAGCGAAGCTTCTCCTGCGAACCAAGCAGACTTATCGCGAGCGAGACATACCAGATAGGATCTTCCTGGAAGAGAAACTGCGAAGGGAAGCAAAGTGATAGTGTCTTCGGACCTATCGCCTTCCTACAGACAAACTCAAATCAGTGCGTGTTGCCATCCTTTCATCCGAAGCAGTTCCCTTTGCCAAGACCGGCGGGCTCGCCGATGTAGCCGGGGCCCTGACCAAGGCTCTGCACACCGAAGGCGCTGATCCCTTTCTCATCACCCCCCTCTACGATCAGGTGGATCGCAGTCTGCTGAGCGGCGTTTTTCTCGAAGATCTCGATGTCGACTGGCGCGGGAAAACTCCACAGATCCGGGTCTGGCGCAGCGAAGCACTAAAAGCGCCCGCCTATTTGATCGACGCGCCATTCTATTTCAACCGCGGTAAGATTTACGGCGAAGTAGATGACTTCGAGAGGTTCGCTTTTTTTTGTCGCGCGGCGATTGCCCTGCTCCGTCGCCTGGGTGACGCGCCGGACATCCTGCACTGCAACGATTGGCCGTGTGGTTTTGCTTCCGTTGAGATGCGTGCGCGCCGGCAGCAGGAAGAGTTTTTCGCGAACACTCGCACACTCTTTTCGATTCACAACCTTGCATACCTGGGAGGGTTCGACCCTTCCGATCTTTGGTGGCTCGGGTTTTCTGATTACAGCGCCGATTTCATCATGCAGGGCGCGGCCTCAGCTCTGAAGGCTGGGATCATTGCCGCCGACGCCGTGTCGACTGTCAGTCCACGTTATGCCCGCGAGATTCAAACACCGGCGCAAGGTTATGGACTTGATTGGTTGCTGCGGGCGCGCAACGATCGGCTGATAGGAATTACCAACGGGGTGGATTACGACATCTGGAACCCTGAAACCGACCCCAACATTGCCGCCAACTTTTCCGCCGCCGATTTGGCGGGCAAGCGTGAATGTAAACTCGACCTGCTGCGCCGCTTTGGTCTTCCGGAAGAACCGGAGCGACCGATCGTCGCCATCATCTCGCGCCTGGTCAGTCAAAAAGGTTACGACTTAATCAGGCAGGCAGCGTCCGGCATTCTTGAAACGGGCGCCTTCTTCATCGCGCTGGGTGCGGGTGCTCGGGAGTACGAAGACTTTTTGCAGCGCTGGCACGAGGCGGCGCCACGTCGGGTCGGCATTTATAAGGGCTATGCGGGAGAGCCCCTGGCCCATCAAATCGAAGCCGGCGCCGACATTTTCATCATGCCTTCACAGTACGAGCCGTGCGGCCTGAATCAAATGTACAGCATGCGTTATGGGACGGTTCCGGTGGTACGGGCAACGGGCGGACTGGATGACACTGTGAAAAACTACGACCCGACCACAAATAAAGGCAATGGTTTCAAGTTTGGACCCTATTCTGCCTCCGCTATGCTTGAAAAAATACGCGAAGCGATTTACTTTTATACTCAACCCGATATTTGGGTAAAGATACAGCGTAACGGAATGACCACGGATAACTCATGGTCGGCCGCGGCCAACAAATATCTCGAGCTTTACCGGGAAATGGCCGGCGTCGATCAGGGCCAGATTCAGTCACAGCGTTAAGCCAAATGAAAATTCGTTAACACTTAAGGAGTTTAAATCTAAATGAGCGAGCATGTGAAAGAAACGAGTGATGGCACTTTTGAGGATGACGTACTGAAATCGGATCGGCCGGTTTTGGTTGATTTTTGGGCCGCGTGGTGCGCGCCGTGTCGCATGCTTGCACCCACCGTCGAGGCTGTGGCCGAAAAATATGCCAGCAACGCGCGCGTGGTCAAGCTTAACGTTGACGACAACCCTTCGGTATCGCAACGCTTCGGTATCAAAGGCATCCCCACTCTTATTCTTTTCAAGAACGGTAGAGAGGAAGAGCGCGTCGTCGGAGCGACGTCTGAGCAGGCAATTTCGCGCATGCTGGATAAGCATGTCGCGGCTGCGACCGCAGCGTAATTCATGGAACAACACGGCGCGGTTGCGGTGTTATTGACACAGCCGCGCCTGTTTTGTGTTTAGAGCACAATCCCGAAGGTTCCCCCGTCTATTCGCTTCTGACCTCTGATTGGTTTCCGACTTCTGATCATGGTAATCGCAGTTATTGGCGCCCAGTGGGGCGACGAAGGCAAGGGAAAGATTGTCGATCTGCTCGCCGAGCGGTTCGACGTCGTGGCGCGCTATCAGGGCGGCCACAACGCCGGCCACTCAGTTCAAATTGGCGATCGATCTTTTGTGCTGCACTTGCTGCCGTCGGGAATCGTGCACCAGGGCAAGACCTGCGTGCTCGGCAACGGCATGGTGATCGATCCGAAGGCTTTCTTCGAAGAGGCGGATCGGCTGATGGCCCAGGGCATCAGCATCACTCCTGAGCGCGTGAAAGTCAGCAGCCGGGCCCATCTGATTCTTCCTTACCACCGCGCGTTGGATCACACCAGCGAGGAACGGCTCGGCAACGAGAAGGTCGGCACCACGCTGCGCGGCATCGGGCCGGCTTACGAAGATAAGGTCGGCCGCCGCGGCATTCGCGTCGCCGATGCGCTGGTTTCGGAAGTATTGCGATCGCGGATTGAACGGAACCTGGAAGACGCCAATCGTATCATCCTCGCATATGGTGGCCAGCCCCTCGATGCAGATTCGATTTTTTACGAGACCTCAACAATGGTTGAGCGTCTGGCGCCCTTCCTTTGCGACACGAGTCATTTTCTTAACCAGGCGGCCGCTCGTGGTGATTCGATCCTGCTGGAAGGTGCGCAGGCTACTCTGCTCGATGTCGATCACGGCACCTATCCCTTCGTCACCTCGTCGAGCACGGTGATTGGCGGGGCCCTCGTCGGCACCGGGCTCGCGCCACAACACCTGACTGGCGTACTGGGAATTGTGCGCACCTATACGACTCGTGTCGGGGAAGGACCGTTTCCGACCGAGATGCTCGACGGCGAAGCCGAGCTGGGACAACTAATCCGGGAACGCGGCCGCGAGTACGGCGCTTCCACCGGCCGACCGCGCCGCTGTGGTTGGTTCGATGCGTTCGCCACGCGTTACGCCGCCGAGATCAATGGGTTCACTTCAGTGGCCCTGACCAAGCTCGACGTGCTCGACACGCTGGATGAAATCAAGGTGTGCGTCGGTTATGAACTCGATGGCCGCCGTTGTGATTCCCTGCCCGCGGTCTCGCAAGACCTGCGGCGTGTTGTGCCTGTTTTTGAGAAGCTTCCCGGCTGGAAGAGTTCCACTCTCGGCATGACGGAACTCGATGCGTTACCGGCAAACGCGCGCGCCTACGTCGACGTTCTGTCTGAGAAAATCGGAGTTGAGATTGGCCTGGTATCGACTGGGCCAGAACGCTCGCAAACGATCATTGTTCGCGAATCGACCCTCGGCGGGTGGCTGAAGGGATAGCAAGCCACCTGTGACAGTGGTTCTTTTGGACATTGGAGAAAGCGTTCGGTAGAATCGGTTACCTCGCAGCCGAAACGATTGATAGTGGGCCGATAGCTCAGTCGGTAGAGCAACTGGCTTTTAACCAGTGGGTCGCAGGTTCGAGTCCTGCTCGGCTCACCACTTTTTCTGCGAGAGCAATAAGCTGCGGCCATCTTCCTCGATGGCCGTTTCGCTTTTCTGCTCACGGATCTATTGAAAAGGCTTTTCGAACCCTTTAGCGTTTGTGCTTGAGTCTCGAGCACGCGCAGAAGGCCTACACGTGGATTACCCTCGCCTCAAGGCTTTGTCGGACTCGCGACGCGAACCGTGATCACGGTTCCCTTTCCCTCGACGCCGGCGATGTCGATCGCGCCTCCGATTAAGTTGACCCGTTCTCGCATACCCAGAAGTCCCAACGATTGCCGGCCCGATTTTTCGTCGGCGGTAATGCCTCGGCCGTCGTCCCTGATGGTCAACACCATCTCGTTATCCTCTTTCTTCAAGCTGATATCGACCCTGGTTGCCTGGGCGTGACGAAGAATGTTTGTCATCGCTTCCTGAAACACACGAAAGATGGCCGTCGACTGCTGCCGATCTATATCAACGTCTTCCAGGTGGATATCGTACCGGCAGGCGATTCCCGACTTAGCCTCAAATTCCTGCGCCTGCCAGCGGATGGCGGCCACCAGCCCGATGTCATCGAGGATACTTGGGCGCAACTCAGACGAGATTCTCCTGACGGTATCGACGGTCTGATCGACTAGTTGCATCATGGTTTCCAGTTTTTCTCGCACCCGAGAAAGGTCGGTGTCGCTAGCGGAGGCAACTGTTTCCCTTCTAATTGATGCCAGATCCAACTTCAGACTCGTTAGCATGGAACCCAGTTCATCATGAATTTCGCGAGCGATGCGGGTTGCTTCTTCCTCTCTTGCGGACTGCACACTGGCAGTGAGTGCGCGCAACTGTTCGCTTGTTTCTTTGAGTTTCTCTTCGGCCTGCTTGCGCTCGGTGATGTCGCGCGCAATCGACAGGACATTAATTACCGAACCGTTGAGATCAAGTTCAGGAAACAAGCGAACACTGTAGTCCTTGCGGCCTATAGGCATCGGCAAGGTGATTTCAAACTCATAGGATTTCCCGGTGTCGAAAACGGCTGCGAATCGTTGGCGGATTTGCGCCAGTTCGTCCTCTTTAACCTCCACCCCGGCCTCGCGGATGATGGAAAACATGGGCTTGGCGATTAAGGCTTCCGGCGGCAAATCGTATGACTTTGCCATTGCGGGATTGGCGTAGGTGCGCAGAAATTCTCTGTCGTATCTGGCAATGTGATCGGGTGCGTTCTCGACGATGGCCCGAAACTCCTGCTCCTTCGCGTGGAGCAATGCCTCTGCCCTCTTACGATCCTCAATGTCGATCGATACTCCGTACCATTTAACGAGTTTTCCCCGCGCGTCGCGCAACGGCGCGGTGCGGACGAGGAACCAGCGATATTCTCCGTCGGCCCGCCGCAGGCGCATCTCATCGTCGTACGCTGCCCCGACCACCCTCTGCGCACTCCACCTTTCCGCGATTCTGGGATTGTCTTCGGGATGAATTGGGCCCGTCGGGTCTTCATTAAACTGCTCAAGAGAAAGGCCGGTGTAATCCACCCAACGTTGATTGAGGAAATCAACGACGCCGTCAGGCCCGAGGCTCCAGGCCATCGTCGGAATTGCATCAATGACCAGGCGAAGCTGATCTTCGCTGCGGCGCAAAGCATCCTCGGCCTGCTTGCGCACGGTGATGTCCTGGGCGATGGCAATTTTCGTCCCGTCTGAGAGGTGGACGACAGCACAAGCCGCATCAATAACCCGCCCGTCCCTCACCCTGATTTTTAGATCGACCCATTCACCAGTGGCTGCGGCAACGAAGTCCAAAATCTCCTGGCGGTACGATGGGTCAGGATACGCCTCAGTAAATATGTCTACATTTTGTTCCTGCAATTCTTTCAGCGTCCATCCTATTGTGCGCTCCCACTCAGGATTGACCATCTTGACGCGGCCGTCTTCGCCAACGAAGCCTATCAACACTGGGATATTGTCGAATATCTTCTCCAGCACCTCCTTTTCCTTTTTTAGTTCCCCTTCAGCGAGCTTGCGCTCAGTGATGTCTTGCGCGATGCCGAACGTTCGTTGTGGCCGGCCCTGATCGTCGCGGATCACGTCGCCTTGACTGTGGATGTAGCGCACCTCCCCGTCGGGGCGCACCATACGGAATTCCACCTCGAAGTGTTGGCCCGTCCGCACCGCCTCATTGCGCTCCTGATGCACACGCACGCGATCATCCGGGTGAATAAGTTCGAATGCGCGGGACAGCCTGATGCTGTCTTGCGGCTGCAGACCGAGAATGCGGTAGTTCTCGTCCGACCCAATAATGACGCCCGTTTCCAGGTCATGCACATAGTGTCCGACGTGAGCAATCCGCTGGGCTTCTTCCAACAGCCATTGACTTTCTTCAAGAGCGAGCTCTTTTGCGTGGAGCAAAATCTCGGCACGCTTTCGCTCCGCGATCTCATTTCTTAGTTCCTCATTCGTTGCTGCAAGTTCCTTAGTTCTCTCATCGACCCGATTTTCGAGCTCTTCATTTAGTTTCTTTATTTCGGCCTTGGCCTGTATTAGTTCCGGAGTTTCAATGACCTCCCATTCCCCTTGCCTTCTGGCGATTACAAACTGGTGCGCCTGCACAACGTCGAGTACCTCAGTAGCTCCACTCTTCGCCAACGGATAGGTGCAGAGCACAGTCATGGACTGGTAGCCTATCCAATCGTTAATCTGTTTTTCGTAGGCAAAAAAATCTTTCCAATCCTTCTCTGCCAACCAGAAGGTATCCCCGGAAGCTCGCATTCCCTCGTACCCTCGCGCCAACGCGCGTTTGAGTTTTTCGTCCCACGCGTTCTTTACCCTCTCTAAATTCAATACATTTTTTTCGAAATACCAGTCCTGTCCGTTGAGGACTTCAATGTGCTCATCCGAGATGTGACGGTCAAGGTCGGGAACAGCTTGTGCCAAAGCTTCTATGGCTTCTTCAACTGTGATTAGGTCGGAATCCGAGATCACCCACAGGCAGAACTCTTTGTTTTCCAACCCCGCCTTGAAGTATGGAACGACAGTATCGAGCAGGTCCTGCTTAGTCTCGTAGAAGTGACAGAAGTGCGTGCCCCACGGTGCATCGCCGACGACGCTGATGCCGGTCTTCCTGAACTCTGTTGCCATGGTGTTCACCTCGAACCATTCTTGGGGCGTTTCCACCAGGTAGTTGTGGAAATTGAGATTCAAAAATATTCGCCAGGGTGTTGGGGGCCTCTTGCTACTCTGGGTCAGTCACAATCAGGTGGCTGCGCGGACAACCCGGACGGATTGCGCTTACTGTAGGCCCGTATTACGCTCATGTCGAGAATTTTCTTGATACAAAAATGGCAAAGATCGAGGCTAGTTAGTCAGAGAATTCACTTTGAATCAAGCATGGGTTGCCGCTAACTCAAGATCTCAGACTCATCACTCTTTGAGATAACAAGACTTAGCTTGTTTAGGCGGGAGTTGGCTTTAGGTAAATGACCAGCAGACGCTTGCAGGATAGGACTATTTCCTTATACGTACAGAGTTCTCTTCCGAGGGAGATTGGGTTTACACGATCATTAAAGGGTAAAGAAACGTCTGATCCGCTGCAGGAGATCACCCTGGTGATAACGCAGGCGCGCCTGCATCGCTTCCTCGTTCAAGCCTTCGCGCGCGGCATCCAACCCGACGCGCCGGCGCGCCAGTTGTTCCGAAATGTCCTCTGCGATTTCGGGACGTTGCTTCAGAATGTGGTTAAACGCTTCCTTGTCGACGCGATAGCACTCGACATCCGTAAGCGCGATCACCGTGGCCGAGCGTGGATCTCCCGTCATCATTCCCATCTCGCCAAAGAAATCACCCTCGTGCAGAGTAGCGATTTGTTCGCTGAGATGACCGTCAACTGAAACTCGCACGTCGGCGTCGCCGCGCGTAATCAGATAGAGCCAATGCGCCTTGGCGCCCTGTCGTGTCATCGCTTCTCCGCGCACGAACGGAGCCACCCGCAGCCGGGACGCCAGCAAACGTCTTTCTTCGTCAGTCAGCGACTGAAACAGATCGACTCGCTTCAACGCCGCAACACGTTCATCGATCTCTTCCGTGCGCTTTCGCTCGAGCCGCGATTGATCTTCCTCGGTGACAAATAGCGAATGAGCTGGAATCGAAAGCGGAATATCCGCGCGGCGCAAGGCGAAATAGATGCGCGTGCGCACGATCGAATTCGTCGGATCGTCCACGGCGAGATCGGTCAGCCAGTAACGCACCGCGTAACTGCCAAAGCTCTCTTTGAAGTCCATTAGGACGCAGTTTGGCTGTGGCTCCAGGGCTAAGTTCGGTATCGGTTCGGCACGCAGAGCAGACTCGACAACATCAATCACATCCGCGGGCGAATAGCGAAAATCGACGTTGAAATAGACCCACTGACGATGTTGGCGCGGCTGTCCGGTGCGACGGCCGAGGACTGTAACCTGCGATTTCATCAAAGCGCTGTTCGGGATCACGAGCGTGTCCCAATTGCGCGTTTCAATCGACGTATGCCGCCAGCGGATGTCCCTGACCAAACCTTCCTGTCCATCAAACCTGATCCAATCGCCGACTCCGATCGTGCGCTCCATCTGCAGCGCCATGCCGCCCATCATGTTGCCCAGCGTATCCTGGAACGACAGGCCGATGATGGCGGTTAGCACCGCGGAGGTAGCAACGATACCCGTGATATCAACGCGTGGGATAGAAAGCAATGTGATCCCGACGATTACATAGGCAAGCGCCAGGAGAAGATCGCGCATGATCCGCGGGGGTCTTAGTCTTATGGCGTCGAGGAATACTTCGAAGATTAAGACGCTGGCGATATTGATAACCGCGATCCAAAGGCAAAAGAGAGAGGCCCAACGAAACCAGAGATACAGGCGTCCTTCAGTGCCTGCGCCTTGAACTGCAAGGGTAGCAACTGCAAGTAAGCCGACAAAAGAAAGCACAAACAGAAACAGCGCCGTACGAATGCGCATCCGCTCCAACGGCCTCAGGATGAAGAGAGCCAAGGCTCCCGCGATGAAGACGAGAATGACCCACGGAAAGGCCGCGGCCATCCCTGAAGCATTCTGTATCTGTTGCCAGAAGTTCATCATCAGTTTCAAACTAACTTGCCGAGTGTGAATCTAAAGCGACCGATTCTAGCACGCGGCTGGCTCTGATCGCGGAGCGCATGGCGCGAATTTGGAGTGCGCCGGCAGAGCGGAGCGCCGACGGCGCTTTGGACCGAAGGATTCTGTCGTCGCGCAAATCCAAAGCGGTGTCGCGCTACGCTTGCCACCGCACTCCAAAGTTGGGAACCTACACGGGTTCATCGCGGAACGTCGCACTTCTCAACATCGCGAATCCAATTTGCCACTGTCTCGACCCATGCAGGCTCGGCGTTCAGTGAGGGAACCAAAAACAGTTCATCGCCGCCGGCTTCGATAAAAGCTTGCCGGCCGCGAATGCCCATCTCTTCCACCGTCTCCAGACAATCGGCCACGAACGAGGGACAGGAAACTGCGACGCGCTTAACGCCGCGCTCGGCTAATTCCCGAAGCACCACCTCTGTTGTTGGCCCGATCCACTTCGCCCGGCCCAGCCGAGATTGAAACGACACGGTATAGTCATCGTCTTTCAATTCCAGTTGGACGGCAATCTGTCTCGCCGTGAAGAAGCATTGCGCTCGATAGCAGTTTTGATTGACGGCGTTAATGCGATCGCAACAGTCCGGCTTAACCAGGCAGTGCTGCCCGGTTGCATCCAGCCGTTTGAGATGACGTTCCGGCAAACTGTGAAAGCTAAACACGACGTGATCTGGCCGCTGCGTTTTGTTGGTCTCAGCTACCCGGCGCACAAAGGCCGCGATAAACTCAGGCCGATCATAAAAAGGAGGAAAGAATGACAGGAAGTCGGCGCATCCGAGTTCCTGTGCCACTCTCTTTGTCTCAACCACGGCTGTTTCAAAACTCGATTCAGCGTATTGCGGATAAAGCGGCAAAACGATAATTCGGGAAGGGCCTTGTGAATACAGTCGCGAGAGAGCCGAGGCAATGGAAGGATTGCCGTAACGCATCGCATATTCAACGACGTAACGCTCGTCCTTTGCGAGCTGCTCCGCCACCTTCTCTGCCAGTGCGCGCGTGTATACGCGCAGCGGCGACCCTCCGGGCAACTGCACTTTTTGATAAGCCTTCGCGGATTGTATTTTGCGCCGCGGCACGATCATGACGTTGACCAGAAACCAGCGCAGAGGTTTCGGTACGTCAATCACGAAACCATCCATCAGGAATTCGCGCAGGTAAGGGCCCACGGCCTCTGGCGTCGGCGCGTCCGGGGTTCCGAGATTAATCAGCAGGACTCCAATGCGATTCATGAGCCCTCCCTCACGGTCGGGCTAGTGCCCCGAAATTCCCTGGCAACAAACGCCGCGCGCTCTATCAGCTTGGCCAGACCGATGCGACCGAGATAGTTCCCCACCAGGGCAACGTTCGGAGGTGGCGGCGAGAGCTGCATCAGTATTCGCTCCAGATCGATCGAGTAGTGCGGCAGGGCCGCAGGCCAACTTGTGAGGTGAATTCCAATCGCTTCGTCTACGGCTCCATATAACCGTTCGCGTTCGCCGGCGATCAACTCTATGAGATCAGGATCACTTAGCTGAACTATATCGGGATCGAGCGCGCCGCCAAAAATCCAGGTCTCAGAGTGCCCCGGCCCGCGTCCGGCAAAGATGCATTCATTGAACAGCACGCCGCGCGCGCGAAAACCTTCGCCGCGCGGAAACAAGCAACCAAAGCCCCTCAGTCGTGCGGCCGCCGCTTTGTACTGACAGGTCGCTGTGACCACCGGCATCATTTCGATCTGCCGCAAACTCTCGCTGACCTGCGGGGCGACTCCCGCCAGACACTCGGCAGCGGCACGCGCTGAAGTACACACAATCGCCGCATCGCCCGGCTCTATTTGAGAATCATGATTGAAAACAAAATCGGCGCCCGCGCGCTCGAGATATTCGCACAGCCCGTCGATGAGTTGCTGCATACCGTTTGGCGGCGCGACGGTGCCATGAAGCTTAGGCTTGAACGGGCGAGTAGTCTGCAGATGATCAGGTAAAGCTGCCTGGCCAAAAACCAGGCTCGCGCTTAGCCTCTCAGGATCACCGGCATATATTCCACCCAGCGCCGGGGCCAGAAAATAATCGGTCGCCGCGGCGCCAATGACTCGGCGCCCCCAGTTGACGATCGTTTCCAAGGGCCGGGGCCGGAGGCTGGTGGCGCTCGCCGCGAATCTGAAGCCCAGCTTCAAAACTTCGGGACCGCTGAGCGGAAACCGTTTTGGTTCTCCACGAAAGATGAAGCGCGCGCGGGCCTCACGCCGCGTTGGCTGGAGCTGCACGCCGATGTCGGCGCACATCGCTTCCAGTCGTACCGAATTGCGAATGCCATTCGCGGCGGTTTCTACCGGCCCATGTTCGGTTTGAATGGTTCGGATCAGCCCACCGGCGCGAGAATTCTTTTCGAGGATCTGGACCTGGAAGCCTTCTTTGACGAGAAAATAGGCAGTCACCAATCCCGAGAACCCTGCACCGATTACTTTGACTTGCATACTTGATCGAACGGACGAAGGGGAGACCTGGTCTGTACGTTTAGAAGCGGGCTACCGCCCGCTTGGTCGGGCAAGTAGCCTGACTCTAAACGAACTGTGTTTCTCATCAAAATGAGAGGTGCGGTTTGAGTCATCAAAGTGCCTGAGAGAAAAGCTTCGGCCGCTCCGCTTGCTGACGCAGCCGTTGATCGAAGAACATGCAAGCGTTCCGCAGAAAGGGCCGGCCGCGATCGGTAAGCACCAGCTTTTGGTCGCGCACTTCAACCAGACCATCGCCTACCAGTGAGTCCAGGAAGACTCTCGCGTCGGGGGTTTGTTCAGGCTTTAGCTCAACCTCGAACCGGGTCATGAAGGTGAGAATCTGTTCGCGCAGACGACGGTCTTCTTCCGTTAGCAGATGACCACGTAGAGTGGGCACCTCGCCCTGCTGCACGCGCCGCTCATAGATAGGAAAGGCCTTCTCGTTTTGATGAAAGCAGGTCGGCGTTTCAGAAATCGCGCTGACCCCCAGCCCCAAAAGCACCTGCGTCCGCAATTCCGTGTAACCCATAAAATTCCGATGGAGAGTTCCCTCGCGTTGTGCCGAAGCCAAACCATCGTCAGGCAGCGCAAAGTGATCCATTCCAATCTCTATATAGCCGGCCTCAGCCAGAAGGTTGCGCGCGATCTCATACAACGCGCGCTTCTCGCCCGCCGCCGGTAAATCTTCATCTTTGTAGCTGCGCTGGGCCGGTTTGATCCACGGGACGCGCGCGAAACTGTAGACCGCGATGCAGTCAGGTCTCAACTCGACGGTTTGTTCCACGGTTTGCCTGAAGCTCTCCGGCGTCTGACGCGGTAGGCCATAAATCAAATCGTAGTTAACTGAGTTGTAGCCCAGCTCCCGAGCCATGTCGGTCACATTCCTTGTTTGTTCCAGAGGCTGTTCGCGATTGACCAGCTTCTGCACTACCGGATCAAAATCCTGCACGCCGAGAGAAATGCGATTGAAGCCCAGCGACTGGAGCGCGACCAGTTGTTCGCGGGTTGTACGCCGCGGGTCAACTTCAACCGAAGCCCGGAACTGTTCCGCGTCAACCTGAACTTCCGCGAGGATTGGCTCAAGGATTCGCTTCAAATTGTCCGGCGAGAAAAACGTGGGACTGCCACCACCCAGCTCCAACTGCCGCAGTGGCCGCCGCTGCAGTTCGGGAATCTGCTCGCGATAGAGCTGCCATTCTTTGTGCAGCAGTTTGATGTAGGTTTCTTCCCGCCCATGGTCGTGCGTGATGACCGTGTTGCACGCGCAGAAAGTGCAGAGTGTTTCACAGAACGGGAGATGAAAATACAGCGACCAACTGCTCGACTCGTCAGCGCATGCGTTCCTGATTGCGTCCAGCCACTGCTCAGGACTGGGAGAGTCGCTCCAGAAAGGAACGGTCGGATAGCTGGTGTAGCGCGGCGCCGGAACGTCGTATTTGGCAAAAAGATCAGTCACTGCATTACCTCTCTAACTGTGTCCACAAAAAGCCTGACATTATCTTCGGGCGTGCCGGGCAAAACGCCGTGGCCCAAACCGCAAATCCAACCAGGCCTTGTTTGCTTCGCGAGCGGTTCAAGATAGCGAGTAAGATGCTGCTTCAGTTCGTTCCGCTCACCCAACAACAAAGCCTGATCGAAGTTGCCCTGAACAAAACCATGAGGGAAGAGATCGAACGCCTCTGTCATGTTCCAACGAGAATCAATTCCCACGCCCGCCAGTCCACCATTAGTAAAAAGCGCATCACGCAAATGAGCGGGCTGAGTGCCCTTCGAGTAATAGCCGATACGTCGCGCATTCTTCGAGGTCAGCGCCTGAAGTTGCGGCACCACTTCTGTTTCGAAGATGCCAGGTGATAATTCACCGGCGGCCGTATCAAAAATCATCACGACTTCCGCGCCGCCATCCAATTGCATTTCGATGTTCCTCACCAGCAGCGGCACAATCGTTTCGCAGAAACGAGGGAACAACGACAGCAGCCTTTTCGATTCAACGAGCGATCCCTTATGCGAGCCTTCGACCGCATAAACAAACAGCGTCCAGGGGCCGCCGACAAAGCCAATCAAGCTGCGATCTGACGGCAGACGATCGCGCGTCGCGCGCATCGCTTCGCCCTGAAACAGCAGGCTCGGCCAGGCATCTTCAATCGAGCGCAGTCGAGCTAAAGTCTGCTCATTCAAACTCCAGCCAAGCTGTGGGCCTCGATCGGTGTACTCCAGGCCCATGCCCAGAGCTTCCAGCGGAAAAAGGAGATCGCTGAAAAGAATGGCAGCGTCGAAATCAAAATCCGACACCGGACCCAGGGCAACTTCGGCCGCCAGCTCCGGCCGTTTGCACAAGTCCATAAACGAATACTTCTGCCGCAGCGCCTGATAGTGTTTGTGATAACGGCCCGCCTGCCGCATCAGCCATATCGGTGGTGTAGATTGCGCACGCCGAGCCAACGCGTTTTGGAAACGCGCATTGCCGATTTGCTCTTTGACTGCGGATAAGGTCATTTGATTTCAACTCGCAGAGTGGCAGAGACTTCAGTCTGTGATTCCGCTTGAGTCAGGGATCACAGACTGAAGTTTGTGCCCCTACTCACCATCGCCGCACCATTGATATCCAATGCCTCGCACCGAACGTATGTACGTGCTATTGGTGTCCCCCAGCGATTGGCGCAGGCGGACGATCATGTTGTCAATCGTGCGCTGATTCAAAAATTTATCTTCTCCCCAGAGCACATCCAGAATTTGATTGCGGCTGATGACACCCGGACTGCCGGTGATCAGAAGCTGCAGCAAATCAAAGTCGCGGGCGGCCGGATGTTCTCGGCGTCCATCCGGCTGGACGATTACACGGCTTTCCAATTCGATGACCCGGCCGTTACACGAGACCTGATGATGCACCGGATAACGGTCGAGCACGTGCTTGACGCGCAGCAACAGTTCGCGCAAATGAAACGGCTTGGGAACAAATTCCTCGGCGCCAATTTCGAATCCTTCCAAACGATGTTCGGCGCTGCTCAGCGCGGTCATGAACATTATTGGCACCGAGGTGCTGCCTTTAATCTGACGCGCGAGTTCAAATCCCGATCCGTCCGGCAAGCCGATGTCGAGAATGATCAGATCCCAGAGGCCCTCGCCCAGTTTCTTCAGCGCCTGCTGTTTGGTCTCGACCCAGGCGACGTCGTACGACTCGCGCAACAGCCGCTCGTGCAAGGTTGCGCCCAGCGAGCGATCATCTTCGACCAGCAACAGTCGCTTCATAACCAGCTCGCTCCGCCCGAATCGAGTCCGCAGTTCCGGCGTTCGGAAAATTGATCTCAGCCAAAAAGCCGCTCGTGCTGGAGTCGGAAAAACTGATCGTGCTGCTCATGCGCTTGAGCAGTTGACGAACAATGTAAAGCCCGACGCCGCTGCCGCTGCCCCGGGTGTGCCTCACAAACAGTTTGCCCAGCCGGTTGAGATCGCCGTGAAAACCGTGACCATTGTCGCCAACGCGTACAATCAAACGACCGTCGCTGCTGCGCCTAACCAGTACGTCAACCGCGGACGCTTGTCCATGAATAACAGAGTTGTGGATCAAATTTGTCAGGACGCTTTCCAGCGCGCGCGCATCCGCCATGATCACGCCATCGCCGGTTTGCGTAATCAACAAGTCGGGCCAGTGATGACGCAACGTGTTGACGTGGTCACTCAGCGTCATCGGTTCGAGAAAAAGAGTCCCCCGCGTCAGGTTTACCAGGAAAAGTGAATTTTCCAACTGTAGCTGTAGCCGCAGCGTGTCGCCCAAGAGACGATCCAGCAGTGGGCTGGGCGCGGCCCCCGCAGAATCTTCACGCAGACTTTCGGCTTGCAGGCGCAGACTCGCCAGGGCCGTCTTCGCATCGTGCGTAAATGCGGCAAAGAATTCTTCCACCTGCGCGTGTCGCTTCTGTTCACGTCGCGCATAGTAGAACAGGGCCAGGCCGCCGCCGATCAAAGAGATGATCAGGATACCGCCTTCCCACAGCAGCATTCGATAATGACGATGAAAGTCAGCCGCACCTTCAAGATTGAGACGATTCAGCAGATCGAGTTGCCGCAAGCCAAACACCATCCACCAGCCGGCCAGGGTCACTGTAAAGACGACCCACAGCCCGACCAGGGCGATTACGATCCGATTGCGCTTGGTTCCAGTGCTCAAAGTATTTTATGTTCCCTCTCCATTTGGGAGAGGAAATTACTGCCCAGTTTCCACGGCCGCCAGGATCGCCACACGCGCTCGTTCAAGCAACACCTCATCATGAGCCAGCGACATGAAGCTCACTTCGAAACCGCTGGGCGCGAGATAGACGCCGCGCGACAGCGCGTTATGAAAGACTCGAGCGAATGCGTTCGAGTGCTCTCGAGGAATCTGATCGATGCGCCGGATCACGTCGGCTGTCTCCGCGTGCAACCAGAAGATCGAGGCAGTTCGTGTTAGCTGGAACGGCAGACCGCGCTGTTTCAGTTCGGCATTTAATTCATCACAGAAAGCGCCCGTTCTATCTTCCAGAACTTTGTAAGCGCCGACGCGTTCGATCTTCTGCAGCGTCGCCAGACCCGCGCGCATGCCCACCGGGTTCGCGCTCAACGTGCCGGCCTGATAAACCGGCCCGGCCGGGGCAACCAACTCCATCAAATCTTTTCTGCCCCCATAACACGCCACCGGAAATCCACCACCGATCACCTTGCCATAAGTCACCAGGTCCGGAGTCATCCCAAGCACTTCCGCCATGCCGCCCAAGGCCACACGAAATCCGGAAATCACTTCATCAAAGATCACCAGGGCACCATGTTGGCGAGCGATCTCTACCGTCTCTTCAATAAACTCCCGGCGCTGAATCAGCAAGCCATAGTTAGCAGGCAAAGGTTCAAGGATGACGGCGGCAATGTCTTTACCGTGTTCAGCAAAGACTTTGCGCACTGAGTCTTCATCATCAAGCGAGGCCACCAGAGTTTCACCGGCAACATTCGCTGAGACTCCGGCACTCGAACTCGCCGACGCACCAGCCAAACCGCTGCCGGTTTTTACCAGCAAGGAATCCGAATGACCGTGATAGCAACCTTCAAACTTAAGGATCCGGTTTCGCCCGGTCGCGGCGCGGGCCACACGCAAAGCGCTCATCACGGCTTCGGTTCCCGAAGATACGAAACGAAGCATCTCAACCCAGGGCAGCCGCGACGTAATCCATTCAGCCAGTTCCAGCGAATAAGGTTCGCACGCGCCAAAACTCCAGGCCGTCGCGATCGCTTCCTGCACCACTTCGGCGACGTCCGGATCGCGATGGCCCAGCATCAGCGGACCAAAGCTCTGGCAGAAATCTATGTACTCGCGCCCATCGACGGACGTCATTGTCCCTCCCTGCGCGCTGCGAAAGAACACCGGAGTTCCACCGACTCCCTTGAAAGCGCGCACGGGACTGTGGACGCCGCCGGGCGAAACGCGCAACGCGCGCTCAAAGTATTCGCGAGAGAGAGCGTCGGTAGTTAACGATGCTGGTTGAGATTTCATTCTTGTTTCTGTTCCCTCTCCCGCTGGGAGAGGTTTAGGGCGAGGGTTTATACCGCAGCCGTCGTAATACCCTCTCCCCAGCCCTCTCCCAGAGAGAGAGGGAGCTATCACCTTCCGATGCCAAGCCGCTGCGCATAACGCGCGCCATACGTAATGATGTATTGCGCGCCCGCCCGCTTGAATACCTGCCACGTTTCCAATAGCGCCTCGTCGAACTTTATCAGTCCCTGCTCAGCCAAGAGCGCCATCCCGGCATATTCTCCGCTTACTTGATAAGCGCCGACCTGACGGCCGGTCTGCCGGTTGATCGTATGGATCAAGTCCAGCGAAGTCATGCCCGGTTTGACCATCAGCAGGTCCGCGCCTTCTTCCGCGCAACGAACACTCGCATTGATCGCATCGGTTCTATTACGCACGTCGAGCTGGTAATGACGTCGATCACCGAACTGCGGCGCCGAGTCAGCCGCGTTGCGAAACGGACCGTAAAAGTTGCTGGCAAACTTTGTGCTGTAACTCATGATGGGAACAAGTTCAAAACCCTTCTCGTCCAGGGCGGCGCGAATTCGGGCCACCCGTCCATCCATCATGTCGCTGGGACTGATGCCATCCGCGCCGGCTTCCGCAAAAGCGACCGCGGAGTTTGCTAATTCATCGAGCGTCGCCGAAAGGTCAATGCCCTGCTCATTCATTACCGCGCAATGGCCGTGCGTCGTGTACGAGCAGAGACAGGTATCGATCCAAAGGCAAAGACTATTGCCGAACTGCCGCCGAATTTCAGAGATAGTCTCATTAGTAAGTTTGTGACTGAACTTACCGTCCTTCTTTTCCGCCGGCACAGGAAAAAGCAGGAACTGTGTAACGCCGTCCGCGAGATCTTTTTCGATCTGCTTGAGCGCCGAGGCCACGTTATGGCGAACGTTCCCGCGCAGCCCGGCAATCGGCTCTTCCGCGGCCAAACCTTCAACCACGAAGAAAGGTTGAATCAACTGAGCGCGATTAAACTCAGTCTCGGCGCACAGGTCGCGCAGGTGTTGGGAACTTCTGAGGCGCATCAGTCGCTTCATCACAAAGACATCTCCTTCAACCATTGCCCGCAGTCAGAACCGGGAGCGGACCGGGGTCCCCGCGCGGGCAGCCCGCGTGGGGTGGTGGTAGCGACCGGGTCTTGCTCACTCATTCGACATCTCTCTTAACCACTGCGCATGATCGAGAAAAACATGTGGCTGGATGCCATTCTTTTCCAGGATGCGCTGAGTATTGCCGGGGCCACAAAAATGAGTCATAGACTTGATCCAGGGATTGAGCGACAGCGCATACTCAAAGCTCGACCCACTCTTCCAAAAGAAATAGTTCTTGCCTTTCAGATCGACGGGACTATCTGTCGGTACGAGCCGGTAGGTAGCCAGCGTCGGCAGCGTGCCTTCATGATAACCGTCGGCGTGGGTTAGCTTAAGCCAGGTCAACTCTCGACCGGCCAGGGTTTCAAGGTTGGGCGACTCCTGCTCACCTAAACTCTCAGCACAGCCATTGACCCAATTGCCGCGTCGCGCCAGCTTCTTCCACGTCTGCATCCCGCTGGTCCAAACGATTTGGCGCGGGATGGGGGACCAATCATAAGCATCACCCTTCACAATCCACAAAGCGAAAGTCTCTTCAGGAAGGCTCGCCGGAATTCGCTCCCGCGTGAACCAGTCTGAGTCTGCAGCACTAAGCGGCCACAAATTCTCCCTTTGAATCCGAGGAGGTCGCTGCCGTGATGCATTCAACGAGCAGACATCCAGGGCCTGTCCATCGTCGGTCAAGCCGCGTACGAAGGTAATTTCGCCGTAAGGACGGCGCAGGACACTCGCGCCAATTTTTTGATGGCAACCGCCACCGTAACCGCGGAGAATCTCGCGTTCGCGAGTAACAGCGGCAAACGTTTCCGCACAATTGAGCGGGACCAGTAGCTCGCGCATATCGGCGCGAGCCCGAACAATTTCAATCGCCAGCGCCCCCTGTGCAGGCGCCGAAGGATTCTGGCGCAAAGGCAGAACCATCCATTGGCATCGAGAAAGAAAACGGCGCAACTCGCTTTGAGTCGCGGCAAATTCGGCCTGCTTCGCTTCGAGCAGACGATCCAGCGCAGCCTTCGCCACGATTAAGCCGTCGACTTCCAGATCGAAGAGCTTGCGTACGCGCGTCGGTACGTTACCGCGCACGTTAACGAAGTTCAGCTCGCGCAGCTTTGCCGGCAAAGCATCCCGCAAGAACGATTCGAGGTTATAGCTGCGTCGCGGCGATGACGTAAGAATTGTCATCACTCCGTTCCGCTCAACTTCCGACCAACCCTCTTCGCGCACGAGTAAGACATCACGCGCATCTGCCCGCGGCAGCGTGGCTGCAATCTCTGTGTCCGGATCTTCCTCGATAGCCAGATCCTTCCATGAGTGAACTACCAGATCAAAGTCGCCACGCAAGAGGCCCTCACGAAAGTCCTGCGTGAAAACTCCCTTCTCAGGCATCTGCCAAAGCGGATCGTTTTGATTTCGATCGCCGAGGGATTCGTGAAAGGAATAGTTGATTTCGATCTGCGGATGCGCCGTTTCAAGCGCTTCGCCAACCTGGTAGGCCTGGATGCGGGCAAGATCGCTACGGCGCGACGCTATCGTCACGCGCATAAGTCTTCCCATCCAAAGGGGCGGAACTGGGCTTGTTGAGATTGACGCTGGACCAACTGTTTGATTTCGGCGCGCGCGACATCGACCCGGCCTTCCAGTCTTTGCCGCTCAGCGCGGAGCGCGTCGAAGAGTTCGGACAACTTTATTACCGGGATGGGGAGCGCGATGGGATCAGTTGCCGCGTCACCGCGAAGATCCAAACACTTTGAAAACGTTGTGCTCTGCTGGCGCACCCAGTTCTCGACCTGGGACGCTTTCATTGGAGCTGCAATCACCAGTCCGGTTTCCTCTCGCTGCCAACCCGCATCATCGTTTGAGTACTGATCGAGGTGCAACTCCGGATACTCAGGCAAAAGATCCTTCGCGTGCTGCCAATTACGATAGAACAAACGGGCGCTCGTCTTACCAATCAGCCAGGGCAGAATCTCACGCGCCAATTTGCCGGCGCCCAGGACCGCGACCGTCGGCATGCCCTTCACGTGCTGGCGTACGAGGCTGCCGTAAGACTGGCTGCCGATTCCTTGCAGATGTTCGTGGCGCACGCGCTTGGCATCGACGAGAACGTTGGCAGTGAGTTGCCGCAGAAACGAACCCCAGGCGGTGTTGGGAAATTTTGCGTGCGCACAGAACTCGCGAAACTGACCCATCACTGCCGTCTCTCCAAGGAGGGGAGAATTCAGACCGCAGATAACTTCGAGCAGAAAACCATATGCGTCTCGGCCACGATAGACGTCGACGCCACCCGAAACCAGTTCATTGCTCTCGGCGGCTTCAATCAGCGCGCTGTTCTCGATCCGATTTAGAAACAGAATTCGTCGCAGACAGGTCTGCCACTCGAGGCCGTTGAGCACGACGGGCATCCGGGCCCGGGCCTCGTGTCGCAGATTGAGGATGACCAATTGGTCTATCACGCGACTATTTTATGGAAAGGTCCATTTCTATTGTCATTGGTTTGTCATTGGGAGAAGGTTTTTTAGCCCCGAAGGTGATCCGAATCACAAAATCGAGCGATTTTATCCTGGGAAAACGGATGTCCCGTCCGCCTTCAGCGCGAGCAAGTCGATTCGAAACCAGTGGCCAACCGTGCGGGAAGGTCAACTGCAACTGTAATACCTAGGGCGAGGACGACTTTCTTGCAAGATCTATCACGTCGACAAGCCTACCTAACGATGATACAAGGGCGAGCTCTCCGGAACGTTTTCGCTGTTACGTCGCACCGCGACGAATGACTTTAGCCCGGCCTTTCAAGGCCGGGATCAGTCGCTAATCACACGCTCCGTCGCGTCAGCGACGGTTGAAGTCCAAGGAGGACATCTGCCATGGCCAACACTTACACCTCCCTGCACTACCACATTATTTTCTCAACCAAGAATCGGGAGCCCTGGCTTGTGACAGACATTGGAACAGCGCGTCTGGGAATATATCGGCGGTATCGCTCGCGCCCATAACATGACTGCATTGCAGGTCGGCGGCGTTGAAGATCACGTTCACGCGCTAGTGACTGCACCGCCCACAATCGCGCCCGCCCAAATTGCTCAGAAATAGCATCCGTGGCTTGAAAGCCACGGCTAAACTCAAGCGGCGCTACGCGCCGAAGAACCACGTTACGCGCCTGTGAGGCTCTTAATTCACCGCCGCGATCTGATACTGCTCCAGCTTCCCGTCCGGCATTTCATAAGTCCACGCCCGCAGAGTCTTCTGTGGAAACCTGATCACGAACACGCGCAGCGTCATGCCTCCACGCAGACCCTGCGACGATTGCACGAACGACTGGGGCGTTCCCAAAGGTCCGATGCTGCTCGCGAAATCCTTCAACGCATCTTCGCTGAAATAACTGTTGGCGTTGTCAGTGAACAGCGAACGATCGATCGTGCCGTGCTGAAGTCCTTCGAAGATTTTCCTGGCCTGCTCAAGTTTCGCCGGCGTCTGTGGATCACTGGTCGCGAACAAGAGCGGCGCGATACCATTCGCGATTGCGCCGGACGCGCTGGCCGCATCCTGATTGGTGAGCACCACTATCGCCGCGCGGTCATCGGGAAAGACGACGTTCTGGGCGGTGAAGCCCGAAACCTCGCCGCCGTGCGATAACGCGCGATGGCCCGCCTGCGTATTAACGTCAACGCCCAAACCGTAGTGCGTGCTCAAGCCATTCTTGAGTAACATGTCCCTGGCAAACTCGCGGTACGACGACGGCTTCATCAACTTTTGATCGATGATCGAAATGTCCCATTTCGCCAGCTCAGCCGCGGGCATGGCCAACTCGCCGGCAGCAAACATCCAACCCTTGCCTTCCTTAGGAGCCGGGCGTAGCGGTCCCAGAGCGTATCGCAGATAGCCGGCCGGATCGGTGTCGCCCAGCTTTGCCTGATCGGTATCGCTCACACTGGTCATGCCCAGCGGCTTGAAGACCCTCCCCTGCAGGAATTGCATCAGCGGCATGCGCGCGACCTTCTCAATAATGACTCCCGCGATAACATAGTTCGTGTTGCTGTATTGCCACTTGGTGCCAGGATCGAAATCCAAAGGCTTGCGCGCCCAAACGTCCAGAATCTGCTGCCCGGTAGTCGACTGCATCATCATCGGCATCACATAGTCCTGCGGCCAAAAATCCTGATAGCCCGACGTGTGCGACAGCAGTTGGCGAATTGTAACTTCATTTGCTCGCGTCAGATTGGGAACGAACTTCGCGACCTTGTCGTCGAGCGAAAGCTTCCCCTGCTCCTGTAAAAGGAGAATCGCAAAAGCCGTGAACTGCTTACTGATCGACCCGATGCTGTAGCGCATCTGTGGGGTGGCCGGGGTTTTCGGATCAAGCCGCGCATCACCGTAGGCCTTTACATAGGCAATTTGTCCATCTTTCACGATAGCAATCGAAGCGCTCGGCACTCCGGTCTTTGCCAGAGTGTCGGTAGCGACCTTGTCGATTTTCTCAATTAAATCGGCAGAGAGTTGGGTCTGCGCGGTCGCGTTGAAACTAACGAAAGCGAGAATGATGACAGCGACGAAGCTATGAACTGCGAAACGAAATTGAGACACGGAATTCTCCTTAGGGTCAAGAAAGACGCATTCGAAGGCCTCGACATATAGTCAGATGAGCCCGATAAACTCGTCAACCGTCAAGCCGGCCTGCCTGATGATCGCCCGCAAGGTTCCGCGATCAAGTTCCTTGTGATTCGGGACTGTAGTTTGGGAAGGTGGTAACTTTCGTACCACAGGGCTTCTTCGCCGTCTTTGCCTTGGCTTATACAGCCGGGAAGACTAGGCACTTCCGCGACCACATAGCCGTCTTCGCCGGGATATAAGAGAACCTGTCTGGTCATGGCAGCAATTCTACGCAGGGACGGCATTCTCGACAAGAGAAAGAGCGCCGACTAGAAGAGCGCGAGTTAGCGGCCGACTGAAAGTTCGATCCAGTTACAGGGAGCGGTGGCGGCCGGGTTTCAACTTAATGAAAGCCTTGAGATGGCGAGGGCGAGGCCCGATCGCAACCGTTCGCGGAACTGACCTCGTCACCGCCCTGCCTATCTCTTCCACACCGACAACACAACTCGCGACGCATACGCAGCCGAGTGATAAACCCGCTCGGTCGCTTTCTGAAAATCAGTATCGCTTCCCTGCTTATAGTTCGGCATAAATTTTTGCGGGTTGCGCGCGACCAGGGGGAACCAGGTGCTCTGGATCTGCACCATGATGCGGTGGCCTTTCTTGAATGTATGCACGATGCCGGGCATTACGTAAGAGATTTTTGTCGGCACGTTTGGCCGCAGTGGTTCCGGCTTTTCAAAGCTGTTGCGGAAGCGCGCAGGGAAAGGCTCGCCGCGCAGAAGCATTTGATAACCACCTGGCGCAAACACGCATGACGCGGAAGAGTCGGGCGGCTTAACTCTTTCAAGCTGACCATTCGCCAATTTGTTTCCAGTTTCCGGATACTGATAATCGTCGGGAAAGACGTCGATTAGTTTGACGACGAAATCCGAATCTGTGCCGCTCGATGAAACGACAAGCTCCGGCTTGATGGGACCTGCAACGGTCACATCTGTAGCCAGCGGATCAGTTTGATAGACCAGCACGTCCGGTCTGGAGGCAGCGAACCGTTGATCTTCGGTCATAAAATCGCGCGGATAGTTTAGAGTAATCTTCTGCGTGTAAGGAACCGGGTTCATTGGATCGCTGACATACTCGTCATAAGGTCCCTCTTTCACGAGCGCTGGCGCCTTAGCAAATGAAAGCTTGCCGCCGCGTTGCAGATAAAGCGACATGTCGTTGGAAGTGGACGGCGACCAGTCGCCGATCCACTGATTTGCGCCGGTGTCGAATACATTTACTTCCTTAATCTGAGAAATGTCGCCCTTGCTTTTCAGGAAGTAATTGAAGAACGGCAGTTCGAAATTCTCGCGATAGTAGACGCCGGTCTTGCTCCCAAAGTATGCAGTGCCCAGCCAGTCGCCATCAGATCGCGCCCAGCCGCCATGAAACCAGGGGCCCATCACGAGCACGTTGAAAATGCCCGGGTTCTGTTTCTCGATATTCTGGTAAACGCCCAGCGCGCCGAACAGATCCTCATTGTCATACCAGCCACCGACGGTCATCACCCCGGCGTGAATATTCTTCAGGTTGGGAAGCACATTCCGTTCTTTCCAAAACTGATCATAGTTGGGGTGCTGCATCATCTGGTCCCAAAACTTCATGCGCATGCCGAGCTTCTGCTCGTAGAGGTCTCCGGCTTTTCGCAGGCCACCCATCTCTAAATAAAACTTGTAGCCGTCCTGCGTGCCGAAGTCGAATCGCTTCACATAATCGTTGTTCGAAGTCGGCGCCGGACGCAGCTGACCGAAGCCGGTAAAGAAATTGTAGTTCTGCGCCAGGAATAAAGCGCCGTTGTGATGCATATCGTCGCCGTGAAACCAGTCAGAGACCGGCGCCTGCGGCGAGATTGCCTTGACGGCCGGATGGCCATCGATGCCGGCCATCGACGTGTAAAATCCCGGATATGAAATGCCCCAGACGCCGACGCGCCCGTTGTTGTTCGGAATATTCTTGATCAGCCAATCAACCGTGTCGTAAGTGTCGGTGGTTTCGTCAATCTGATTTCCCTTCTTGTTGGGAATGTATGGACGCACATCTTCATACTCACCCTCGCTCATGTAACGCCCGCGCACGTCCTGATAGACAAAGACGTAGCCTTCGCGGGCAAACAATTC
This sequence comes from Blastocatellia bacterium, assembly GCA_033856915.1. Taxonomy (GTDB): domain Bacteria; phylum Acidobacteriota; class Blastocatellia; order Pyrinomonadales; family Pyrinomonadaceae; genus UBA11740. The sequence goes on along the minus strand of JAWVEB010000067.1, from coordinate 5,393 downwards.
ATCGGGTCCCAGCGAGGTGCGAAACTTGTCGAGACCGTAAGGCGCAACGCTATAGCAGGTGCGGTCGAACATGATCGGATACTTTTGTTTGGTGTCCTTCGGCTCGTAGATTTGCGTGAAGAGCTTTACGCCATCGCGCATCGGAACCAACACTTCGCGCTTGAGGTAATGGCTCTTGATATAGTCAGCCAGCTCGCGCTGCTGCTGCGTGTGGTCTTGCGCGAATGAAGCAAAGGTCGATAGAAGAAGGAAAAGAACAGCGGTTGCAATCTTGAAGATGCGATTTGGTTTCATAGTGTCCCTCGATTAGATCCCAGAGAAGACGCGTATTTTACCACCCAAATCGGAATATTCCGCCACCTGGATAACGTTGGTAGTGAATCAGTCTGGTAGTCCTGTTACCGCTGGGACCGCGGACGTCTCGTCCGCACGCACGCCAAGGCGCGCGCCTGGCTTCCATCTGTCGATCATAGATTTTTTCGCGCTGCGCGCTTAGTGCGGACGAGTCCTCCGCGCTCCCAGGACAAGGTGTGTACTTCTCCGGTACGCCGTCGCACTGGTTGTTGTCTAATTCTCAACCACCGTCGACTTAGCCGCATGAACTCGACGTTTGGAAGAATGCGAAAGATTAGTCTCCCGAAACGTGAAATGATGATTGGCCCTCTGTTTGCTAAGCCTATCCACGAATCTGAATCGAATGAAACCGGTCGCAGCAAAATTAGGGAGGGAATAATGAAAGCAGAACAACTGAATGAACTCTTGTATCAGGCGCTGGAAACCGAACTCGGAGGCGTGCAAATCTACACCACTGCGCTTCGTTGCGTCGTGAACGACGAGTTGAAGGAAGAGTGGGAAAAGTATCTTGAACAAACACAGACCCACGTGCAAATCGTCCAGGATGTCATGAGCACGGTCGGCCTCGATCCAAAAACCGAAACCCCTGGACGCAAAGTCGTCCGCCATATTGGCGAGTCTCTGGTCAAAGCAATGGAGATGGCCCTGGAATCCGGCCCGCCCGAGGCGGCGCAGGTCGTTGCCGCCGAGTCAATCGTGCTGGCCGAAAGCAAAGACCATCTGAATTGGCAACTGATCGGAGAGGCGGCCAAGAAAGCCACCGGCAAAGTCGCGGAGGCATTGAGACAGGCCCACGACAAGGTTGAAGACGAAGAAGACGAGCACCTTTATCACACGACTGGTTGGGCGCGCGAACTTTGGATTGAATCGCTGGGCATGAAAGCAGTGCTGCCGCCGCCGGAAGAAGTGAAGGACGTGAAGACGGCGATTGGCGCCGCCCGCGCTCAACACGCCCGCGCCGACATGCTTTAGTTGATCTTTGTCGTACAAGAAAAGGCCGGGTCCGCGCGACTCGGCCTTTTTCTTATGTATCATTCGCGGAATCCCGGGAAGGCGGACGGGCCGTCCGCGTTCCCAGCAGAAAGGAGTGTCCTGATTTTGAAGCTGACACATCACCATGTCTTGTCATCGCTTGGATCGCCAGGCTCGAAGGTATACCATCGCTCAACACAATGTTAAGAGTTGAAGACATGGCGCCGGCGGACATGCAGGCGCTGCTACAACGCGAGAGCTTTGGCCATCTCGGCTGTGCGCGCGACGGGCGTCCCTACGTCGTGCCGATGAATTATGCTTACGACGGCAAGGAACTTCTTTTCTTCACCACCGAAGGAATGAAGACTCAGTTCATCGACGCCAACCCGCAGGTCTGTTTGCAGGTCGAAGAGATAACGGACAGCACCCATTGGCGCAGTGTGATGGTTAGCGGTAAAGCAGAGCACATAACCGCGAACGAAGAGATGGAGCGCGCCATGAAGTTAATCACAGAACGCAATCCTTCGCTGACTCCCGCGATCAGCGCAACTCAAATCGACACGTGGGGCCGCGGCGTGGACATCGCCATCTATCGCATTACTCCTGAAGTTATCGACGGACGCCAGACCGTATCAGAAGCCCGACCATAAGGGAGGGCCACCATCGCAACACTCATCATGAACGAATCGATTGCGGCTAAATCTGTCGAATGCCCATCGCTGACCGACACGAGTGTTGCCCTTGCTTACGCGCGGGCTTCTGACACGGATTGATCCAGAACCTCGCGGGCCTTGCTCGCCAGTGCTTCCGCCGAAAATGGCTTCTGAATAAAGGAGACTCTGGCGTCGAGAACGCCATGATGCACAATCGCATCATCAGTAAAGCCGGACATGAACAACACGCGAGTCTCCGGGCGACTCGTCCGCAAACCCTCAGCCATCTCCGGCCCGCTCATTAGCGGCATGATTACATCCGTAATGACCAGATCAATCGGCCCCTGAAATTCCTTGCCGACGCTGAGCCCGTCCCTGCCGTTAGCGGCAACCAGCACAGAATACCCGTAGGTCTCGAGAATTTCTCGGGACAGGTTTCGCACCACCTCTTCGTCTTCGACCAGGAGTACCGTTTCTCGCCCTCTGAGATCCGCTTCGTTAGCTTCAACCTCGAGGCTCTCGACGATCTCGTCGACTCGCGGCAAGTAAATCTTGAAGGTAGTTCCCTTTCCTACTTCACTATAAACCCAAAGACTGCCGCCGCTCTGTTTGATGATGCCATAGACCGTCGACAGACCAAGCCCCGTTCCTTTGCCGACGTCCTTGGTGGTAAAGAACGGTTCAAAGATATGCGATTGAGTTTCGAGATCCATTCCGTGCCCGGTATCGGAAACCGACATCATCACATAGTGTCCGGGCTCAACGGTCAGATCGCCGTGGCCAAACCTTCCCTTAAAATGAACATTCTCGGTTTTGATCGTGACCCACCCGCCGGCGGGCATGGCATCGCGCGCGTTGACTGCGAGGTTTACGATCACTTGTTCGATCTGTCCTGGATCAGCTTTGATTTGCCCGAGAGACTCGCCGAGCCGGAATCGCAGATCGATGTGTTCCCCGATCACCCGAGGCAGCATTTGCGCGATCCCGGTAACGACGCTGTTCAGGTCAAGAACTTTGGGCTGCAGCATTTGTTTGCGGCTGAACGCCAGCAATTGGCGCGTCAAACCGGCGGCGCGTTCCCCGGCGCTTTTGATCACCTCGAGCTTGGGACGAAGCGGATGGTCCGGGCTGAGCGACCTTAGCGCCAACTCACTATAACCGGTGACCGCGGTCATCAGATTGTTAAAGTCATGTGCGATTCCGCCTGCCAACGTGCCGATGCTTTCCATCTTTTGGACTTGACGCAACTGCTCTTCTTTCGCCTGTTCCCGTTCGATCAGATCGATATTTTCGACGGCATTCGCCGCGAGGTTGGCGGCCATGCGCATCGCGGTAGCGTGTTCCTGATTGAATGCACTGCTTTGGTAGCTCTGCACCTCGACACATCCTACGGTCCGGCCCATTACCGTCATCGGCGCCGAGAGGGCCGAATGCGGCACGCGCTCGCCCTGGCAGTCGCCGATTTCGACCGGCTTATAGTCACGCATCGTGGGTTTATAATCATTGTCGATAACCACCGAACCGGAGTTGATGGCTCTCCCGGTTAACCCATCCTTAACCTGGACTTCCCCCAGGACTGCCGGATCGAATTCCTTTTCATCGGTCCACAAATAAGCCGCCCGGCGCGATTTCTTGTCGCGATCGTAAAGAGTGATTATTAGTCCATCGCACGGCACCGAGGCGGTGGCAAATTCCCGCAAAGCGCGAAAGATGGTCGTCAAATCGCGAGCGCTTCCCAATGTCTGGCCCAGCGAGGCGATTCTTTCGATCAATCGTTCGTACTCTTTCAGGGCTCGCTTGTTTGCTTCCTGCAATGCCTGTTCAGCCTGCTTGTGTTCAATCGCCAGCGCAATCTGACTGCCGACGGACATGAGGAACTCCAAATCCCTCTGCTCATACGCCTGCGCATCTTCATAGTGCTGGACCACGAGCACTCCGATTGTGCGAGAGCGCGTTCGCAAGGGCACACCGAGCCACGAAGCCGAACTGGTGCCGATCCTCTGAATTTCGCCGCTACACACGAACTCGTCCGTCAGGGCCCGATTCAGCAACATGGGTTGACCCGTGCGCAGGATGGAACCGCTGAAGCCTGTGCCGGCTGGATTCGGGGCGGGGCAGGAATCGAATTTGTCGGCCCAAAACTCATAGCTCATCAGGTCGCTGGCGGGATCATGAAGCGCCACAAAACAATTTTCGGCGTACAGCAAAGGGGTTATCGACTCATGAACAAGCTTGAAGAGATCTCCGAGGTCGAGGGTCAAGATAGCCCCCTGAATGATTGCGAATACGGCCTGGCGTTCCTCTTCCAATCGTTTCTGTTCGGTAAGATCAAGGTAGATGGCAAACGCCCCAGCCAGCTTCTGGTCTGCCACAATCGGCACGCCGTACATCTTGACTGGAATAAGGCCGCCGTCTTTGCGTTGCCTGACGGTTTCTTCTGAAACTGTTAGACCCTGAAAGGTCCTGGAAGACAACGCAATGCCCTCAGATTGATGAGTCTCCGGCACAATGGTCCGATTAACATTTTGACCGCGCAGTTCACCATTAGCGAACTGGAACATACTCTCGAACTTCTTGTTGGCATCGATTATGCGATCGTGCTCATCGATCATCAGGATGCCCATCGGCGTATTCTCAAACAGCTGTTGGAAGCGGGCCTTCTGCAGGAGAAGTTCAGACTGAGCCTGCTTGCGCGCAGTTATGTCGAAAGCCAGAACAATCTTCCCGGGGCGGCCGCCAAAATCAAGCTTGTGAGAGGTAATCTGGACATCGATAATCGTGCCGTCCTTTTTCTGATGCCGCCAGTTACCTGCTTCGTCCAATCCATCAGCTTCGATCGACATGTTTTGCCGCAAAGCGGGAATGTCCTCTGCTGGACGAAGATTTTCAATGGTCATCGTCAGAAATTCTTTGCGTGAGAATCCGTAATGATTTACTGCCGCGTTGTTGACCGCGAGAAAAGTCAGCCTCTCGAGATCGTAAACCCACATTGGCTGAGGGTTTGCCTCAAAGAGCAGCCGATAGCGAAGCTCAGAATCCAGCAGTTGTTGTTCGATCCGCTTCCCGGCGGTAATGTCGCGGGCAATGGCTTGCAGTTCGACGACTTTGCCGCCCTCGATTATTAGTTGCACTTTCTGGCCGATCCAGACTTCGTTGGCATCCTTGGTGACGGCGGGAAATTCAAAATAGGTAAGCGGGACTCGGGCTTTCACCTGCTGCCGATAGAACTGAGCGGCCAGATCGCGATAGTCTTCCCTGATTAGATCCAGGAAGTGCAGGCCTACGCATTCTTCGACCGATCGTTCAACCAGCGCGGCAGCACTGGGATTGAAGAAGGTGAAATGTCCGTGGGTCCCGGTCCGGTAGATAGCGTCACTCGCGCAATCGATGATTTCGCGATGACGCACGGCGGAG